>CAYOSJ010000001.1:0-57929 GCA_964406595.1 uncultured Dorea sp.
ATCAAGGTTTTTATTAGATTTTAGTACAAAAAAACAGGTAGTTTTTGACACTACCTAATAATTTATGGAGGGCTAAGAAATGGAAAAAATCAAAATTGGTATCGTCGGATATGGTAACATTGGACGAGGCGTAGAGCGCGCGATTGCCCGTAATGAAGATATGGAATTAAAAGTGGTATTTACACGGAGAGAACCGTCTTCTGTGAAGATTGAGACAGAAGGTGTAACAGTAAAACACGTTGACGATATGTTGTTGATGAAAGATGAGATTGACGTTATGATGCTTTGCGGAGGTTCTGCAACGGATCTTCCGGTCATGGGACCTGAGATCGTGGCAAACTTCAATACGATTGATAGTTTTGATACGCATGCAAGAATTCCGGAATATTTCGAAAAAGTGGACAAGGCAGCAAAAGCAGGCGGAAATATCGGAATTATTTCCGTAGGCTGGGATCCGGGAATGTTCTCCCTGAACCGCCTGTATGCAGAGGCGATCCTTCCACAGGGAAGTACCTATACATTCTGGGGCAAAGGCGTCAGTCAGGGACATTCTGATGCGATCCGCCGCGTAGAAGGGGTAAAAAATGCGATCCAGTATACGGTTCCGATTGAAACAGCCGTTGAGCGTGTAAGAAGCGGCAGCGCACCGGAACTTACTACAAGAGAGAAGCACCTCCGCGAGTGTTATGTGGTGGCAGAAGAAGGCGCAGATCTTGCAAAGATCGAAGAGACGATCAAGACAATGCCCAATTATTTCGATGAATATGACACGACGGTAACATTTATTACAGAAGAAGAATTAAAAAGAGATCATAGCGCGATGCCTCACGGCGGATTTGTCATCCGAAGCGGTGAGACAGGGCACGACGGGAATAAGCACATTATCGAATACTCATTGAAACTGGATTCCAATCCAGAGTTTACAGCTTGCGTACTTGTATGTTATGCAAGAGCGGCATACCGCCTTGCTAAGAAAGGAGAGAGCGGTGCAAGAAGCGTATACGATATTGCGCCAGGACTTCTCTCTGTGAAGAGCGCAGAAGAACTCAGGGCACAGATATTATAATTTGGGACAGGGTATTTTTAATCTGGGACGGAGTAAATTTAAATTTACCCCGTCCCAGATTGAAGGAGAGACTATGATATTTGATACACATGCACATTATGATGATGAACAATTTAATGAGGACCGCGAGAAACTGCTTCTTTCTCTGCCCGGGCAGGGGGTTGGGACGATTGTTAATGTGAGCGCCCGCTATGATTCTTGTGAGAAGGTGGTTGCCATGGCACACAAGTATCCGTTCATGTATGCAGCGGTGGGGGTTCACCCGGATGAGGTGGGAGATCTGAACGAAGAAACATTTGCCCGCATGAAGGAACTTTTTAAGGACGATAAGGTTGTAGCGGTCGGGGAGATCGGGCTTGATTATCACTGGGACGTGGAGCCGCGTGAAGTACAAAAAGAATGGTTTATCCGTCAGCTTGACCTTGCAAGAGAACTGGATCTTCCGGTTAATATCCACAGCCGGGATGCTTCTGAAGATACTTTTCAGGTGATGAAAGAGCACGGGCAGGGATTAAAAGGTATTATTCATTGTTTCTCCGGTTCAAAAGAACTGGCGGTAGAATATGTAAAACTTGGGTTCCTGATCGGCGTCGGCGGTGTAGTCACTTTTAAAAATGGGAAGAAATTAAAACAGGTAGTTGAAACAGTGCCTCTTGAGTCGATCGTGCTTGAGACGGACTGCCCGTACCTTGCGCCGGAGCCGTATCGTGGCAAACGGAATCATTCTGCATATATCTGTTACGTGGCAGAGGAAATTGCAAGGATTAAAGGAATCACTCGTGAAGACGTGTTAAAACAAACGGAAGAGAATGCAAAGAAGGTATATGGGCTGAGTTGATTTTTAACATTTTGTTACAACTGAATTTGGGACAGGGTATTTTGAATCTGGGACGGGGTAAATTTAAATTTACCCCGTCCCAGATTAAAGGAGAGGCTATGATATTTGATACACATGTACATTATGATGATGAACAATTTAATGAGGACCGCGAGAAACTGATTCTTTCTCTGCCCGGGCAGGGGGTTGGGACGATTGTTAATGTGAGCGCTCGCTATGATTCTTGTGAGAAGGTGGTTGCCATGGCACACAAGTATCCGTTCATGTATGCAGCGGTGGGGGTTCACCCGGATGAGGTGGGAGATCTGAACGAAGAAACATTTGCCCGCATGAAGGAACTTTTTAAGGACGATAAGGTTGTAGCGGTCGGGGAGATCGGGCTTGATTATCACTGGGACGTGGAGCCGCGTGAAGTACAAAAAGAATGGTTTATCCGTCAGCTTGACCTTGCAAGAGAACTGGATCTTCCGGTTAATATCCACAGCCGGGATGCTTCTGAAGATACTTTTCAGGTGATGAAAGAGCACGGGCAGGGATTAAAAGGTATTATTCATTGTTTCTCCGGTTCAAAAGAACTGGCGGTAGAATATGTAAAACTTGGGTTCCTGATCGGCGTCGGCGGTGTAGTCACTTTTAAAAATGGGAAGAAATTAAAACAGGTAGTTGAAACAGTGCCTCTTGAGTCGATCGTGCTTGAGACGGACTGCCCGTACCTTGCGCCGGAGCCGTATCGTGGCAAACGGAATCATTCTGCATATATCTGTTACGTGGCAGAGGAAATTGCAAGGATTAAAGGAATCACTCGTGAAGACGTGTTAAAACAAACGGAAGAGAATGCAAAGAAGGTATATGGGCTGAGTTGATTTTTAACATTTTGTTACAACTGAATTTGGGACAGGGTATTTTGAATCTGGGACGGGGTAAATTTAAATTTACCCCGTCCCAGATTCAGATTTAAAAATTCATATATTCTTAATATGATTTTGGACGATGTTATTGTATAATGTAGTACAAGGGTCAGGAGATGCATTCCCCCAAATAGTATATAAATTGGAGATTAGATATAGATGAGGAAACCTACGCTGGGAAATCCGCAGAATACGATAGAAGTCTTGCAGAAGTATCAATTTACGTTTCAGAAAAAGTTCGGGCAGAATTTCTTGATTGATTCTCATGTTCTGGACAAGATCATACGGGCGGCAGAGATTACGAAGGATGACATGGTGCTGGAGATCGGACCGGGGATTGGGACGATGACGCAATATCTGGCGGAAGCTGCGAGAAAGGTCGTTGCCGTAGAGATCGACAGGAATTTGATACCGATTTTATCGGATACGCTTGACGGATATGAAAATGTAGAGATTCTGAATGAAGATATTCTGAAAGTGGATATTGAGAAACTGGTGAGAGAAGAAAATAATGGGAAACCGATTAAGGTCGTGGCGAATCTTCCGTACTATATTACGACGCCGATCATCATGGGGCTGTTTGAATCGCATGTGCCGGTAGAGAGTATCACGGTCATGGTACAGAAGGAAGTGGCGGAACGTATGCAGACGGGACCGGGAAATAAGGATTACGGAGCGTTATCGCTGGCAGTTCAATATTATGCCGAACCGTACATTGTGGCAAATGTCCCGCCGAACTGTTTTATGCCAAGGCCGAAGGTTGGTTCTGCAGTGATCCGGCTGACGAGGCATGCAGCGCCTCCGGTAGAGGTTCAAAATGAGCGATTGCTGTTTGATATCATAAGAGCGTCTTTTAACCAGCGCAGAAAGACACTGGTAAATGGACTGAATAATTCTGATAAATTAGACATTCCCAAGGAAGTCATCATAGAGGCGATCGAGCAGTTAGGCAAAGGTGTGGGAGTGCGGGGCGAATCCCTGACACTGGAAGAATTTGGGGAACTGAGTAATTATATAGAAGAAAGACGAAAATAATCGGGCAATTAAGAAGGGGTAGAAAGGGTGATGATTATGTCAAATAATTCAAGAGATGTAGGACATGTGTTATTCGAGGTGACGCCGGCGGTGCAGAGACTGGCGGACTTGTGTGAGAAGAATAATGCGATTGATAAGGAACTGTATGCAAAGTATGAAGTGAAGAGAGGGCTGCGAGACCTGAATGGAAAAGGTGTGCTTGCGGGTCTGACGAATATATCTGATGTATGTGCGAAAAAGGTTGTGGACGGTGTGGAAGTACCTTGTGAAGGCAATCTTTATTATCGCGGTTACAACATCAAGGATCTCGTAGATGGATTCTTAAAGGATAAACAGTTTGGGTTTGAGGAAATTGCATATCTATTGTTATTTGGAGAACTGCCGAATCAGCAGGAACTGGAAGAATTCCACGGAGTGCTTGTGAGGAGGAGTACGCTGCCGCCGACATTTGTAAGAGATGTTATTATGAAAGCGACAAGTTCTGATATGATGAATAATCTGTCGCGTTCTATCTTAAGTTTATATACATACGATGACAAAGCAGATGATACGTCTATTCCGAATGTATTGAGACAGTGTCTGAACCTGATCAGCCAATTTCCGATGATGATGGTGTACAGTTATCATGCTTATAATTATCGCCAGGGGCAAGATCTCTTTATCTACGCACCGTCACCGGAGTTGTCTGTAGCGGAGAATATATTGATGATGTTACGGGAGGATCGTAAATATACGAAACTGGAGGCAAGGATCCTTGACATGGCGCTGGTGCTTCACATGGATCATGGCGGTGGTAATAATTCTACATTTACGACACACGTAGTCACTTCTTCGGGGACGGACACATACTCGACGATCGCAGCGGCGATGGCATCTCTTAAGGGACCAAAGCATGGCGGTGCAAACATCAAGGTAACGCAGATGTTTGAAGACATGAAAAAAGTTGTATCTGACTGGGAAGATGAGGAAGAAGTAAGGGCATACTTGAATGCGCTTCTTGAGAAGGAAGCATTTGACAGGAAAGGTCTTATCTATGGTATGGGGCATGCCATTTATTCCATATCAGATCCGAGAGCGGATATATTCAAGAAATTTGTAAAACGTCTCGCAAAAGAGAAGGGGTGCGAAAAGGAGTATGCGCTTTACGCCATGGTGGAGAAGATGGCGCCGGAGGTTATCGCCGAAAAACGAAAGATCTACAAAGGTGTCAATGCAAATGTAGACTTTTACAGTGGGCTTGTGTACAGTATGCTGGATCTTCCGCCGTCACTGTATACGCCTATCTTCGCAACCGCGCGTATCGTAGGCTGGAGCGCACATCGTCTGGAAGAACTTAAGAATGTGGATAAGATCATCCGTCCGGCATACAAACCGTTGGCGCCATATAAAAAGTATATACCGATGAATGAGCGTTAAAAGAAACGATTTAGTGGGAGGAATATCAGTTATGAAGAGAGAATTTGGGTATCTGTCTATGGATGGAGTGACTGAGATTCATGCAGTCGAGTGGATCCCGGAAGGAGACGTAAAGGCGGTTCTTCAGATATGCCATGGCATGTCTGAGCATATCGGGCGTTATGATGAATTTGCAGAATATTTAAATGAGAGAGGTATCTGTGTCTTCGGACACGATCATCTGGGACATGGAAGATCCGTGCAGGGTGATGAGTTCTATGGATATTTCCACGCCGAGAAGGGAAATGAATATGTGATCGGAGATATTCATACGCTTCGCGGGATCATGAAGGAGAAGTATCCCGATGTGCCATATTTCATGCTGGGACACAGTATGGGTTCGTTCCTGCTGCGGCAATATCTGACAATGTACGGGGAAGGTCTTCACGGGGCAGTGATCATGGGGACTGGTCATCATGGACCGCTTCTTCTGAATTTCGGACAACTGCTGTGCAAAGCATTTGCTCTTGTAAAGGGCTGGAAATATAGAAGCCGGCTGATCCATAACTTAAGTTTTGGCGGATTCAACAAGAAGTTCAAAGATGATAAAACAGGAGCTAACTGGCTGTCTACAAATGTGGAAAATTGCGTGCGTTATGCAGAAGATCCGCAATGTGATTTTGTGTTTACGGTCAATGGCTATTATCAGATGTTTGAGGGAATGAAAGTGCTTACGGACAGGGAAAGTGTCGGTAAAATTCCTCAAGATCTTCCGATATTTTTTGTGGCGGGCTCTGATGACCCGGTAGGAAATTTTGGCAAAGCTGTATATAAGATTTATAAGAAATATAAGAAAGCCGGGATCAAAGACGTGCAGTTGAAATTATATAAGGGCGACCGGCACGAGATTTTAAATGAACTGGACCGTGAGCAGGTCTACGAGGATATCTATGTGTGGCTGTCTCACAGGTGTCCTGTTTGTTAAGGGATGATCTCGACAAATGTTTTATAAAAATCATAAAGTTTCCCATCTTCCTGAGCGCATAGCAAGAAACGGCTGATAATATAGCCGGTGCGGTATGTCTTTTGGAGATGGGCTAAAAGTTCGTGCAGGTTATTAGGAAATCCTTCGGTAACCTCTTCTTTCATCAGACAGGCAATATAGGTATGGTTATTTTTTTCCCAAAGTATTTCTGACTTTGGGAAAAGTGATAACTGTTCTGTCGGGACCGTCAGTCCGCGGCGCTCCGTCCGGATGTTTTCCGAGTGTTGTACACGAGAATATAAGTAAGGATCTTCCATGTATTGTCGGAGTTTTTCGATTTCAATCAGATCGAAAGATACGATATAGTCTGTATCAATATCCGTTTTTGTAAATGGGTGCAGCCTTAATTCCTCCAAAGTGTGGATGGCGTCAAGTCTGGAGTGTAGTTTTTCAATGCGACGTTGTATTTGTTGTTGCTGATTTTTTAATTCTTTAATTTTTGCTTCAAATAAAGATTCGTGCTCTTCCGGCGTGGAATGTTCCATTGTCGGTATCTTCTTCAGGGGAATCCCAAGATTTTTGTAAAAGATAATATCTGAGAGTTTCATCAAGTCTGCCACTGTGTATTCGCGATAGTTGTTCTCGGCATTTTTGCAGGAAACTACGATCCCGGCGTCTTCCCAGTAACGTAATGTAGAAGCAGGAAGATCAAAAAAATGTGAGATTTCTCCAATATGAAATCGTTTATCCATTACCATCACCCCTAAGGAATTTTGTTTGATTATATCAGATTTTGTATTGACCTTCAAGTAACTTTAAGGTTTAAAATGAGTACGGAGGGATAGATATGGAAAAATTATTGATCTTTGATTCTGCAGAGGAAGTACGGTTTGGAAAAGTATTGAAGTTTATCATTCCAACGTACCTGACTTCTTTGTTTAATACGGTTTATACGATCATAGACGGGATTTTTGTATCTTTATATGTAGGAACAAATGCATTGGCTGCCATCAATATTGTATATCCGATCGTAAATGTGCTGACAGGGATCGCATTGGCATTTGCAACAGGAGGGAGCGCCATTGCCGCGCTTCAGATCGGAGGCGGGAAGAGACGGGAAGCGGACAGGACATTTTCGGTGTGTATGATCGCCGCGATCTTACTTGGCTGCATGGTCTCGGTGTTTGTATGGCTGAGATTGCCTGCCATACTGACCGTATTAGGAGCAACCAGATTAACGATAGCAGATTGTAAAGTGTATGCGTTCTGGTGGCTGATCGGTACGCCTGTTGTTATCGGAAAGGAACTTCTTACGTATTTTATCCGCGTGGACGGTTCGCCGACATATAGTTTTTTCATGGCACTTTCCGGGGGAATCTTGAATATTGTCCTGGATTATATTCTTGTAGGGTGTATGGAAATGGGAATATTGGGGGCGGCGCTGGCTACGGTTCTGGGATTACTCCTCGCATTTGCTATGGGAATCTATTATTTGATAAAACGGAAAAATACACTTCATTTTACAGGGCAGCAGTTATCAATAAAGACAGGATTTCGTTGCGTAGTGAATGGGACGTCCGAGTTTGTCAACCAACTGGCGATCGCGATCACGACGATCGTTTTTAACCGGACGGTCATGGCGTATGCAGGAGAAGATGGGATTGCCGCAGTCTCGATCATCATGTATCTGCAGTTTCTGTTTATCGGAATCTACTTTGGCTGTTCTATGGGGATCGCACCGCCTCTTAGTTACGCTTATGGAAATAAGAAGTTTGACGTCTGCGGCGTCCTTGAGCGATATGCGCGCCGGTTTTTCTGTATCGCGCCGGTTGTGATCTATGCATTCACTTTTCTGCTTGCGCCTGCAGGAGTCTCCCTTTTTGCTCCCAAAAGCAGCAGCGTGTATGCCCTGGCGGTGTCAGGTATGCGGATATATGGACTGGGCTTTTTGTTTTCCGGGATAAATATATTTGCCGCGATCCGTATGATGGCTTATGGAAAAGGAGAAATATCGGGAATGATCACATTTCTGCGTTCATTCGCACTGTTGTTGCTGTTCCTGATCGTACTGCCCGGGTTTTTGGGGATTCATGGGATCTGGCTTGCGGTACCGATGGCAGAAAGTCTGACGTTGATTCTGGCAGTTGTGACATTGCTATCTGTTCCGCGCAGTATGAGAACGGAAAAAATCCGCTAACCTTTTGGCTAACGGATTTTTCTTTTTATAGTTATCTAAAGGAATGAGAGTAAAGTGTTTTTACACTTTTATGAGGGGGAGATAGTTGATATCCTGTTCAACTATCTGAGTATAAGTATAAAAGATAAATATGTCTAAAATATGTTAATTCTATAAAAGAAAAAGAAAAAATCTTAAGAAATGCTTAAAGGACAACTTTAAGTTGCCTCTGTCTGTTTAAATGTCCAACTAAAATATCGAAAAATTCACCAGAAGTAGGTCTGTCCTGAAGTGGGTGGAGCGCAATCTCCTGCAAGAAGGCTTTGTTGCCGCGTTCCCAGCAGACTTTAACCACGGTACGAAGATCTCGTTCAACGCTGCTGCTGGTTGCCTGAAACTCTTTGGCGATCTCAGGATAGAGTAGTTTGCTGATAGACAGAAGATAGTCTTCGTTGTAGGAACACAGTTTTACTCCATAACTTAGATAACGGTAGCCGCGATAGTTGGCGCCGATTCCCAAAGAGCGAATGAGACATTCGATATCAAAATCGTACATATAGTATATTCTCCTTTGTAACAATACCAGATAAGGAAAGTAAGCCTTTTTTCATTATAATAAAAAAATGAAAAAAAGCATTAAAGAGCGGAAAAATAAGACTCAATTCGACATATTATGGCATTTCATAAAATGGAAACAAAAGGGGGCAAATATATATTCATAATATCTTAAGAATTTTCAGCAAAGAGTCTTAAAAATTTTCTGATATTTTTGTATTATATAAAGGAGGTGATCGAAATGGAAAAAATATTAGTATGTGATGATGATAAAGAAATCGTAGAAGCGATAGAGATATATCTGGTGCAGGAAGGATATGAAGTGCTGAAGGCTTATGACGGCGAGGAAGCGCTTCAGGTATTGAAGACCTGCCAGCCGGATCTTCTGATCATTGATGTGATGATGCCGAAACTTGACGGGATCCGTGCGACGCTCAAGATCCGCGAAGTGAACAATATGCCGATCATCATCCTGTCAGCAAAATCCGAGGATGCAGATAAGATACTGGGATTAAATGTAGGGGCAGATGATTATCTGACGAAGCCATTTAACCCGTTGGAACTTGTGGCAAGAGTAAAATCTCAGCTGCGCCGTTATACCAAACTTGGAAGCACGGTGAATATGGAGAAAAAGAATGTATATTCTACGGGCGGATTATCGATCGACGATGATCTGAAAGAAGTTACGGTAGATGGAGATACGGTGAAGCTTACACCGATTGAATATAATATATTGTTATTGCTTGTAAAAAATCAGGGGAAAGTATTTTCTATTGATCAGATATATGAAAATATCTGGAAGGAAGATGCTATCGGAGTGGATAATACGGTAGCGGTACATATCAGACATATCCGGGAGAAGATCGAGATCAATCCAAAAGATCCTCGTTATCTTAAAGTTGTCTGGGGAGTCGGGTATAAGATAGAAAAACTTTAGAAGGGAGTTACTATGAGATCAAAAAAGTACAGATCTGGTCTGGTGAAAGGGATTCTGACCATTCTGGCGCATGTGATGATCATCGTGACGGCATCCGTTATGATGTGGCTGGCGGCATATCCGACCGTTGCGCTGGAGGCATTTCGGTCAAAACCTGCGAAAGAGTATCAGGACACTGTGGGATTTGCAGAATTAATGAACAGCTATAGTTATCATGCTGCAGAGAGAATCCGGGTAGAGCAGTTATTTGAACAAAATGGAGAAGTAGATGAGGATCAGCTGATTGATATAGAGGCATTTCATGAGAATGGAAGTTTGAAGCAGGAAGGAAATGCGTATCAGAAGTTATTAGATGAGCAGAAGATCAGTGGAGATTTTCAGTATCGCCTTGGAGATCTGCTGGACTGGTATGATAAGATAGATGGAGGTGGAGGTGAAGATGACTATTACGATGAAAGGATCATCGTTTGCCAGAAGACGGACGGTTCTTACTATTATTATAAATTGCCGGAGTTTTATGATCTCTTTGAAAAAGGCGATCTTCAGTTTATCTTTGCAGGTTCAGAGTATGGAGCGACGACAAAAGAACAGATCCTCTGGGAAATAGAGCAAGGGTATGATGTCTCAGATGATACATTTCGCGGGATTCAGGACGCAGAAGGAAAAACAGCCTATGTGGACTGCTGGGTGTATACTGGAGACTGGATAAAGGAGATGTATACGCCGGCGGGGAAGAGCAGTATTCTGGAGTTTGTAAATGAGGATGAAAAGTGGAATGGAAAACTGGAAGATATTTTCTCCATGCTAAAAAGTGCGATTTATACCATTGGAAGTGATTATGAGATCTATCAGGATGAAATGTATGAGCAGAAAGAGGGAGATACCAATTATGCTTACATTTACGTAGATGAGAAAAACAAGACGGTATACACGAACCGGGCAGAATATCAGGATTATCAAAATCTGGAGAAGAGTCTGGAAAGCCTGAAAAGCCTGGGAAAATATGTGGTCATGAGACCGACACTCGAAGACTCCGAGAACAATATGGATATTGATATGGACAGGTGGGCTGTGGAGTTGAAAAGCAGCATACCGGACCGGGAAGAGTTTCTATTTGCAGCAGCGGTAGATACTACTTATCCGATCGAAGATCAGTTTTATGCGGAGAACAAGATATTTGAGGAATATGGTTTTAACGGAAGAGAACTTCTGGCGCTGGCGATCGTGGCATTTTTCATTGCTGTGATCTGCACGGTATGGCTGGCGGTCGTGGCAGGAAGAAGTGAGAAAGACGAGGAGATCCATCTTCTTTGGTTTGACAGATGGTATACAGAGATTGCAGCGGCTGTTATGATCGCTCTTGGGATCGTCGTGATCTGGTCTGGCGCTGCGGTATTCGTTGACGGTTCCAGTTTTATGGGAGTTGAAGTGTACAGAGTAGGCATGGCGCTGGCACGAGTTACCAATTATGTCAGGAACTCGATCGCCTATGTGGTAGGTTTTGCGGTCCTGGCGGTGATTCTATATGCACTTTTCCTGATCGGATTCTTAAGTCTGGTGAGAAGGATCAAAGCAAGGACGCTGTGGAAAGATAGTCTGCTTAGGAAAATCTGTCATTTTGTAAGACTGATGTACCATCATTTGAATAGCGTATGGAAGGTTGTCTTTTTATTCGCAGCATTCGTGTTTCTTGAACTTATAATGATGGGCGCTTACAGCGTAGGCGATGCGGGGATATTTCTCCTGATTGCATTTGGAGGAGGGGGAGTATTATTTGTATGGTTTGTCTATCAGGCGATCGGCAGGAAGAAGATCAAAGATGGCATCCATAAGATTTACGAAGGTGAAGTGGATTATAAGATCTCCCTTGACGGACTTCGCGGAGAACAGCGGCAGATAGCAGAAGATATCAATAGCATTGGCGCAGGTTTGGATGCGGCGGTTGAAAAGAGTATGAAGAGCGAGCGCCTCAAGACAGATCTTATTACGAATGTTTCCCATGATATCAAGACGCCCCTTACGTCTATTATCAACTACGTGGAACTACTGAGACAGGAGAACTTTGAGGATCCAAGGATCCGGCATTATATTGAAGTGCTGGAGCAGAAATCCCAGAGGCTTAAGACTCTGACAGAAGATATCGTGGAGGCTTCCAAGGTAAGTTCCGGGAACATCACATTAGAATATATGGATCTGGATCTGGTGGAGATGATACAGCAGACAAGCGGAGAATTCGAAGAAAAATTCGCAAAACGCGGGCTCAAAGAAGTGCTGACATTTCCAAAAGAAGAGGCGATCATCCGGGCAGACGGCAGACGTACATGGAGAATCCTCGAGAATATTTATAATAATGTAGCGAAATACGCAATGGAAGGAACCAGAGTGTACGGAGACCTTGCAGTAGACGAGCAGACAGTGATGTTCAGCCTTAAGAATATATCCGAGCAGCCACTGAATATTTCGGCAGACGAACTTACAGAGAGATTTATCCGTGGCGACGTATCACGAAGCACAGAAGGCAGCGGGCTTGGACTTTCCATCGCAAAGTCACTGGCGCAGATGCAGGGCGGCACCTTTGAATTGTATTTGGACGGAGATCTGTTCAGAGTAACGATAACCTTTCCAAGAGTCAGATAGGGACAGGGTAATTTCAATCTGGGACGGGGTAATTTTAAAATTACCCCGTCCCAGATTGCATTTTCCTTGAAAAAACATTACAATATTAATATTATGAATGAATTAAGACTATTATTACAGGAAAATTTAAATAGTGAATGTCTTCAGGCGGTACTAAGTAACCCACGGGATAAGGAAAGGGTGCTTAAGATAAAGGTGCGTCCGCTTCTTAAGAAGGAAGAGTTGTTGTTTCAGATCGAGACGTTTCGGGGAGTGCAGGTTTTTCATGAAAATCTTGCGCCTGCGGAGGCGGTGGAATGTCTGTTGGAATGGATGGAAAATATGAAGCAGATGCAACTTGAGACGAGGAGTCACGTGCATACAGTGCTCATAAGTAAGAAGGGAAAGGTTACGATCAGGAGCAAGGCGCACAAGGTGGCAAAGGAACAGGCGAGTCTTACGCATAACCGTGAGAAGCAGTATATCTTAAAGGAAGGAACTCCGGTTCCGTTCCTTGAGGATCTTGGGGTTATGACAAAAGAGGGAAAGGTGGTCCATTCCAGGTTTGATAAATTCCGACAGATCAATCGTTTTTTGGAATTTATAGAGGACATATTGCCGGAAATTCCAGGAGACAGGGAAATCACGATCCTGGATTTTGGCTGTGGAAAATCTTACCTTACGTTTGCGATGTATTATTACCTGCATGAACTGAAGAAGTATGACGTCTGTATCATCGGTCTTGACCTGAAGAGTGATGTGATCCGTCATTGCAATGAACTGAGTGTGAAATACGGTTATGAGAAGTTAAAGTTTTTGGAAGGAAATATCGCGGACTATACAGGAACGGAAGAAGTGGATATGGTAGTGACGCTCCATGCCTGTGATACAGCGACGGATTTTGCGCTTGCCAAGGCAGTGGGCTGGAATGCGAAGGTGATCTTGTCCGTGCCATGTTGTCAGCATGAACTGAATCAGCAGATAGAAAATGATATCTTAAAACCGGTGCTTGGGTACGGGCTTATTAAGGAGCGCATGGCGGCACTTATTACAGACGGACTCCGGGCACAATACTTGGAGCGCGAAGGATATGCGGTGCAGGTGCTGGAATTTATTGATATGGAACATACGCCGAAAAATATCTTGATCCGGGCAGTGCGCACTGGGAAAAAGGGAACGAATGATGAGCAGATCCGGGCATGTGAGGAATTTCTCCACGTGTCACCAACACTTGGAAGGTTATTAGACAGACAAGGGGAATGTAAATGAAATGGAAGAAACAACTGATTCAAGGTGGAATATTGACGGCAATTTTTATTCTTGCGGTTGTGATATTCAGTGTTTTTACAAATAGAGATGATAATAATATGACGGCGGATATGGGGACAGCGACCCGGCCGCAGGTGACATTTTCTTATGAAGGGTATGCCTTAAATCCACTGCCTGTCTATACGAAGGAGATGGATATTCTTGCTGTGCGTGATACGATCACACCCGTGACGAACGGTCAGTTGATGATGAGTATCAAGCCGTATGAGAATAAGATCACCGGAATTCGTTATACTGTCTATACACTGGACGGGGAGGAGAAGATTCTGGAGTCCAGGGTGGACAAACCGGAGGAAAAGGTGATGCTGTCGTTCAAAGGGGATAAAGCCTTAGATGAAGAGCGTGTGATGGAACTTGTACTTCAGATGGACGGTGGGGAGGAACTCTACCTGTATACAAGGCTGGTAGATGCGCGTGATACGAATGCGCTGAAATGTCTGGACTATATCCGTGACTTCCACAAGAAAACACTGGAGGGCTCAGAAGATCTGATGGTTACGAATGCGCTTGAGTCCAATGAGGAGGGGGACAATACGACTTTTCATCATGTAACGATCCATTCGGATTATGACCATGTGGCGTGGGGAGATCTTGAGCCGGAAGTCGTAGGTGGTGAACATTGGAATATCAAAGAAATGAACGATGTCTATATGTCAGTGGAACTGGAATATCTTGTGACCTGTAAAGGAGAGGAAAATGAAACGGATACTTACAGTGTCACGGAGTTTTTCCGGGTGCGCCACCGGCCGGATCCGGAAGGGGGAGTGACGTATCTTCTGGATTATGACAGATGGATGGAGCAGATATTTGATGCGTCCCACAAGATACTTACAGAGACGGGAGTCCTTCTTGGAATCCGGGGAAGTGATGTCCCTTATATGGTAAATAAAAACGGCACGGTGGTGTCATTTATTCAGGCAAATGAATTGTGGAATTATAATCAGAACACGGATGAAATATCTCTTGTATTCAGTTTCTCGGATGCAGAGAACAGCGATGTGCGGAACCGTCTTGGCCAGCACGACGTCAGACTGCTGGAAATGGATGATGCCGGGAATACTGTATTTGCGGTAACAGGATATATGAATCGTGGCGAACATGAAGGGGAAGTCGGTGTAGCGGTTTATTACTACAATATTTCCCAGAATACAGTGGAGGAGAAAGCATTTGTCTCGGATGATCAGTCTTACAGACGAACGGAGGAGAAACTGGGAAAACTTATCTACTACAGCGTGGACAGGGAAATGCTCTATATGTTGGTGGAGGGTTCCCTCTATCGGGTTGATGTTGTCAGCGGCTATAAGAAAGAATTAGTGACAGGTCTTACGAACGAACAATATGTGGTATCTGCAGATGGACATCTGGCGGCATACCAGATGCAGTCGGAGACGGAAGAGGGCTGCGATGTGACTGTACTTAATTTTAAGACCGGTGAAGAGCGGGTTGTGACCTGCAAGCAGGGGACGGTGATCGTGCCTCTTGGATTTATCGGCGGTGATTTTGTCTACGGCACTGCCAATACGTCGGATGTAGGAAAGACGGTGTCCGGCCAGGAAGTAATGCCGATGTACCGTCTGGATATTATAGATGGCAAGGGCAAGACGGTCAAGACATACGAGCAGAAAGGAATGTATATACTCGGCGCAACATTTGAGGAGAATATGATAACCTTGAACCGTGCTACGAAGGAAGGCGAAACCTATACCGGAGCACTGGAAGATTATATTACCAACAATGAAGAGTCTAAGGAAAGCAATATATATGCAGAGAGTTATGTGACGGAACTAAAAGAGACGCAGATGCATCTTGTCTATGCGGAGGGCATTACGGATAAGGAACCAAAGCTGTTGAAGCCAAAGCAGGTGCTTCACGAGAAAGCAGAAGACATTACATTTGACACGGAAAATAAGGAACAAAGATGTTATGTGTATGGCCGTGGAGATCTGCAGGGGATTTGTGACAATGCAGGGGACGCCATTCAGATCGCAGATGAAGTGGGAGGCGTGGTAGTCTCAGAGTGGCAGACTTATATCTGGGAGCGTGGAAACCGAGACCTTCAATATACCATTGCAGGGAAAGAAGAGGTCGAGACGATACGCACACAACTTAAAAGCGGGAAGACTCCGGTAGAGATCATGGAGGAGATTTCCGGAGGGAGAAGTGTGGATCTGACCGGATGCAGCGCCGAGCAGGTGCTCTATATCGTAAATCAAGATATTCCGGTCATCGCGATGTTAAATGCGAAAGACGCTGTAGTCATTACGGGATATAATGATGGCAGCGTGGATTACCGCGATGTGGGAAATGGTGAAAGTCATACGGTGTCTTATGAAGAAATGAATGCTATGACTGCAGGGAGCGGGCACACGTATGTAGCGTATGTGCAATAGAGGAGAAGTTATATACCGCGAAACAGTACATTTCGATATCTGCGCAGCGCTGTATACAGTATCATGCCCAGTACACCACAGGAGAGAACTTCTCCCATGCCGACAGTCAGCATCATGAATGGGACCGGCAGCAGTATGCCATAGCCATACCGCAGCACAAAGGGAACGATGATAACATTGGAAAGAATTGGTGGCAGCGGAGCCAGAAAAGGCGTTTTCTTGCGGAGCCGGTAAGTAAACATTGCGCCAAGCAAAGTTGCTATACTTCCGCAGATAATGTCAGGCAGGATAGCGCCACCTAAAATATTTCCGATGAGACAACCGATGAATAATCCTGGTATGGCTGCTGGGGTAAATAGAGGCAAGATCGTAAGCGCCTCGGCGATTCTTACTTGTACTTCTCCGAAAGAAAAGGGTGCGAACACAATGGTGAGCACCACATAGATAGCGGCGATCATGGACGCCTGCGTCAGAAACGTGATGTTTTTGCTTTTCATAATATTGTACTCCTTTAGTTTTGTTTTACGAGTGGAAGGTCTCGAACACTCGATTCATTTAACGCCGGGAATCGGCGGCAAGCCCGATGGACCTTGGTTTTGCGGGGCTTTGCTACGGGTGGTAGTATAGCATAGAAAAAGTGGAAAATCAAGGCTTGTCCGGAATTTGTCCGGAATGGGGAAATTAAGAGAAATTTTGTGCTAAAATTTGCTAGAAACAGTTTTTTGTGATAATACATATTCTTCCACGGATTCCCGTGGTATCTTCCAGATCCTGCCAATTTTAAAAGCCTTGATCTGATTGATCTTTAAAAAGATGTATAAAAAGGAAAGTTTTGATATAATAGGTGTATCGAGAGAGAGGAGACGAAATATGTATCTAAAACGCAGTGTATACGAACGTCTTATAAAGTGGAAAGAGAATGGAACGCATAGTACATTAGAGGTGAGCGGAGCAAGGCAGGTTGGGAAAACCTACCTTATTAATAAATTTGCGGATGAGTACTTTGCGCATAAAATCTATATCAATCTTTTTGAACTGAGCGGAAAGGCAGATAAATTGCTTTATTTAAAAGGAGATACCCAAGGGGGGACAGATAAAAATATAGAAACTGTACCAATCTATATGCTGGAAAGATATCGATTTTGATAAAGCGTAGATGTAGAAAAATAGAGGAAAGGTTTTGCATTAAATTTACCCTGTCCCGGATTGCATTTTCCTGATTTATTCATATAATAAAGCAGATATTTATTTTCAGGAGAGGGTATTATGGACAACAGGCTACCTTACTATATGACTTATCAGAACCCGGTAATGTATGATATGGTGTACGATGATGACAGAAAAACCAGACGAGATTACGATTATATGAAGAGTTTGTATCCCGAAACGGCTCAGCGGGTGCTGCCGTTTGTGGAAGAAGAGTGCGACCGTCTGGAATATGATGGCAGTATGATGTATGATGAATATCCTGACAGGCTGCAGCTGCGTCTGATGTGCCGCAGGATCTACGGGCGGGTAAAGGATACGGAGGAAAATCCGGGGAAATGGCTTCAGGAACTGGTTGAGGTGCTTGCTTATCAGGAATTGTGCAGACGGCGGTGCGATCACCGGGAATTTAGACGGCGGTTTTACTAGAGCGAAAAGTGGACGAATGGGCATCGATGTGATAAAATGATGTTTTAAAAGTACAAAGGAGTCGGGTATATGGACAATATTATATTTATCGGAATGCCGGCCGTTGGGAAAAGTACCGTAGGCGTAGTTCTTGCAAAACGTCTTGGATATAGATTTGTAGATACAGATATTCTTATACAGGAAAAAGAAGGCAGACTTCTGAAAGAGATTATTGCGGAAAAAGGTGTGCAGGGATTCCTTGAAGTAGAGGACCGGATCAATGCGTCTGTGGAGGCAGAACGCACGGTCATATCTCCGGGTGGAAGTATCGTGTATTGCGAAAATGCCATGAAACATTATAAAGAGATCGGTACCGTTGTATATTTGAAAATATCTTATGACATAATAAATAAGAGACTTAAAAATGCCAGGAATCGCGGCGTAGTGCTTCGCGATGGGCAGACTTTCCGTGATCTGTACGAGGAGAGGACGACGTTATTTGAGAAATATGCGGATGTAACTGTCTGTGAAGACGGGCTTAATCTGGAGGAAACTCTTGATAAGGTCATGGCTGTTCTACCGAAAGTGGGAAAATATTACAGATAAGTTACATATTTGTAAAAAATGTTTTACAAATTGCAGATTTATGTTATACTGTTGAGTGTGTATAAGGGATTATGCATTTTTTTGTGTTGTTTAAATTTTAAATAAGAATATAAAGTTAAAGATTGAGTGTATAAGAATTTTGAGGTGTAGTATGGAACAATATATTATTAAAGGGGGAAATCCTCTTGTAGGAGAGGTCGAGATCGGCGGAGCAAAGAATGCGGCGCTTGCGCTTCTTGCGGCAGCAATTATGACAGACGAAACAGTTTGTATAGATAATCTTCCGGATGTAAATGACATTAATGTCATGCTGGACGCGATTGCAGGGATCGGCGGAATGGTTCACCGCATTGACCGCCATACAGTCAGGATTAACGGGAGTAAGATCCATGACATTAATATTGAATATGATTATATTAAGAAGATACGGGCATCTTATTATCTGTTAGGCGCACTTCTTGGAAAGTATAAACATGCCGAGGTGGCACTTCCGGGTGGGTGCAATATCGGAAGCAGACCGATCGATCAACATTTGAAAGGATTCCGCGCCCTGGGGTGTGATGTAGATATTGAGCACGGCAAGATTATTGCAGAAGCAGACCGTCTGGCAGGAAAGCACATTTATTTTGACGTGGTAAGCGTAGGGGCAACCATCAATGTCATGATGGCAGCAACGATGGCAGAAGGACTTACTATCATGGAAAATGTAGCGAAAGAGCCACATGTCGTTGATGTTGCGAACTTCCTGAATAGCATGGGAGCAAATATCAGGGGGGCAGGTACAGATGTAATCAAGATCCGTGGCGTAAAGTATCTTCATGGTACGGAGTACTCTGTTATTCCGGATCAGATTGAAGCAGGCACATTTATGTTTGCGGCAGCGGCAACAAAAGGAGACGTAACGGTATTAAATGTCATTCCAAAGCATCTTGAAGCGACGATCGCAAAACTTGTGGAGATCGGCTGCGAAGTCGAGGAATTTGACGATGCAGTCCGGGTGGTTTCCAAGGGAGACTTGACAAGTACACATGTGAAGACATTGCCATATCCGGGATTCCCCACAGATATGCAGCCGCAGATAGGAGTCACATTAGCTTTGTGTACAGGGACAAGTACGATCACAGAAAGTATTTTCGAGAACCGTTTCAAATATTTAGATGAACTGGCAAGAATGGGAGCCAGCGTTAAGGTTGAAGGAAACTCCGCGACAATCGAGGGAGTAGAGAAGTTTTCTGCGGCCCGTGTCAGCGCGCCAGATCTCCGTGCAGGAGCCGCGCTTTGTATTGCGGGGCTTGCAACAGACGGAATTACGATTGTAGATGATATTGTGTATATCCAAAGAGGATACGAGAGATTCGAGGAAAAACTTCGCAGTATAGGTGGAATCATCGAGAAAGTGGAGACAGAAAGAGAAATCCAGAAATTCAAATTGAAAGTAAGCTAAAGTTGGGGACGGGGTAAAATTAAATTTACTCCGTCCCAAATTGATTTATCCCTGTCCCAGATTGAAAATACCCTGTCCCAGATGGGGCATAAGGAGAAGGTAATGAAGAAAATACAAAACAGATATGTGATATTGGCAATTGCGGCAACGGTTAATTTTGTGCATGGCAATCCTTATATATGGACGGTGTTTCAGCCGTATGTCCGGCAGGAGTTTGGTATGTCTCTGGCGGGTTCTGGTCAGCCGTTTACGGTGATCATTGGAATTTTTGCTTTGGGAAATATGATCGGGGGTTATTTACAGCATAAATTGGGAGCGAAAAAGACGATTTTGCTTGGAAGTTATGTGATGTGTGCCGGTTTTTTGCTTGCGGCAGTTGCGCCTTATGATATGCCGTGGATGATTTCGCTTGGGTATGGTGCCATTGGCGGACTTGGCTCCGGCTGCGCTTTCAGCCTTTTGGTGGCTGTGCCACAGGCGTGGTTCCCGGATAAACGTGGATTGGTTACAGGAATTACGATGGGTGTCGTTGGTGTTTCCGGTATAATTATGAACCCCATTTGTGATTATGTGTTGGCGGCAAGGGGATATCGTTTTACCATGTTGATGGTAACGATCATTTATGCGGTGTTATGTCTGGGGGCATTTTTTATAGAAGAAGCGCCGGAGGAACTTGCAGAGCAGAGTGCGGGGACGTTAAAACAAAACGAAGAAACACAAAAGCAGTATACGACAAAAGAAATGATGAAAACGAGATCATTTTACATTATCTGTATCGTGATGGCGATGGCGATTCCGGCGTATGTGCTGGTAAATCCGTTGATGAAATCTCTTGGAATGGAGAGAGGGCTGACGAACGGGCAGGCGCTTGCCGGCGTGGTGATCGCATCTTTTGCGAATATTATCGGAAGGTTTGTGATTCCGTGGATTTCTGACAGAGTAGGGTGTCGGATCATGATACAACTTCTTTATCTGGCAGCAACTATATCCGTCCTTGGGCTTACCGCGGCAAGAGGAGGACTGTTTATCTCACTGGTATGCCTGATGTATGGCGGAGTTGTAAGCGTGTTTCCGGTGCTGGTGTCGGAATATTTCGGCATGAAGTATCAGGGAATGAATTATGGGGCGGTGATGATTGGCTATGGGATTGTCTCTGTGTTGTGTCCGCTTCTTCTGGAAGTGGCGGGGCAGAATCTGGCATTTATCATTGCAGGCGTGTCCTGCGGGGTAGGTCTTGCAGGAACGAGATTTCTGAAGGAGAGTTCGCGGGAGAAGGCGGAATGCTGATCTGGGACTTTGGGTTTATTTTAGAGAAATTTCAGAGAATTTGGAAAATCCAGTTGACATTTTCGGGGAAATTGTGTATATTTTTATAAATACTAAAAATAAATAATGTAAACTTTCTCTTATTCAGAGCAGTGGAGGTACAAAGGACCTGTGAAACTGCGGCAACCCCCGTGATGGGAAGGTGCCAACCTGAGCGAGCAATCGAACAATAAGAGGATTGATTTATAAAAGATATAAAACAGTCCGCTTGTTGTGGGCTGTTTTTTATGATATAGAAAACATCGGTTTCCCATATCAAAAAAATCCTTCGAATGTTACTCGCGCGAAAATGTAATATGTCGCAGGCGACCGCGCCCGGCGTGTTTACATAGGAAAATCAATTTGGGACAGGGGAAAGTTCAAAAAGGGACAGGGAGAATTTAATCTGGGACGGAGTAAATTTAATTTAACCCCGTCCCCAACCCACAAAGGAGGTAAAAAATGGAGAAATTATTATTTACATCTGAATCAGTGACTGAAGGTCACCCGGACAAGATCTGTGATGCGATTTCTGACGCGGTGCTTGATGCGTTGATGGAGCAGGATCCGAACAGTCGTGTGGCATGTGAGACGGCGATCACAACGGGCCTTGTGCTTGTAATGGGCGAGATTACAACGAATGCTTATGTTGATATTCAGAAAATCGTC
This sequence comes from uncultured Dorea sp., assembly GCA_964406595.1. Lineage (GTDB taxonomy): Bacteria > Bacillota > Clostridia > Lachnospirales > Lachnospiraceae > CAPEBR01. The sequence continues at coordinate 21,869 of CAYOSJ010000001.1, forward strand.
CGTGATACCGTAGACGAGATCGGATACAATCGGGCAAAATATGGATTTGACGCGCACACATGTGGTGTCATCACGGCAATTGACGAGCAGTCCAGTGATATTGCGATGGGTGTTGACAAGGCGTTGGAGGCGAAAGAGAACCGGATGTCGGATAACGAGATCGAGGCGATCGGAGCAGGGGATCAGGGCATGATGTTTGGATATGCCTGTGATGAGACGCCGGAATTGATGCCTTATCCGATTTCGCTTGCACACAAATTGACGCGCAGGCTTGCAGAGGTTCGTAAAAATGGAACGCTTCCTTATTTAAGACCGGATGGAAAGTCTCAGGTTACAGTCGAGTATGACGAGGCGGGAATTCCGAAACGTCTGGAGGCGGTAGTTCTTTCTACGCAGCATGACCCGGATGTAACGCAGGAGCAGATTCACGAGGATATTAAGAAGCATGTATTTGATGCAGTAGTTCTGGCAGAGATGGTAGATGAGAAGACAAAGTTCTTTATCAACCCGACAGGACGTTTTGTAATTGGTGGCCCTCATGGAGATTCTGGTTTAACAGGACGTAAGATCATCGTGGATACTTATGGTGGAATGGCACGTCACGGCGGCGGTGCATTTTCAGGTAAGGACTGCACGAAGGTAGACCGTTCTGCAGCTTATGCAGCACGTTATGTTGCAAAGAATATTGTAGCAGCGGGCATTGCAAAAAAATGTGAGATTCAGTTGTCTTATGCGATCGGTGTAGCACAGCCGACATCTATTATGATTGACACATTCGGAACGGGAAAGATATCTGAGGAAAAATTAGTTGATATCGTAAGAGAGAACTTTGACCTTCGTCCGGCAGGAATCATTAAGATGTTAGATTTAAGAAGACCGATCTACAAGAAGACGTCTGCGTATGGACATTTCGGACGTACAGATGCAGAGTTTTCCTGGGAGAGGACAGATAAGGTGGACGTGCTGAAACGTTATCTATAAGAAATATAGGTGTTTGTGATTTATAGAAATTTAATAAATGTTTATGGGCGCTTTCGTGTGAAGCGCCTGTTTTCATGCTATACTTAAAATCGGAGGACATATATATGAAGTTAAAAACAAGGCTGACTATCGCGTTTTTTATAATTATATTAATTCCGATTTTATTATCCACTGCCATGATCACACTTCTTAGCAGGTATCAGGTAGGGGCGATACAGAAAACATACGGGATCGCGGATGCCACGATAGAGAGTCTTTCGAATCCCATGCAGATCCTCGGAGGTGTGACAGAGAGCCTTTATGGAGAACTGTCCGGTATGATAGAAAAAGAGCCGGAGAAGTTGGAAGACGCCACATATCTGAATGAATTTAACAGAAAACTGACAGAAAAGAAAGCGTATCTGATCGTACGCAAGGAAAGGACGATCGTTTACACGGGAAAGGACACCGAGGAAGTGAAGAACGTCATCCGCCAGCTTCCTGATTATGGGGATCTGGACACGACTTCGAAGAACGGGATCTACCTGGGCGGAAAGGCAAATTCACTGGTGAAACAGATTGATTTTCATTATCCGGAAGGGTCGAAGGGCAGTGCGTTTATCATCACAGATGTAAGCAATATGATTCCGGAGATGGAGGAATTCTTTGTAGATATGATGGTCTGTATCGTGTTGGTCCTGATACTGACGGCAGCGGGTCTGATATTCTGGATCTACAAAAGCATCATGCGCCCTCTGGGGAAAATGCAGGTGGCGGCGCGAAACATCAAAGAAGGAAATCTGGAGTTTGAATTAAAAGCGGAGTCGGATGATGAACTGGGACAGTTGTCAAGGAGCCTTGAAGATATGCGAAAGAGGCTGAAAGACAATGCGGAGGAGAAGCTTACCTACGATAAAGAGAGTAAGGAACTTATCAGTAATATTTCCCATGACCTTAAGACGCCGGTAACGACCATCAAGGGCTACGCGGAAGGGATCATTGACGGAGTGGCAGACACGCCGGAGAAACTGGATAAATATGTCCGGACCATTTACAATAAAGCGAATGAGATGGATCTTCTTATCAATGAACTGACATTGTATTCCAAGATTGATACAAACAGGATTCCATATAATTTCAGTATCTTGTCGGTCAATGATTATTTTAACGACTGTTCGGAGGAATTGTCTCTGGAGCTTGAGGCGAAGAACGTGCAGTTTGGGTATTTTAATTATGTGGATCCGGAAGTCAGAGTTATCGCGGATGCGGAACAGATCCGGAGAGTGATCCATAATATTATTAATAATTCTGTCAAATATATGGACAAGAAACGGGGCAAGATCAATCTCAGGGTGAAAGACGTGGGAGACTTTATCCAGGTGGAACTGGAAGACAATGGGAAAGGAATTGCCGCAAAAGACTTGCCGAATATCTTCGACAGGTTTTACCGCACAGACGCATCGAGAAATTCTTCCAAGGGAGGAAGTGGGATCGGGCTTTCTATTGTGAAGAAGATCATCGAAGAGCATGGGGGCAAGATCTGGGCGACAAGCAGGGAAAATACGGGAACGACCATGTACTTTGTGCTTAGAAAACATCAGGAGGTGCCAATAAATGAATAAGATATTAATTGTAGAAGACGAAGAAGCGATTGCAGATCTTGAAAAAGATTATCTGGAACTTAGCGGATTTGAAGTGGAAGTGGCAAATGATGGTGAGACGGGGCTTAAGAAAGCACTTGAGGAGGACTACAGCCTGTTTATTCTCGACCTGATGCTTCCGGGCGTGGACGGATTTGAGATCTGCCGCAAGATCCGTGATGAAAAGAATACACCGATCATTATGGTATCCGCAAAGAAAGACGACATTGACAAGATTCGTGGACTGGGACTTGGGGCAGATGATTATATGACGAAACCATTTAGCCCGAGCGAACTGGTGGCAAGAGTGAAGGCACATCTGGCGAGATATGACCGTCTGACGGGAAGTGCAGTGTCGAAGAATAAGCTGATCGAGATTCGTGGGCTTAAGATTGATACGACGGCAAGGCGTGTGTGGATCAATGGAAAAGAACGTACATTTACGACAAAGGAATTTGACCTTCTTACTTTTCTTGCAAGTCATCCGAATCATGTGTACACGAAGGAAGAATTGTTCCGTGAGATCTGGGATATGGAGTCCATCGGAGATATTGCCACGGTAACGGTGCATATTAAGAAGATCCGTGAGAAGGTTGAGATGGATACATCCAATCCGCAGTATATCGAAACTATCTGGGGCGTGGGATATAGATTTAAAATGTAGATCAGGCAGTTGATTGTTCTTTTGATATATTATATAATAGAGTTATATAACAAGTTTATATAACTCTATTATTTTTTTTATTTGGAGGGATCTTTATGCCAAAACAGAGAATTACAAAAGAAATGGTCGTGGACGCGGCTTTTGAGATCGCCCGAGAGGAAGGGCTGGAAAAGGCTACCGTAAAAACCATTGCAGAAAAGTTAGGGTGTTCCGTGCAGCCTATTTACAGTTACTGTCAGAATATGAATGGACTCAGGAACGATGTTGCTGAGAAAGCGAGGGCGTTTATTCAGGAATATGTAGGGAAGTCTGTTGATAAAAAGGATCTGTTCCGAAGTACGGGACACGCATATATCCAGATCGCGAAAGAAGAGCCTCATATCTTCAGAATATATCTGTCGCAGGAAAGGAAAGGGATTTCCTCTCTTGATGAACTGTATCGTGCCGAAACCAATCCGGCTGTTGCAAAAGTCATTGCAGAGGAACTGCATATTTCTGTTTCAGCAGCGAAGAAGCTGCATCTGAATATGCTGATCTATACGATCGGCATCGGAACAATTTTTTCAGCCACGTCTTCGTCTATTTCCGAAAATGAGATCTTTGCGCAGCAGGAACTGGCATATCAGGCATTTTTAAAAAGTGCAAAGGAGGGTACAGAAAATGAATAAAAAGATATTAGTTATTTATAAAAGCGTCACAGGTTTCACAAAAGAATATGCCCGGTGGATCTCGGAAGAACTGGAGTGTGAGATGTCAGACCTTAAAGAAGTGTCTGCCAAGAAGATGTCGCGATACGAGACAATTATCTTCGGCGGACGGTTTCATGCCGGAATGGTAGACGGGCTGAAAAAAGCAAAAGAACTTTTCGGGGAAAGCAGCGAGGGCAGATTGATTGTCTTTGCCACCGGCGCTACGCCGGATACGGAAACGAACATGATCGAGGAGGCGTGGAAAAACAATTTTACAGAGGAAGAATTAGCGCATATCCCTCATTTTTACATGCAGAGTGGCCTGCGGTATGAAAAAATGCCCCTGGGCGATCGATGGATGCTAAAAGCATTCGCCTCTATGATAAAACACAAAAAAGAGAAAAGCAAATACGAAAAAGCCATGGAACAAGCCCTTGGCAGTTCCTACGATCTTTCGTCCAGGGCATATATCAGACCGCTTATTTCTTATACATATTCTTTGAAGCCATAGACTTCATTGGCCTGATCAGGAAGATAGAGCCCCATCTTCTATATCCTACGACCACGGGGTTCTGATTAAATATCAGAAGGCATAGTCCTTTGCCTATGGGAGGACAGCGTCGGATGCCAGAGCGAGGGTTGCAGGTATGGCAAGCTTTGTGATCGCCCTGGAAGGCTCTACCGTAGATAGAAGCAGGCGTTTCCATGTTGTTTATTTGTCTTCATGATGTACCTCCAAAATTCCGTATAAAAGGATATTTAATTGTCTGTGACACTGCGCTTCGTGGCGTCTTAGAAGGTCTTCTCCTGATTCTCCCTCTTTTAATGCCTGCTGAAAGCGCAGGTTGAAATAATTGATATACATTTCAAGGTCTTCGATCACTCTGGAAAGTTCAAGGTCGGGACGGAGCCCGGCATTTTCCAGAAGTTTACGGAGAAATGTGATGTTCAGGGCATCAAAATCCCTGCGGATCTTATAGATGGCATTCATAAGATGAAAGGGGGGATTTAGCATGGCATCTATAAAAATATTGAGATAGACCGGGTTGTCTGTAAAAAAGTGGAAACGTATGTCAAAGTATTGCGTAAGACGTTGTTCCACAGTGCCGGTGATCGCCTGTTCCTGTTCGGAAAGGTATCTCGTAAGTTCCCGGAAGCATTCTTCTACACATAAGAGATATAGTTCTTCTTTGTCTCTGAAATGATGATAGATGATTCCCTTGGAGATCCCGTTCTCTGCACACAGATTGTTTAAAGAAGCGTTGCGCCAGCCGGATCTGGAAAACTCCGTCCTGGCAGCAGTCAGGATCTTATCTCGTGTCAGTGCACTTTTTTCTTCTCTTTTCATAATTTTTTGCTCCTGTATTTTTTCCCAAAGTGGGTATGTTTCAAACAGTATTAAAAATAGACCGACTGGTCTGTATACAGAAGATTAACATAAACAGATCGGGTGGTCAATTATTTAAAAGTGAAAAATGTGTGAAAATATAAAATTTACATTTATTTTCCTCCGTGATAAGATGATACTAAGATTTCACATAAAAGATGACAGGAGAGCGGATAATTATGATCACGAGCACGGCTAATGGGAAGGTAAAACATCTTGTAAATCTTCAGAAAAAGAGAAAGTTAAGAGATGAAGAACATATATTTCTTGTGGAGGGACTGCGTATGTTTGTAGAAGTTCCACTCCAGCGGCTTAAGGAAGTGTATGTGTCGGAGACATTTTATAAAAAGGAACAGAAAACGATAGAGAAGATCCTTGGAGGCAGGCATATCTTTCCGGAGATCTTGTCGGATACCGTCTATGGGCATGTTTCAGATACGAAGACTCCACAGGGAGTGCTGTGTGTCGTAGAAAGAGAGGAACATACGCTGCAGGAGATGATGAGTCGGGAGGAAGGTCAGCCATTTCTTATGGTGCTTGACAATCTTCAGGATCCGGGGAATCTGGGAACGATCGTACGGACAGCGGAGGGCGCCGGAGTGACAGGGATCATTATGAGCAGGGAATGTGTGGATATCTATAATCCAAAGACGATCCGTTCTACGATGGGATCCGTGTATCGAATGCCGTTTTATTATACGGAAGATATTGTGGGAGAAGTGATCCGTTTAAAGGAAGCAGGAATCTGTACTTATGCGGCGCATCTTGAAGGAAAAGTGTCTTATGATGAGCAGGATTATCGGACGGCATGTGCATTTCTTATCGGAAACGAGGGAAATGGACTGCGTGATGAGGTGGCGGAACAGGCAAAAGAGTATGTACGGATCCCCATGAAGGGACAGGTGGAGTCGCTAAATGCGGCGATCGCGTCATCGGTGCTGATGTTTGAGGCAGCGCGGCAGAGAAGGCGGTAGAAGTGTACAGAAGGGAGATTTCAATCGTCAGATAATTGCTTTTGATGGGAAAGTATAGTAATATGGAGAATAAGAGATACTAAGCGGAAGTAAGGAGGAAGTGTATGCAGACAATATACTGGTTGCTTATATTTGTAGTATTGTTAGTGATTGAGATATTTACAATGGGGCTTACGACGATCTGGTTTGCGGGCGGCGCACTGGTGGCATTTGCAGCGGGCATTCTGGGACTGGGACTTCCGGTCCAGGTAATCCTGTTTATCGTGGTGTCTGTCGTACTCTTTATAGGAACAAGGCCGCTTGCGATGAAGTACTTTAATAAAGAAAGGGAGAAGACCAATGCAGATAGTCTCATCGGAAAGCAGGCGATCGTGCTAGAAGACATTGATACCTTACAGGCGAAAGGAAGAGTGGAGATCCAGGGGCAGGAATGGTCTGCGAGGACGGTGCAGGCAGATGGAAAGGTTGCTGCAGGCACAGTGGTGGTAGTTGAAGAGATTCAGGGTGTAAAATTACTTGTGAGAGTGAAGGAGGAGAAGAAATGGTAGGAATATTGGGAACTATGTTGATACTTATATTATTGATCATCGGGATACTGCTTCTTATATCCTGTGTAAGAGTTGTAAGACAGGCACAGGCGCTGGTTGTAGAGAGGCTTGGCGCATATCAGGCGACATGGAGTACAGGGATCCATTTTAAGATCCCGATCATCGACCGTGTGGCAAGAAGGGTTGATCTGAAAGAGCAGGTTGTAGACTTTGCACCGCAGCCGGTTATCACAAAAGATAACGTTACGATGCGTATTGATACGGTTGTATTTTACCAGATTACAGATCCGAAAATGTTCTGTTACGGTGTTGCCAATCCGATCATGGCGATTGAGAACCTGACAGCCACGACACTTCGTAATATTATCGGTGATCTGGAACTTGACCAGACACTGACGTCCAGAGAGACGATCAATACAAAGATGAGAGCGTCCCTTGACGTGGCGACAGACCCGTGGGGAATCAAGGTAAATCGTGTGGAACTTAAGAACATTATTCCTCCGGCGGCTATTCAGGATGCCATGGAGAAGCAGATGAAAGCAGAACGTGAGCGCCGGGAGTCCATTCTCCGTGCGGAAGGTGAGAAGAAATCTACGATCCTTGTAGCAGAAGGCAATAAGGAGTCTGCGATCCTTGATGCGGAAGCAGAAAAGCAGGCGGCGATCCTTCGTGCGGAGGCACAGAAGGAAGCCATGATCCGACAGGCAGAAGGTGAAGCAGAGGCAATCTTAAAAGTACAAAAGGCGAATGCAGACGGTATCCGTTTCCTGAAAGAAGCAGGGGCAGATGAGGCAGTTCTTACGATGAAGAGCCTTGAGGCATTTGAGAAAGCAGCAGATGGAAAAGCGACGAAGATCATTATCCCGTCCGAGATCCAGGGGATCGCAGGACTGGTAAAGAGCCTTGTGGAAATAGGAGAGAAGGATACGGAATAGCCGACAGGTGAAAGGAATCACATTTGACAGATAGAGTATGAAAACTGAGATTTTACGATTATTGAAAGAACGCGGAGATTATATTTCCGGGCAGCAGTTGTGCGAACGATTTCAGGTGTCTCGTACGGCGGTGTGGAAAGTGATCGAACAATTGAAAAAAGAAGGATATGCGATAGAGGCGGTACATGGGAAAGGGTACCGCCTTATAGAGAGCCCGGATATACTTTCCAGGGCAGAACTGGAAAGTATGATGAACACGGATTGGGCGGGAAAGCAAGTTGTTTATTATGACGAGACAGACTCTACCAATATTCAGGCGCGCCTTGCAGGAGAGAAGGACGGGGCACACGGGACACTTTTCGTGGCAGACAGGCAGATATCAGGGAAAGGCCGGCGCGGACGTTCCTGGGATTCGCCGACCGGTGTGTGCGTCTATATGACATTGCTTCTGCGGCCGGAACTTGCACCTGTAAAAGCACCCATGCTCACGCTGGTGATGGCGCTGAGCGTGGCGGAGGCGGTGCGGGAGCAGACAGGGCTTGCCGCACAGATCAAGTGGCCGAATGATATTGTATTGAATCAGAAGAAAATATGTGGTATCCTCACGGAGATGAGCACCGAGATTGATTATATCAATTATGTGGTGACCGGTGTGGGGATCAATACGAACCAGCCCGGATTCCCGGAAGAACTAGAAAAGACGGCAACATCACTTCTTATAGAAGGTGGAAAGAGGATCAGGCGTTCCAAACTGATCGCGGCAGTGATGCAGCGGTATGAAGAAAATTACAAGACATTTCTCGAGGCAGGAGATCTGTCAGGGATTCTTGACAGATACAACGCATTGCTTGTAAACCGCGGGCGCGATGTGAGGATACTGGAACCACAGGGAGAATACAATGCGCGCGCATTCGGGATCAACAGGCAGGGCGAATTGATCGTGATCACAGAAGACGGTGAAGAGAAGAAGATCTATGCAGGAGAGGTGTCCGTGCGCGGAATATACGGGTATGTGTAATTAGGGACAGGGTAAATTCAATCTGGGACGGGGTAAAATTAATTTTACCCCGTCCCAGATTAAGGAGGATATATGTACGAGGAAAAAGTTGTGCTTTGTGGCGCGAATTCTTATGAAGAAAAATATTATCTTAATCCGGATTTTGAGAATCTTCCGGATAGCATCAAAGATGAACTTAAGATTTTGTGTGTCCTGTATGTCAATGACGTGGGGGGAATCCTGACGTTGGTGTATGATGAGGACGGTGAACTGTGCTTTGAAGTGATGTCAGAAGAATTTGACCCGATGTTTGACGACATTGGCAGTCAGCTTAAGATCAAACAGCTTCGGCAGGAGAAACAGGAACTGCTGCAGGCATTACAGACATATTACAAGGTGTTTTTCCTTGGTGAGGAGGTAGAATAGATGTTACTTGTCATTGATATAGGAAATACGAATATTACCCTTGGAGTGTTTCGGGGAGAGGAACTTCTGGGAACTTTCCGTATGATGACGAAGCTTCCACGTACTTCCGATGAATATGGGATTATGTTAAAGGAATTGGTGGAACGTCAGGGGATTCTCAGCACGGATATTCATGCGGCGATCGTGGCGTCGGTTGTGCCGGATATCATGCACTCTTTTGGAAGTGCGCTTATAAAATATTTTGGGATCAAGCCGATGGTCGTATCTGCGGGGATTAAGACGGGTATCCGTATCGTGACGGAGAATCCGAAGCAGGTAGGGGCAGACCGTATCGTGGATGCGGTTGCGGCATATACGATTCACGGGGGACCGGTCATCGTCATTGACTTCGGAACAGCAACCACTTATGATGTGGTTGGACCGGACGGGACATTTGACGCGGCAGTGATCGCGCCGGGAATCCGTATCTCCGCCCAGGCAATGTGGGGGGAAGCTGCCATGCTTCCGGCAATCGAGATCAAGAAACCGGAGTCCATCCTTGGAAAAGAAACGGTCACCTCTATGCAGGCAGGTATCGTGTATGGGCAGATCGGCCAGACAGAGTATATCGTAAATAAGATCCGGGAAGAGTCAGGCTACAGGGACGCTAAAGTTGTAGCAAGCGGCGGACTGGGAAAGATGATCGTGCGGGAGACAGACATTATTGATGTGTATGACCCGCAGCTTACTTTAAAAGGACTTAGGATTATCTACGAGAAAAATAAGAAACGTTGATTTGGGAAAATGTGACAGAAGTGGTGTCGGAAAATGAAGATAGGAAATATAGAACTTAGCCATCCATATATACTGGCCCCCATGGCAGGCGTGACAGACCTGCCATTTCGTCTGCTCTGTAAAGAACAGGGAGCGGGGCTTCTCTGTATGGAAATGGTCAGCGCCAAAGCATTGCAATATAAGAATAAAAATACGAAAGCCCTGCTCTGCATCCACCCGGAGGAATATCCGGTGTCCCTGCAGTTGTTTGGCTCCGATCCGAAGATCATAAGCGAACAGGCGAAAGTGATCGAAGAACTTCCGTTTCAGATCTTGGACATCAACATGGGATGTCCGGTGCCGAAGGTCGTAAGAAACGGCGAAGGTTCCGCCCTGATGAAGAATCCGAAACTGGTATATGAGATCATCTATGAGACCGTGAGAGCGATTCAAAAGCCTGTGACGGCAAAGATCCGGAAAGGGTTTGACGATAACAGTATCAATGCGGTGGAGATCGCAAAGGTCATTGAGGAAGCAGGCGCGTCGGCAGTCATCGTTCATGGGCGGACGAGAGAGCAGTATTATTCGGGGAAAGCGGACTGGGACATTATCCGTCAGGTGAAGGAGAGTGTGTCGATCCCTGTTGTGGGAAATGGAGATGTGACGAGCGGAGAAAAAGCAGTTGCCATGCAGGAAGAGACAGGCTGCGACGGTGTGATGATCGGAAGAGGAGCGCAGGGAAACCCATGGATATTTTCGGAGTTACTGGAATATGATAAGACAGGTAAGATGCCGGCAAGACCTGATAAAGAGACTGTGAAAAAAACAATGCTTCGCCATGCGCGGCTGCAGTTGGATTATAAAGGAGAATATGTGGGGATCCGTGAGATGCGTAAACATGTTGCGTGGTATACCAAAGGAATGAAAGGGGCATCAAAACTCCGGGCGCTTATCAACCAGGTGGAGAGTTATGAAGAACTGGAAAAATTATTAGAAACATTATAATAAAAAAGCGATTCGCGACATATACTTTATCGTGCGAAAGAAAGAAATTTTAATGGTGTAAAAATATTGACAATACAATGTGGTTTATGTATAATAATGAAATTGTGAAAGTCTCGTTATTTTTAAGAAAGGAAACAAAGCACTATGGAAACAAAGAAAAAAATACTTACTTATGCGGGTCTGCAATCACTGGAAGACGAACTGGAGAATCTGAAGGTAGTAAAGCGTAAGGAAGTAGCAACAAAAATCAAAGAAGCACGCGAGCAGGGAGACTTATCAGAGAATGCGGAGTATGATGCAGCCAAAGACGAGCAGAGGGACATCGAGGCTCGTATTGAAGAACTGGAAGGGATTCTTAAGAACGCCGAAGTAGTAGTAGAAGATGAAGTTGATTTCAACAAGATAAATGTAGGCTGCACGGTAAAAGTATTTGATATTACATTTGACGAAGAGATGGAATTTAAGATTGTGGGCTCTACAGAGGCAAACAGTCTGGAAGGGAAAATATCCAATGAATCTCCGGTAGGGCAGGCATTGATCGGCAAGATGGTGAATGATGTCGTGGATATTGAGACACAGGCAGGGATGATGCAGTATAAAGTACTGGACATCAGCCGTTCTATGTAATATTATTATAGAAACGATTGTTCGAACCCCTCAGGATATGAGGGGTTTCGTTGGATAATGAAGGAAAAATAAAAGGAGAGATGTTAAAGTGGGAGAACGTAAGGAAAATGTTCAGGAGCCGGATATTAACCAATTAAGAAAAGTACGTCGTGAAAAACTTGCAGAATTGCAGGCAAACGGCAAGAATCCGTTTGAGATCACCAAATATGATGTGACATGCCATGCAGCGGATATTAAAGATCATTATGAAGAAATGGAAGGAAAACATGTAAGTCTTGCAGGCCGTGTCATGCAGAAGCGTGTCATGGGCAAAGCGTCTTTCTGTAATATTCTTGACCAGAGCGGGAATATTCAGTCTTATGTGGCAAGAGACAGTGTCGGAGAAGAATCCTATAAGGACTTCAAGAAATTGGACATCGGAGATATTGTAGGTCTTGAAGGAGAAGTGTTCAAGACAAAGACAGGGGAAATATCCATTCACGCATCCGCAGTGAAGCTTCTGTCTAAGAGTCTTCAGATCCTGCCGGAGAAATATCACGGGCTGACAAATACCGATATGCGTTACCGTCAGAGATATGTGGATCTGATCATGAATACAGATGCAAGAGATACCTTTATCAAACGTTCCAGAATTTTAAGCGCCATCAGACGTTACCTTGATGGACAGGGATTTCTTGAAGTAGAGACTCCGATGCTGGTAAGCAATGCGGGAGGCGCAGCAGCAAGACCATTTGAAACACATTTTAATGCGTTAAGTGAAGATTTTAAACTTCGTATCTCACTGGAACTTTATCTGAAACGTCTGATCGTAGGCGGGCTTGAGCGTGTATATGAGATCGGACGAGTATTCCGTAATGAAGGGCTTGATACAAGACATAATCCAGAATTTACACTTATGGAACTGTATCAGGCATATACAGATTATAACGGCATGATGGATCTGACCGAAAACCTGTACCGCCATGTAGCGCAGGAAGTTCTTGGCACAACGACGATCGTATACAATGGCGTGGAAATGGATCTTGGCAAGCCGTTTGAAAGAATTACGATGATAGATGCAGTTAAAAAATACGCAGGTGTGGACTGGAATGAAGTGGAGACACTGGAACAGGCAAGAGAACTTGCGGACAAGCACCATGTAGAATATGAAGAAAGACATAAGAAGGGCGATATCTTAAGCCTGTTCTTCGAAGAATTTGCAGAGGAACATCTGATTCAGCCGACCTTTGTAACAGATCATCCGATCGAGATCTCTCCGCTTACGAAGAAGAAACCGGAGAATCCTGAGTATGTAGAGCGTTTTGAGTTCTTTATGAATGGTTGGGAAATGGCAAATGCATATTCCGAGCTGAATGACCCGATCGACCAGAGGGAGCGTTTTAAAGCGCAGGAGGAACTTCTGGCGCAGGGAGATGAGGAAGCAAATACAACCGATGAAGACTTCTTAAATGCACTGGAGATCGGTATGCCTCCGACAGGTGGTATTGGATTTGGCATCGACAGAATGTGTATGCTTCTTACGGACAGTGCGGCTATCCGCGACGTCCTCCTCTTCCCCACCATGAAGAGCATGGGTGCTGCTAAGAATGAAGCGAACAACGCAGCACAGGCAGTTTCGGCAGTAAAAGCAGAGGAAAAACCGATGGAGAAGATTGACTTTTCCAACGTAAAAGTAGAGCCTCTTTTCGAAGAAATGGTTGACTTTGATACCTTCAGCAAGTCTGATTTCCGCGCTGTTAAGGTAAAGGAGTGTGTGGCAGTTCCGAAGAGTAAGAAACTCCTTCAGTTCACGCTGGAGGACGGAACCGGCGAGGACCGCACGATCTTAAGTGGAATTCATGCGTACTATGAGCCGGAAGAACTGGTTGGAAAGACACTGATCGCGATCACAAACCTGCCTCCGAGAGCGATGATGGGTGTTGAATCCTGTGGTATGCTTCTGAGCGCGATCCACACAGAAGAAGGCGAAGAGAGACTTCACCTGCTGATGGTAGATGATCATATCCCGGCTGGTGCAAAATTGTACTAGGAAGACCGGTTTGTCAATAAAACAGGGACGTAGCAAATTAAAACTTAGGGGAATTCCTCTGAGTTTTAATTTTTTCTACTATGAATTCTATTGAAAACTTGATTTTTCCTGCGGGGGTGGGTATAATATCTATTGAAAAGTAGTACAATATTAAACATAAGTTTTCAATGGAGGTTGGTTATGGAGATTAAGCGTGACCGCTATTTGAATAAGCTCATCTCTTTTATGTGGGACGGGCAGGTTAAGGTAATTACCGGCATCAGGCGCTGCGGGAAATCTTACTTGCTTAAAAACCTGTTCCGTGATTATTTAAGATCTGTCGGGGTGGCAGACGACCATATTATTGAGTTGGCTCTTGACCTGACAAATGATATTCGTTATCGTAACCCTTTGGAGTTGGCTAAATATGTACGGGTAAAAGTGGAAGGAAAAAGTGAACAGTTTTATCTTTTTGTTGATGAAATTCAAATGTCCGATGAGGTTGTCAATCCTTACAATCCTGATGGAAAGAAAATTACTTTTTATGATGCCCTGAACGATTTGAATACTCTGCCAAATCTTGATATTTATGTGACCGGCAGCAATTCAAAAATGCTTTCTACGGACATTCTTACAGAGTTTCGTGGTCGCAGCGATGAAATTCGTGTCCATCCATTAAGTTTTGCAGAATACTATTCTGCGGTGGGCGGCGATAAGGCGGATGCTTTTGATGATTATGCCTTTTACGGAGGAATGCCATTGATTTTATCCCGTCCTACTGAGGCGGCAAAGATGAATTATCTGCAATCACTTGTTTCCGAGGTTTATTTGAAGGATATTGTTGAACGCAAAAAAATTAAAAGAGAGGATGTATTGGCATCTATTCTTGATTTGCTTTGTTCTTCTGTTGGCTCTCTTACCAACCCGACGAATATAACGAACACTATCAATTCAAAGCAAAAAAGAGCAGGAGAAAATATTGTAGCACACAATACGGTAAAGGCATACATTGATCATCTGTCGGATGCGTTTTTGTTCAGCGAATGTAAAAGATGGGACGTGAAAGGCAAGGATTACTTTGACTATCCTAATAAATACTATTGCGAAGATATAGGGCTGCGAAATGCAAGAATCGGGTTCCGCCAGCAGGAAATGACACATATTATGGAAAATGTCCTGTATAACGAGCTTGTTATCCGAGAATGCGCGGTAGATGTAGGCGTTGTTTATTCAAATGAAAAGGATTCCAAGGGAAGAACCAATAAGGTTGCAAGAGAAATTGATTTTATTGCAACCTCCGGTGGAAAGAGAACCTATATCCAATCTGCTTATGCGCTTCCAACTGAAGAAAAGGCGGAAACCGAAAACAAGCCATTTTCTTTGACCGGAGATTCCTTCCCCAAAATCATTGTTCGTCACGACATCCGCAAGCGTTGGTATGACGATAATGGAATATTGAATATCGGTATTATCGACTTTTTACTTGACGATTCGCTGATTTGAGAGTGAAATCTCAATAAAGGGTAAACAAACAACGGTAGAAATTAAGATAGAAATGGAAGCAATGTCCAGCCTGACTGAAAAGCAGAATAGTCGGATATAATATTTCTAAATATATCCGCAAAATAATGATAATCAAAATAGTTTTGCGATTTATAATCGCAAAACTATTGCTTCCATAAAGGGAGTGCGGTATAATTAAATCCGTGGAGGTGGTCATAATGATTTACAGACCGTTATATGTGGACAGAATTATGGCGTATGTCGATACACCCTTTGTAAAAATTCTTACAGGTGTGCGTCGTTGTGGAAAATCGACTATTTTGAAAATGATTATGGAAAAGTTGCACACGGAGAGAAATGTTCCGACGGACTGCATTGTGAACTATCGATTTGACTCCATGGAATATGAGGATATGACTACAAAGCAGATGTTCACGGAGCTGAAAGGCAGGCTTTCTGAAAAAGGAAAAACTTACTTTTTTCTTGACGAGGTGCAGGAGATCAAAGGCTGGGAAAAGGTGGTCAACTCCCTTGCTTCTGATTACGATGTAGATATTTATGTAACTGGCTCTAACTCCCGTATGATGTCCTCGGAGATCTCCACTTATTTAACGGGGCGTTATATAACATTTCGGATCTATACCTTATCTTTCAAAGAATACCTTGATTTCAAATCAAAGCATACGGATTTAGGAGATCCGAAAACTGAACTTGCTGAATATATCAGGCTTGGCGGTTTTCCGGCAACGCATCTGCAAGGATATACACAGGACGAGGCATATACGATTGTCAGAGATATTTACAATTCCACAATCTTTTCGGATATTGTAAAAAGAAATCAGGTTCGCAAGATTGATCAGCTGGAGCGTGTAGTAAAATACACATTTCAGAATGTGGGCAATACATTTTCGGCAAAATCAATTTCTGATTATTTGAAATCGGAGCATAGAAAATTGGACAACGAAACCGTGTACAGTTATCTTGAAAAGTTGGAAAAAGCCTACCTTCTCCACCGCTGCTCGCGATATGATTTACAGGGTAAGGAACTTTTGAAAACACAGGAAAAATTCTATCTTGCGGATGTATCGCTCAAATATAGTGTCCTGGGATATACGCAGGACAGTGTTGCCGCAAGCCTTGAAAATGTGGTGTATCTTGAACTGTGCCGCAGAGGCTATACAGTTTATATCGGAAAAGCAGATGACGGAGAGATTGACTTTGTGGCTTCGCGGCAAAACGACAGGCTTTATGTTCAGGTAACGCAGGAAATCCGAACAGAAAAGACAGAAAAGAGAGAGTATGACCGTTTGCTTCAGATTAAGGATAACTATCCGAAATATGTGCTTCGCACAGACGCTTTTGCAGGCGGCAACTATCAGGGAATTAAGACAATGCACATCGCAGACTTCCTGCTTGGCGATGAGTTTTAATCCGCTGACGGGAACATAAATAATGACAGAACTCGTAATTTGTGATAAAATATCTGAGGAAGGGGGATTTTTATGAACAACCAACATATTGGGAACATTTTATTTGAAGATATCCTGGCTTTGTTGGCTCTTCCCGAGAATCGTGAACTGGATCTTGTCAGTCTGATCGCTAAAAAGCAGCAGGACGAATCCCTTTCAGCAAATATGAAAACTGCCATGGAGATGATCAATTTTATGGATGAGATGCCGGGCGGATTTTTAATTTATTTTGCTGAACATGAGGAAAAGATCATTTATGCAAACAAAGCATTGTTTCGACTTTTTCAGTGCAGTTCTTTTCAGGATTTCCAGGAATTAACCGGGAATTCTTTCCGTGGGATCGTACATCCGGAAGACCTTGACAGAGTGGAAATGAGTATATGGGAACAGATCGAGGAAAGCCAATATGATCTGGATTATGTGGAATATCGTATTATCCGTAAAGATGGAACCATCGGCTGGGTGGAAGACTATGGCCATTTTGTCAGGAGTGACTCTGCCGGAGGCATTTTTTATGTATTTATCGGAGACGCTACTGAAAAACATAATCTACAGCAAAGGGAAAGAGATGCTCTCCTGAATGCACAGAGACTGGAGTCTGAAAAATTACAAAATATAATTGATAATTATGATAAAGAGAAAAAATTGATTGACCAGGAACATTTGCGGCGTCTTGAGGTCATTGAAGGTCTTAGTGTAAATTACGATACGATCTTATACGCGGATCTGGACACAGATAAAGTCCTTCCGTATCGCCGCAGCAGCCGGATTGCAGACCAGTTCGATTATGAACGTAAACCTTGTGAGTTTTTAGAGTTTGTATCTGGCTATGTAAATACCTGGGTGCACCCTGACGACCGCCAGCATGTTTTAGATGCTGTTTCACCGGATTATATCCGTGAAAAACTGGCAGATGATAAATCGTATTATGTAAACTACAGGATTCTTTCGGAAAACACGATTCAGTTTTTGCAGCTTCGAATTATAAATGTGGGAGATGAGAGCCGTATTTCTCAGATTGTCATGGGCTGCCGCCGGATCGATGAGGAAATTATCCGGGAAATGGAGCAGAAACAGTTTCTGGAAGATGCGGTAAACCGGGCTAATGCTGCAATTGTTGCCAAAAATACCTTTTTGTCCAATATGTCTCATGACATGCGAACTCCTTTGAATGCTATTTTTGGTTTTCTCGCTCTCGCAAAATCAAATATTGATGACCGGCAGCGCACCAGGGATTATCTTGATCGAATTGAAGAGTCCAGTCATCAGCTTCTGGAACAGATTGAAAAGGTTTTGGAAATTGCCTGGATGGAATCCGACGATGTTCATTTTGCAGAAACAGAGTGCAATCTGGCTGATATTGCTCAGGAAATGTATGATTCCCTCCGTCCGAAGACAATTGCCAAAAATATTTCTTTTTCGATGGAATGTACAGAATTAAAACATCCGTATGTATACGGTGATGCGGATAAGTTGCGTCAACTTATCAAATATTTGATCAATAATGCTATTAAATACAATAAAACCAATGGGAGTGTTAAGTTTACCATTAAAGAATCTGATGAGGGGCAGGGAGAATATGCTCTCTATCAAATCGTGATCGAGGATAGCGGTATCGGAATCAGCGAAGACTTCCTTGAACGTATTTTTGAACCTTTTGAACGTGAGAAGAATACGACCCACAGTCAGGAATTTGGAGTCGGTCTGGGACTTACGATTGCGAAAAGTATTGCGAACAGAATGGACGGAGATATTGAAGTCAAAAGTACCGTGGGGAAGGGAAGCACATTTACCGCAACTCTTCGTCTGCGTATACAAGCCGAGTCCAGCGCGAATGCTGAGGATCAATCGGATAACTCCTATGTTAATTTGCCAGGGAAAAGAATCCTGCTCGTGGAGGATAATGAAATCAATCTGGAGATTGAAACGGAGATTCTTCAGGGAATTGGCTTTATCATTGAAACTGCCGAAGATGGAAGCATTGCTGTTGACAAGTTGAAACGTGCTGCTCCCGGGTATTTTTCACTGGTATTAATGGATATCCAGATGCCCGTTATGAACGGATACGAGGCGTCAAAAGCAATCCGAAAGTTAGAAGACCCTGCTTTGTCTCAGATTCCTATCATTGCATTATCAGCCAATGCTTTTGAAAGTGATAAGCAGATGTCGCTGAAGAGCGGGATGAATGAGCATTTGACGAAACCTATCGACATACCTCTATTGCTGGATACTATTTCATATATTTTTATAGGCGCAGGAAATTAATTCCTGCGCCCTTCTTATATGAGCATAATTATTTGATTTCAACCAGACTGTTGTAGATGTTCTGTTCCATTTCTTTTTGCTGCGTAGCAGTCAGTTTATCGGAAGTACGGATGACAACTGTGCCGACCACGGAATGAGAACCACTGTTTAACATGCCTGCGCCATCAAAAGTTGCAAGGTATTCATTTCTTTTGTCTGCATCCTCAACAGTTGCATAGACCTCGATAGCGCCGCCTGCTTCTGTCCCTTTATCGACAATAGTTTCACCATATACTTCGGATTGGTCAACCAGATCAGAGGAAAAATATACAGTAGCAGTATAACCGCCTTGTTTATTAAGATTTCCGTTAGGATCATTATCCTCGGTAACAGCTTCCATTCCGGTAATATTTGGTAAACCAGTTAAACGCTCTATAATAAATGATTCTTGCGGATTGGTTACCTGTTGCATTTGTTTTATGCTCTTAGAAAGAGTGTCGTTGGCAGATTGAAGTTCTGTTAAGGATTCCGAACAATCTGCATTTTTCAGAAGAGTTTCTGTAGCGGAAATGATTTCTTCTGTCTTTGATGGGATCTGGGGAATTTCAACAATCTTTGTTTCGGCTTCTGTGATAACTGTTGCAGCGTTGTCAATCGTTGCAGCATCAAGAGGCTGATCTTCCGAGTCAATAAGTGCCTGTAAATCTGAAATTGCGGTTTGAATATCGGAATTATTCTTTTCTGCTGTAGATATAGCTTCGTTGAAATCAGCGGTTGCTTTTTCTTTTTCTTCATTGGAACAGCCTGTAAAGCAAAGAGTAAGACTCAAGGCTAACACCAAAAGTAATGAAAACTTCTTCATAATTTTCCCTCCTGTGGAAATGATTTACTATCTAAATTATAGCACTCGTATAAAGTTAACTCAATACTGCAATTTTCCCGGGTTATTTGCCAGTAACGCGGAGTGTAAAGTTAATCTGAAAGCGGCGGTTGTTTTTTTTAATGAGATTGTGTATAATGGTTCAAATTAGAAACAAAAGGGATGGATATCCATATTATGAATTGCCTGGGAGAACGATATTTACAGCAGAAGGTGTTTTGTTTGGGGATTGTATGAACAGGCAGTCAATACCACACTTGTTCAGAGGAACTGGATGATCGGATATCGAATTGCAGAAGAAGAATTGGGCGGAGAAGAACGATCAGAGTATGGATTAAAAATAATAAAAGAAATTTCTAAAGAATTAACTCGACTATACGGAAAAGGCTATGACAGAAGTAACCTGTATCATTGTTTGAAGTTTTATAAAACTTTTCCCAGGATTGTCGACACAGCGTGTAGACAATCGAGCAAGTTGTTGTCATGGTCTCATTATAGAACCTTATTACAAGTAAACGATAAAAAAGCGCGTGATTGGTATGAGAAAGAAGCTGCTGAACAGGGGTGGGGCGTTAGAACCTTACAGCGAAACATTTCCTCACAGTATTATTATCGTATGCTTCAAACGCAGAAACAGGAACTTGTTGAGGATGAAATGAAGAAATTGACCGCAGAATATCAAAATGACAAACTTGAATTCATTAAAAATCCGGTTGTGGCAGAATTTTTAGGATTGGCTTCCAATACAGACTTTACAGAAAGCGATCTTGAAAAGAGCATTTTGACTAATCTACAGAAGTTTTTGATGGAACTTGGCAAAGGCTATGCATTTGTTGCAAGACAACAGCATATTCATACCGAAAAAAAGGATTATTTCATTGACCTTGTGTTCTACAACTATATTCTTAAATGCTTTGTCCTGATAGACCTGAAAACAAAGAAAATCACACATCAAGATGTCGGTCAGATGGATATGTATATCCGTATGTATGATGAACGAAAGCGAAGTGAGGGTGATAATCCAACAATAGGTATTGTTCTTTGCTCTGATACAGATGAAGATGTTGCAAGATATTCAGTACTTCACGAAAATGAGCAGTTATTCGCTTCTAAATATAAATTGTACCTGCCTACGGAAGAAGAACTGAGAGCAGAGATAGAAACGCAAAAGGCAATCTTCCTCTTGCAGCAAAAGGAAAAAGAAGATTGCCAGGAGTAAGTAAATGGAATTTAAACCGACCCATGTTGATTCAGATATTTGATGGCGCCGAGAGCGATCGTATCTGCGGCACATATAATTGCATCTAAGCTGAGATTGTCCGTCAGGAGTTTTGGTGTATTGGTATATCCGTTATCAATATAGAAAGAACCAGTCTTGATAGCGTCTGGAGAAAGAGAGTGTGCTTTCGGTCAAAGGAAATGAAGGAAGCATTACTTGCCCTGATCGGCGGTATGGGAGTTGGAGTTTTATTTGGATTTTTAAAACTACCGATTCCCGGCCCGGCGACTTTGGCAGGCGTATGTGGAGCGATTGGATTATTTGTTGGATCGCTTATCTATATCAATTTTCTGGGATAAGGAAAAGATAAGGATATTAGAAACAAATTAAATAAAAAGATGAAGGGGTGTCGCATATTGCGACACCCCTTATCAAGTCCTTTTCATTAGTGACAACTATGCTGGCCACAGCCGCCGTCTGAGCAATTGTGCTCGCTTCCTCCGTGGTGGTGGTTGCAGTTTGCATTTGGATTGTGGTTAAGAGTTCCACAAAGGAACTGATCCATTGCGCGGTCAGCGTTTCCTGTGATGCCTGCATATAATTCGATTCCGGCGTCGTGAAGTGCTGCCTGTGCGCCGCCGCCGATACCACCGCAGATCAAAGTGTTTACACCGGCAGCAGATAAGAGATCAACCAATGCTCCGTGACCGGAACCATTGGTATCTACTACTTCATAGATCTTAAATTGTTCGGTGTGTCCGAAATGTCCATAAATTTCTCCATTTTCATAAGTTACTGCGATCTTCATTATGTTTTCGCCCCTTGATCTTGATGATTTAGTATTTCGTATTTGTTATATGTCGATTATATAATGTTTTCACAGGGATTTCAACTCTATTCAAACTTAAAAACCGTAGATACAGGGGCAGTAAAAAGTTGAGTTATTCGTGGTTTCAGGGTATAATGAAAAATGAAATGAAGCAGGGATATATTGAGAAGCATTGGATAAGAGGCTTAAGGAGGGATAACGGCAATGAAAAACAGTACAAAAAAGAATGACATAACACGGTTTTTATTATATAGTTTTTGTGGAATTATTATTTTCAGTATTTTCGCCTTTAGTTGTCTGGGGTTTTATATGACCAGAAAAAGCCATGATGCTTTTCGTGAAATAGAAAATATCTATATGTCTGGAACAGGCGACCGGGTATCCAGGCACTTTGAATCGGTCATTCAATTACGCTTTGAGCAGGTTGCCGGGCTTGTGTCCGGGGTTCCGTCCGACGGGCAGGATCAGGAGGAAATGTATAAGGAACTGGTACACAGGGCAGAGATCGGAGGATTTGACTATCTAGCCCTCTGCGGTACGGACGGAAGACTTGAGACTCTTTGTGGACAACCCATACAGCCTTTGCATCCGGAACCTTTTGTGGAAGCCTTGATCCAGAATGAAGAAAGAGTTGCCATTGGCACGGATTCTGACGGGCAGGAAGTCGTATTGTTTGGAGTTGACGCTGATTATTCCATGGCAGACGGCAGGGAAAGTACCGGACTGGTTGCAGCGGTCCCGCTGGAGTATATTACGGAGTTTCTTGATCTGGACAGAAAAGACCAGATGATGTCTTTTTGTATAATCAGAAATGACGGAAGTTTTGTTATAAATAATGCACATGTCAAGTTTGGAGATTCTTCTGAACGGTTACCGGAATTGCTTACCCCATGTTCTCAGGGATCGGGTATAGAATATTCTGCTGAAGAATTTGATGATGCGCTGAAAAATAACCGCGTATATACTTCAACGGTTGAAGTGAGCGGGGAGGAACATAATCTTTACAGTATCCCGTTGGCGCATTCTGAGTGGAACCTGATAGCGCTCATGCCGTACAATCAGATAAGGACTGCGCTGGATACGTTAAATATCCAGCGTACGATAGCGACTGTCCTGTCCTGCATGTCTGTGCTGCTTCTTGTATTGGTGATTTTTATCCGGTATTTTCAAATGAACAATTTCCAGATCGGGGAACTGGAAAGATCCAACCGGGAAGTGATCAAAGCAAATAAAGCAAAGAGTGAATTCCTGGCAAATATGAGCCATGATATCCGAACACCTATGAATGCCATCGTGGGAATGACGGCGATTGCCACATCCCATATCAATGACAGGGCGCAGGTAAAAGAGTGTCTGCGGAAGATCACGCTGTCAAGCAGGCAGCTGCTGGGATTGATCAACGATGTACTGGATATGTCTAAGATTGAAAGTGGCAAGATGACTTTGTCTAAAGAGAATACTTCTTTAAAAGATCTGTTTGATGGGATCGTAAGTATCATGCAGCCACAGCTTCATGCGAAAAAACAACATTTTGACGTACGCGTAAAGAGCGTCATAACAGAAAATGTATGGTGTGACGGCGTACGTTTAAATCAGGTGCTGCTCAATCTTCTGTCTAATGCGACAAAGTATACACCGGAAGGCGGCAGGATACAATTATCTCTTTTGGAGGAAGAGTCTCCGATAGGAGAGCATTATGCCCGGATACACATTATGGTTGAGGATAATGGAATAGGTATGACTCCGGAATTTTTGGAAAAAATATACGAGTCTTACAGCCGTGCGGATGGAGAGAGGGTTCAGAAAGCAGAAGGAACCGGACTGGGAATGACGATCACAAAGTATATTGTAGACGCCATGGAAGGAACCATTGATGTACAGAGCGAATTAGGAAAAGGAAGTAAGTTCCACCTTATATTTGATTTTGAAAAAGCGCCTGCCATGGAGGTGGATATGGTTCTTCCGGCATGGAATGTGCTGGTCGTTGATGATGATGAATTTTTGTGTCAGTCCACGATAGATATGTTAGAAACATTTGGAATAAAAGCAGAGTGGACGCTTAGCGGGGAGAATGCGATAGAACTGGTGCGCGAACATCATGAGAGGGGAGTAGATTATCAGATTATTCTGTTGGATTGGAAACTGCCTAGTATGAATGGGCTCCAGGTTGCAGGAAAACTCCGGGACATTTTGGGAGATGAAGTTTCGATCCTGCTGATCTCAGCGTATGACTGGAGTGAACTTGAGGCAGAAGCACGGGAAGCAGGTATCAATGGATTTATCCCCAAACCATTATTTAAAACTACGCTGTTTTATAATTTGTGTAAGCACATGGGCATTGAAGAAACGCAAGATCAGACGACGGAAACGACGATGGATCTGTCCGGAAATTGTATCCTGATCGCGGAGGACAATGAACTGAACTGGGAGGTGGCAAGCGAACTTCTGTCAGATCTGGGACTGGAGTCGGAGTGGGCGGAAGATGGTCAGATCTGCCTTGAAAAGTTTGCACAATCTCCGTCAGGATATTATAATGCGATCCTTATGGATCTTCGTATGCCACACATGACAGGGTATGAGGCTACGCAGGAGATCCGTAAATCCGGGCACCCGGACGCTTTATCCGTTCCGATCATCGCCATGAGTGCAGATGCCTTTTCAGAGGATATACAGCGCTGCCTGGATTGCGGCATGGATGCGCATACAGCGAAACCTATAGATATTAAAGATATCACAAAACTATTGGTGAAGTATTTGAAGTAATACCCTTTGCTTTATTTACAAATAATAGGGAATTTATTATAATAGATATTGTGGATATTTATGTCCGGAAACGATGCCGGATATGCCGGAGTTTGCCGGAAGAACGTTGGCTGAAGAAAAAGATTATATTTATATAGGGAGAGAAGATAACAATGATAAAAAATACAAAAAATACAAAAAATACGCAAAAGACACTGCTTATCAGTTTTGTCCTGTTGATTTTTTTGTATATATGCATGATGTTTGTGCAGTCGCGTTTTATGAGCATGAAAAGTAAGGAGACCATCAGGCAGGTAGGAGAAATCTACATGTCCGAGGTGAACAGGCAGATGCAGCAGAAGTTTGAAGCGGTTACAGATATCTGGCTGCATGAGGGGGAGGCGATCATCCAGAGAACACCGCCTGAAGAGGCAGTGTATGGAGAAGAATTAAAGAAAGAGCTGGCAATGAGCACCGATGGAAGAAGTTTCGTATCCCTCGAATTATATAGTGATTCCGGGAATCATGAAGTGATATTCGGAACCCCTGTAACGAGTGAAAATCCTCTGGGTGTTCAAAGACTTTTGAAGGAGCAGAATAAATGGATCAGCGGCGGAAGAGACTCAGATGGGAATAAGAGAGTCCTGTTTGCGCTGGATGCGTCTTACCCCATGATCGGCGGAGAAACTAGTTCTATGATGGTCCTGAGTTTGCCGATGGAAGAATTAGAGAGAGTGCTTGTACTGGATGATGACAGATCTCTGGCAACTTCTATGATTATTCGTGCAGATGGAACTTTTATTGCGCAGAATGGAGATATAGCGGAAGAAAATTATTTTGACAATCTCAAAGAAAACATAGAAAAGCTGGATAAAAAAGAATCTGAAGATTATGTACAGGAACTCCAGAAAGCAATAGAGGATGGAGAAAATTATACAGAACAAATCAGAATGGAAGGAGAGACAAAACATCTCTACTGTATTCCGCTTAATGGAACGGATTGGTATCTGATTTCTGTTATGCCGTATGGCGCTCTGGAGAATGCAATTAATGATCTGGGAGCTGCAAGACAGTTATCACTGATTGGAATGATAGGTGTTAT
Organism: uncultured Dorea sp.; assembly: GCA_964406595.1. GTDB lineage: Bacteria > Bacillota > Clostridia > Lachnospirales > Lachnospiraceae > CAPEBR01. Next base: position 47,470 of record CAYOSJ010000001.1, read on the forward strand.
GTTGGTGGCGATGATCATAGTCTTTGTGCTATATTACCAGATGACCCAGGAGCAGTTGAGACGTTTGGAAATAGCCATAAAAGAGGCAGAAAATGCGAATAAGGCAAAAAGCGAGTTCTTGTCTAATATGAGTCACGATATTCGTACTCCGATCAATGGAATCGTTGGTATGACGACGATTGCTTTAGCGAATGTACGGGATACGGCGAAAGTACAGGATTGCCTGAAAAAGATTACGCTTTCCAGCAGGCACCTGATTGGACTGATCAATGATGTACTGGATATGTCTAAGATTGAGAGTGGCAGGATTTCTTTGAACATGGATGTGATTTCTCTGCGTGAAACGATGGAGTCTATTGTCAATATCGTACAGCCACAGATAAAAAGTAAAGACCAGCATTTTGACATCTTTATCCGGGACATTCAGACAGAGATGGTATGCTGTGACGATGTGCGTCTGAACCAGGTACTTCTTAACCTGTTGTCAAATGCCATTAAGTTTACCGGAAAAGGCGGAGCGATCAGAGTATATCTGTCTCAGGAAGAGTCTCCACGGGGATCGGAATATGTAAGATGTCATTTCCGGGTAAAAGATACCGGTATCGGAATGTCAGAAGAGTTTCAGCGGAAGATTTTTGAGAGTTTCTCCAGAGAAGACCGGGCGAGAAAGATAGAAGGTACGGGGCTTGGAATGACGATTACCCGTTATATTGTAGAACTGATGGAAGGAACGATAGAACTTACGAGCCAGCAGGGCGAGGGATCGGAGTTTCATATAACAGTTGATCTGGAGCGGGCCGAGGAAAAACTCGGGGATATGATACTGCCGCCGTGGAATGTTCTTGTAGTAGATAACAATCAGGATATGTGCGAGAGCGCGGCGGTTCAATTGAAAGAAATCGGTATACAGGCAGAATGGGCAACCAGTGGAGAGCAGGCTCTGGAGATGGCAAAGGAACGTTTTAACAAACCAGAGGCATATCATATTGTACTCCTTGACTGGAAGATGCCTGGAATGAATGGACTGGAGACGGCGCGCGAACTTCGTAAGGTTATGGGTGAGGATCTGCCGATTCTTATTATTTCTGCATACGATTGGAGTGATATTGAAGAAGAAGCACGTCAGGTAGGTGTAATGGGATTCATATCCAAACCACTATTTAAGTCTAATCTGTATTTGGAACTTAGCAAGTTTAACGGAGCGAGAGAAGAAGTAGAGATACAGTCGGAGAAGCAGGAGATCAATTTTGAAAATAAACGCATTTTGCTGGCAGAAGATAATGAACTGAATATGGAAATTGCGAAAGAACTTCTGGAAGACATTGGATTTGAGGTAGATTGGGCAGAAGATGGCAAGATGTGTACGGAGATGTTTGCAGAATCGGCGGAAGGTTACTACGATGCAGTACTGATGGACATCAGGATGCCTGTAATGGATGGCTATGCGGCATGTGAGATCATCCGTTCTATGGAGCGAAGTGATGCGGAATTGCCGATCATTGCCATGACAGCTGATGCTTTTTCAGAGGATATACAAAAAAGTACAGAGTTTGGAATGAATGAGCATATAGCAAAACCGATTGATATTGATAAGTTGTATCAGATTCTTGTGCGTTACATAAAAGAATAATATAAATGAAAGAGGAAGGGAAAAATGAAATCATGAAACAAGAAGAACATAATGATATCAAACGAAAAATACTGGTTGTAGATGATTCAGAAATGAACCGTTCTCTTTTGTGTGACATGCTGTCTGGCAAATATGAGATTCTGGAGGCAGAAAATGGACTTGAGGCGTCTGTGATCTTACAACAGAAAGAGCATGAGATCGCCTTGATGCTTCTTGATATTGTCATGCCTAAGATGGATGGATTTGAACTGTTGGCGGTGATGAATAAAAATGGCTGGATCAAGAGCATACCAGTGATCGTTATTTCATCAGAAGTAGTCCCATCTTATGTAGAGAAGGCGTATGATCTTGGCGTGCAGGATTATATCAGCAGACCTTTTGACGAGCGTATCGTACAACGTCGGGTAAGTAATACCTTGTTATTATTTACAAAACAGAAAGAATTGTCCCATCTGGTTGTGGAACAGTTCCAGGAAAGAGAAAATGAAAATACATTGATGATCAATATTCTCTCTAATATCGTAGAGTCCCGGAATGGAGAGAGTGGATTGCATGTGATACATATCCGTATCCTGACAGAAATGATCCTGAAGAAACTGTTGGAGAAGACGGACAAGTACCCAATCTCGAAGAAGGATATTTCTCTTATCTGTAATGCGGCTTCACTCCACGATATCGGGAAGATGACAATACCGGTGGAGATCCTAAATAAGCCGGGGAAATTGACTGCGGAAGAGTTTGAGATCATGAAAACGCATTCGTTGGAAGGCGCCAAACTTCTGGAGAGTCTTTCGGTACAGGAAAAGGAACCGTTGATCGAACGGGCGTATGAGATCTGCCGCTGGCATCATGAGAAGTACGATGGAAGAGGATATCCTGATGGATTAAAAGGAGATGAGATCCCGATCGCAGCGCAGGTAGTATCGATTGCAGACGTTTATGATGCACTGCGCAGCAGCCGTGTTTATAAGCCCCCATATTCTCATGAAAATGCAATGGAAATGATCTTAAACGGAGAGTGTGGTGTATTTAATCCTATTTTGCTGGAATGCCTGAAGGAACTTTCCGATGACCTGAAAGAAGCATCGCAGGTGAATTCAGGAACGCATATCTCCAAGACGGAGGTTATACATGCGATAGAAAATCAATTTGAGAAAGGTGATATGGACTTCTCAGGACGGACACTGCGCCTGCTGGAAAAAGAGAGGATGAAATACCGTTTCTTTGCAAATATTTCTCAGGAGATCCAGTTTGAATATACAAAAGTGCCGAAGATGCTGACGCTGTCTGAATGGAGCGCAGAGTATCTGAGGATCCCTGAGGTTATTATGAATCCTCAGGAGTCGGTCGTAGGTACAGAGATCTTTCAGAAGGAAGATTTTGAGCAGTTATTGCAGGAACTGGAAGATGAAAAATGGGAGAAGAATGTGTTTGAAAGAGAGTATATGCTTTCAATCCATGGGAAAAAACGGTGGAACCGTGTCATTGCAAAATCTATCTGGAACGAAGAAGAACCACGGGAATTTACCGGAGCCATTGGAAAGATCGTGGATATTCATGATGAGAAAGAGCAGATGAAGCACTTAAAAACCATTTCAGAACATGATACGCTGACGGGGCTTTTGAACCATCGGACAGCGAAAAGAAAGATCACAGAGATTCTTGACCAGGATGGGGAGTTGAAGTATATTCTGGTTCTCCTTGATCTGGATGGATTCAAACAGGCAAATGACCAGTACGGGCATTTGTTTGGAGATGAGGTGCTGAAATATGTGGCGTCTACCTTGTCAGGAGGTACGAGAAGTGTGGATATTGTTGCCCGTATGGGTGGCGATGAGTTCTTGCTTTTTATGCCTTATAAGGATGAGACGCAACTTCCGGTGGAGCGTATCTTCCACCTTCTGGACAGTGATTTCAAGGGATTTCATGTCAGTACCAGTATGGGTGTTGCGAAAGCAACGGAGTGTGAAAGGGACTATGGTAAGTTGTTCCACATGGCAGATGTGGCATTATATCAGATGAAGAAGAACGGGAAACATGGATATTGTTTCTATGATAAATTCAGTGAAACAATGCAGTCAGTGCTGACATTTGGCAGAGAAGAAAAAGAAGAAGGAAAGGAGAATTAGAGAGATGACTATAAAAGAATGTTATGAAGCAATGGGCGCAGATTATAGTGAAGTGGAAAGCCGTCTGCGTACGGAAGAACGAATCAGAAAGTTTTTAGGTAAGATTCCAGAGGACAAGAGTTATACACTTCTGTGTGACTCTCTGGAGCAACGGGATATGGAGGAAGCGTTCAGAGCAGCACATACGCTGAAGGGAATCAGCCAGAATCTTGCTCTGACAAAACTTGGACGGTCAGCAGCGGCGCTTTCAGATCATCTGAGGGACAGGCGGGAATATACGGAAGATGTGGAAGAATTATTCGCGCAGGTGCAGAAAGATTATAGTGATACGGTAGAGTGTATTCATAAGTTATAACTTCAAAAAATTCCATTCATATCTTACTTCTGGAGGGGATAACCTCTGGAGGTAAGGATATGAATGGAATTTTTTGTATCAATTCTCTTTGAGTATCTGTTCAAGCAGGTTCATAGGAACCGTTTCAGATGCTTTCTTGTTTTCTTCAATGGCATCTTTTAATTCGGAACGAAGAATGGGTATATCCCTGGGAGCGTCAATTGCAAGTTTTACCCAGTCATTTCCTATATCTGTTATGGTGAGAGTGATATTGTCATTTATAGAAAGGGCTTCTCCTTTTCGCCGTTGTAATATAAGCATCGTTACTCATCCTCCTTCTTAGTGGCTTGTGCAAGGGTATGCTGGAAGGTGTATTCCGGCTGTTCTAAGATGATCTGTTTTGCCTTGCGGTTGACAAGATTGATCACTAAAGGTGCTTTCAGGTTAACGGTAGATGAAGCGGTAGTATCGCGTATTACACAGATGGCGTAAAAGACAATATCTTCCGGCGAGTCAGCCTGTAACTCTTTCATATCCTGCTCAGCCAGATCGGGAGCGTATTCAGGAAAGAGCTGGAAAGGATCCATCAATATAAAAGAGAGAGATTCATCTTCAAGGCTTTGAAGAGAAATCATAAAGTCATTTTCTTCGTCAAAAGAAAGTGGAAGATATTTTGTATAAGTATCAAAACCGATCAGTCCATTGTCGATCTGTATGATATCTGAACTTTCGTATGAAACATTTCCAAAATATTTTGCATTTATATTCATTATATTGTCCTCCTAATAAGAAATAACATTATATTTTTGTAAAGAAAAGTAATTCTATAACAAAAGTAAGGGCTTTGTTAAGCCCTTACATCTAATGGTACATAATCGGGATCTGCACTCGGCGGAACATAGATAGGCCCACCAATATATTCGATTAAAATCTCAGGATGTTGTGTGATGGACATTTCTATATCGCCCGGAATAAACTCAAAATTACCGTTTGCAATCTTAAGATCAAAGTTCAACTTATCCATCTCGTAATTAATTGTCAGATCCGGAGCCTGATAACTAATATCTACCGGCTCAGAAGGAGTAAACGACAATTGGAATTCTCCGGTTGGAGCCTGTGCCCGTTGCGCGAAGATATTTCCAAGTACGTCATCTCCAATGTCTGCTTTCAGCATAAGCTGTCCCTCCTGCGCCATCTGTGCAGTTGCACTGTAAGCGGCCTCTTTTCCTCTGGTAGCAGCCTGAGAGACAGCACGGGCAGGAGTAGGCACAACAGAATTTCTTGCCTCGAAAGTATCGAGGTTTAGTTTGACGGGACGGCTTTTGATCGAGAGTCCGCCCTTGTTCCGGCGGATTTCCAGTTCCGCCTTCGAACTGTGATGCTCTAAACGTGCATCATTAATTTTCAATTCATATTGAATTGGAACGGTTGTAATTTTTAAAAGTTGATCCATTTACTATCCCTCCTTTAGATGTAAAATGTGGTACGATTAATCCATAAAGTCAATAAAAGATGGTGACAAGATATTTGTTCCGACTTTTAAAGCTGCGTTATAAGCATATTGCGCCCATGAAAAATCGCTGATCGCTCCCGCCATATCAACATTGACTACTTTATCATACTGTGTAGCAAGGCTGAGATCACTTGCTTCCAGACGTTCTTTTGTCGTTGTCAGGAACTCTGTTTTCGTACCAAGTGTTGTAACCTGACTTAAAACATTGTTGTGACCGGCTTCAAAAGCATTCAAAAGTTCTTTTAATTTATCATAATCAAGAGTAGGATTCTTTACAGGATCTAAAGTATCTGCAATTTCTCCTGCAAGAAGAATCATATTTTTTGGATTATTATTAGCGTCTGTTCCGTACCCTATGATATTGATTCCTGGAAGGCTTGTATTGAAAGCGCTGGAAGGATCAACCACATTCTGATTATCCATATTCAGTCCAAAGCCCATATCGACAAATACAGTTTCTTCGGAGAGTTCATCTAAAACCGCCTGCTTTGTAGTATCGTTCACATCCACTCCGCGGTATGTTAAGGTCTGGTTTCCGGCATTGTCGGTTTCCAATTTAAATGGAGGGTTGGCACCATCTGCTCCGGCAAACACATATCTGCCCTCATAAGAAGCATTCAGGCTGAGAAGCATGCTATCCTGTGCACCTCTCCACGCGTCTGCGTAGGTTTGTCTTGTATTCGCAGAACCATTTGTTCCGTTTAAAGATTCGATTCCATAACGTTTGCTTAAGTTCAGAGCAATGGTACTGATCTGCATGGCAGCGTCTTCCTGAGAGTCCTGAAAAGACTGGGCATTTTCTACCGTATTCAGATAATCCTGATTCCGAAGATACCGTCTTTCCAATGTAGCAGCACGAAGGGCGCTGGAAGGATCCTGAGAAGCAGTAGCAAACTTGCGTCCGGTCATTACTTTATTTCTGGCAGTATCCAGATTTGATAAAGAAGTTCCAAGATTGGACTTATAATTTCTTAAAATAGCATTTGTAGTAATTCTCATAATAGACCTCCTAATTAACGTCCAACTACGCCGGTTCTGTTGATCAGAGTATCAAGCGCTTCGTCCAGAGTCGTCATTAATCTGGCAGCGGCTGTGTAGGACTGGTTATAGTGCATCAGGTTCATGCCCTCCTCGTCAAGCTGTACTCCAGATACGCCATCCCTGCTGTTGGCGGTCTGGTTCAGAACAGAGATCTGATTTTTCAGAAGTGTCTCGGAGGACTTTTTATCAATACCAAGATTATTTTCAATATTCGCATAGCAGTTATAGAAACTTCCCCTGTAGAAAGTAGTACCGTCTACAGTAAAATCATGTTCATCGGAGAGCGATTTGATCATAGCAAGAATATTCTCATTTGCTCCCGATGGGATCGAACCGTTGACAGGCTTCTTGGAAGCCGTGATCGTATAAGTACCATTGGTCCAATCATCAGCAATCTTAATGTTAGAAGCACTCCAGCCCTTGGCTGTGTCAATCAGTTCAAAGAGCGGGCGATCCTCGTAACCAGTAATATTTCCTGTCGCATCAAGAATCGGAGCCTTATTCATCTCATTGAATTTCTGAGCAAATGTACCGGCAAGAGAATCCAGTGCTTTTTCGTAATATCCCAGACCTTTAAAATCACTGTTGTCAAAGTCTCCGCTCTTATTCAGCATATCAAGCGTACCTTTTAAGGAACCTTCCCCCAGTGTATCTGTTACATCCACATCATATACACCCGATGCATCGGAAAGAGTAAGTGTAACTGGTTCTCCGCTGATATCAGCATCAAGAGAGCCATACAGGTCATCAGAGATCAATGTGTGCTTTCCACCCTTGGTATCTGTAAAGAACACATCAAGTACTTCGATGGTCTGTCCGGGGCAGATTTCTTTATCTCGATATTTTACAGAGATCGGAAGATAACCGCCTAACTGATCTAAAAGGTCATTGCGCTGATCCTGTAATTCCAGCGCCGGATTTCCCAGAACCTGTGCATTTTTAATACTGCTGTTCAGATTGCTGATATTTTCCAGAATCTGGTTCACTTCATCTACATCTGTAGTTTTGAACCCAGTCGTAAGATCCTCACGGACACCCTCCAGACGTGTCGAGTTATCACGGAACAGATTCAATAAAATCTGCATATTGGAACGAACCATCGTATCATAAGTAGCGAAGTCTTTATCACCCTTTTGTTCAGAAAGTGTGGTAAGAGAACTCGTAATAGAAGAAAGTGCTGCACGGATACCGTCCATGGATGATTCATCAAAAATGGATTCTAATTGCTCAAAGCCTGCCACATGGGAATCCGTAGTTCCGAGTTTTCCAACCTGGGAACGGTATTGCATATCAAGAAACGGATCACGAAGCTGTGAAATGCCGGTGATCTCAACACCATAGCCGACCTTGTCTTTACTGGAACTGAAAAAACCGGTGCCATGTGTATGAAGGCTGGCAATATCAAGTCGCTGCCTCGTGTATCCTACAGTATTAATATTTGCGATATTCTGACCGGTAACATCTAACGCGCGCTGGCTTGCAGACATGGCAAGCTGTGCGGTTGTAAATCCGGCAAATGTTGAACGTATCATACAATCTCCTCCTAATATATTTAAACTGAACGGCTGGTAAAGTGCATAGGGTCATCTTTTTTCTTTACGTTACCACCCTGAGAATATACAGATTCTGTTCCGGCGTCATTTGAGAGAGCCGATTGAATCCTGTGCAGATTTAATTCGATCATTTCTTTTGCACTTTCACTGACAGACTGGAAAGTAGTGACCTGTTCAGATAACCGGCGGAATAAAGGCTGCAAGGCGTCCGCCGAATCAGCAGGAACTTTCTCAAGGATCTGTTTGAACGTATAGCCGCCCATACCCATCTCCTGCTGTATCTGTTCCCGCTTCTGCTCCAGTCCGCGCATCTTAAGAACAGCGGCCTGTTCTTTGTTCATGCATTCTTCTACAAGGATAACCTTATTTGCAATGGCAGCGTCTAGTTTTTTCTGCTCAATGGGGATCAGTTCCTCGAAAAGTTGGATAAACTCTTCGATCGTACCAGTAAATTCCACAAATTTATCCATCGTATACTATACCTCCCCAAGCAAAAGGATCTTTGAAGCAATAGATCTGGAATCAATGTGGTAAGCACCGGCTGCAACCTGCGTCTGGAGATTGTTCACTTTCTCCTCGGAAACATTGCCGGAAACTGCATGGAGCAATTGTTTCGAAACTGCTTCTGAAAATGTCCGCTCTTCAATCTGTCTTGGATCAGACTGGATCGTGAGTGCATCAAAATTATGTCCTGTATTAGAAATAGAACGAGTTGCAGAGGTTTCTTTTGTATGCATATTCACATCTGTGTAGTTTCTGACTAAATGGTTGATAGATATTTTCATACAAATCCCTCCTTTCTATGAATCTATATCCTTTGAAAGATTTATATTATTACTATCGACAGAAGGCCGGAAAAAATAACGAAAACTTTTCATAATATTCCGGTCGATTATTTCCGAAGGTGATTCATCAGGACAGAAGCAATACCGTCCAGGGAGGATTGCGTGCAGACGGCGCCAATGTTCTGTGCGACCATAGGCATACCATATACAACACAGGATTCCTTGTCCTGTCCGATGGTGAAAGCACCCTTTTGTCTCATTTTTAATAATCCGTCAGCACCGTCTCTGCCCATACCTGTCAAGATGATACCTACCGTGTTGATGGACACGTTTTTAGCAACGGAAGAGAAAAGCACGTCTACGGAAGGACAATGTCCACTCACTTTTGCGCCCGGGTGGCACTGTACCGTGTAATTTGCACCGGAGCGTACGACTTCCATCTGCTTTGCACCGGGAGCGATATAGGCAACTCCGGGGCGGATCACATCACCGGTTCTTGCTTCTTTGACCGTCAGGTTACAGATGCGGTTCAGCCTGTCGGCATACATCTTGGTAAATCCCTCTGGCATGTGCTGGGTGATCACGATGCCCGGCATACTTGCAGGAAGTTTCTCGAGAATGCTGAGAGTCGCTTCGGTTCCACCGGTGGAAGCACCGATAGCAATGATCGTAGAATTCAGCGTTGCATGAGGGATCTTTACATTCAAAACTGCCGGAGGAGCGTCAACTGCTTTTGCCGGAGAAGGTGTACGTACCTTCGCGGTAGAAGCAACGACGATCTTCGTAGATAAAGAATTAAAAAAGAGTTCTTTCGCATGTGGGCTGTTCATATCCGGCTTCCGGACAAAATCAACAGCTCCGGCAGAGAGTGCGTCAAATACGCTTAAGTTCAGCGAAGAAACCAGGATGACCGGCAGCGGATTGGTAGGAAGAAGCTGTTTCAAAAATTCGATTCCATTTAATCCCGGCATCTCGACGTCCAGAGTCATAACATCTGGCTTAAGAACGGGAATCTTCTGCCTTGCATCGAAAGCATTTACTGCATATCCAACAACCTCCATATTGGGCTGGGTAGACAGATATTGTGTGATAGCCACACGAAACAAAGACGAATCGTCGACTACAAGAACTTTTATTTTTTTATTATACATGTGTGAAAACTCCTTTCATATTTCATAACAAGGAAAACCGCCTAGTGTTAAGAAGGCGGCTTTCTGATTATTCTTTTCGATAAGTTGCAGGGCGCAGATACTTATAAGGGTTTGTTTCCTTGTTCAAACCTTCTGAATGACCAATCAACAGATAGCCTCCTGGATTTGTCGCATTGTAAAATCTCTGTATCAGGGCATCTTTTGTAGGCTGGTCAAAGTAGATCATTACATTCCGGCAGAAGATCACGTCGAACTTCAGGCGGAATTTGATCGGATCCATGAGATTAAACGTACGGAAGATCACGTTCGACCTGATCTCGGGAG
>CAYOSJ010000001.1:58029-63059 GCA_964406595.1 uncultured Dorea sp.
ATCGGATCCATGAGATTAAACGTACGGAAGATCACGTTCGACCTGATCTCGGGAGCAACGGTATAATGTCCGGCATCCGCAGGACGGAAATACTTGGATTTCCAACCTGTCGGAAGTCCTTCCAGAGAATCGGCTTCATAGACTGCCTCCGTTGCCGCTTTCAGGGCATTCTGCGAAATGTCCGTAGCGAGTACCCGGGTATCCCACATACCTGCTTTGCTTCCAAAGTACTCTTTTAAGATCATGGAGATCGTATATGGTTCCTGCCCGGAAGAACAGCCTGCGCTCCATATACTTAAGACCTTGTCTTTTTTTACACTCTCCAGATAAGGCAGGATCGTGTCAGTAAAAAACTTAAAATGAGCTTCCTCGCGCATAAAATATGTATAGTTCGTAGTCAGTTTGTTCAGCATCAATTCAAGATCTTTATCTTTCTTCGTCTTTATAAGGTAATCTACATATTCCTGAAAAGTAGAAAATCCCATAGAGAGAATCGTGTTGGAAAGACGGCCTGAGATCAACTGCTTCTTTTTAGAAAGGTCGATGCCGTAATCCTTTTTTATAAATGTAACAAGACGCTGAAAATCATTTTCATTAATTGTTAACATACAACGTACTCCTTTAGCCTAGTAAGTCTGTGTAAGCTGTTCGCAGTCAAGGAACAGGATTACAGAGCGATCTCCGAATGAAATCATACCATTGATCAGTTCTTGCTGGTTCTCTACAGGAACCGGAGCAATCTGGCTCTGGTCAATATCAACAACCTGTTGTACAGCGTCTACGATAATACCAATACTTGCAGAATTGATATTTAATACAATGATGCAGGTTGTAGATGTATAGTCAATCGCGGCTTTTCCCATGCGAAGGCGTATATCAATGATAGGGATAATCTGTCCTCTTAAATTGATGATCCCCTTTACATAATTTGGCACAAGGGGCAGCATGGTAATTGCGTGGTCTGTGATAATTTCGGTTACATAATTTGTGCTGACTCCGATCGTAAGACCATCAGAACTAAATGTAAGAAAACGTTCTGTAGAGAGGGCGGTCTCCGACACCTCTATCTGTTCTTCTGTTATATTTTCATTTACGTCCACTGGCATAACTGTTATCCTCCAATTTTAATGTAATTTAGTATTGATGATTGGATACCCCATACAGGCTCAGGATATCAAGGATGATACTGATATTGCCATCGCCCAGAATGGTGCAGCCGCTAATACCGGAATCTTTTATGTTAAAGTTGCTAAGGAAAGACGGAAGCGGCTTGACAACCACCTGCTGTTCTCCGAGTAATTCATCGACGAACAGACAGTAAGATTTGTCGCTTGCCTCTACCCAGATCAAAATACCGTCTTCGATATTGGTAACTTCAGTTTCTATATTATAAAGTTCATGTACACGGACGATCGGATAGAAATGTTCCATGCACTTGATGATCTCGTTGCCATTTGCGTCAAGAATGATATCTTCTTTCTGCGCTTTAAATGACTGGCGGATGTTGGATATCGGAATCGTAAACATGGACTGTCCGACGGAGATCTCCATTCCATCTACGATCGCCATCGTAAGCGGTATTTTCAGAGTCGTACAACTTCCCTTTCCAAATTCACTGGTAATTGTCACGGTTCCGCCTACGGATTCCACATTTTTCTTTACGACATCCATGCCGACTCCACGGCCGGAAAATTCCGTAACAGCTTCGTTGGTGGAAAATCCGGGAACCATCAGAAGAGCAAGGATCTCTTTCTTCGTATATTCACTGGCAGGCTTGGTAAGGATGCCATTTCTCTCTGCCTTTGCAAGAATAGCCTCTGTATTCATGCCCTGTCCGTCATCGGTAACAGAGATGATGACTTCGCTTCCGGTATGTGTTGCGGAAAGAATGATCTCCCCCTGTGGATCCTTGCCGGCATTGATACGATCCTGCACATCCGCTTCAATTCCATGGTCCATAGAGTTACGGACAATGTGCATGATAGGATCTCCGATAGTATCTACGATCGTTTTGTCTACTTCTGTATTCTCACCCACGATCGTGAGACGTACATCTTTATTCAGTTTTTTCTTCATATCACGGACGATACGGTTCATCTTCTGGAACGTGCCGGATACAGGGACCATACGCAGTGACATTGCGATATCCTGCAAGTCATCTGTTAATTTTCTTAACTGGCGTGCAGACTTCAGGAAGTTGTCTAACTTCAGGTTCTGCAGATCAGGAGAAGAAGTAACCATAGATTCTGTGATTACGATCTCACCGACAATAGCAACAAGGGCGTCCAGTTTTGAAAGATTTACACTGATCAGACTCTGTTTGGCAGGCCCGCCGCCACCATGAGCTCCTGACGCCGGTTTTGCGGACGCGGCAGAAGAATCATCGGAAGATTTGTCTGCGGCTTTTGCACTGGATGCAGAAGAAGCGCCTGCCGAAGATTTTGAAGAGGTATTCTCAATGATCTCATAAGTTTCTACATTATTCTGTTCTTTGACCGTATGGATCGCGCGTTCAACGTCCTCTTTTGAATTGAGTAAGAGGAAGAAACCATTTTCTACGATCGTATCAGTGGTATCGCCGTTTGTCTCCACATCATCAGGGTAGAAGGAAAACTCGAGGTCTGTGTCTTTCAGAGCGTTCACGATCATGAAAGCACGGAGATTCTCCATTCCGCAGCCCTGCTCAAAATGAATCTTGACAAAATAAGGAGCGTCACTGTCAGGACAGCCGGTCAGTTCCTGGTTGATCGATGCGATATCAGCCGAAGCCTGCTTTGGCGCGCTTTCGGAAGCGGAAGAAGAAGCAGAGGCCTCTTTTTTGCCGGACCCGCTGATTTTTTCCAAAAAACTATTAATATCTGCAACGACACTGTCGATATTAGTATCAAGAGGTTCGCCGTTTTCGATTTTTTCAACATCGGTACGAAGAGCGTCGGTTGACTGGAACATTAAGTTGAACAAATCGCTTTTGTGGGATTCATCAAGAGAATCCATGCCGTTCTCACGGATATAAAAGAATAAGTCTTCTATATGATGAGCAATCTCCATTAATGTAGAAAACTCCATCATAGCAGACGAACCTTTGATCGTGTGCATGATTCTGAAGATCTCATTTACATCGTTTGTAGAGAAATCCCCGTTTTTCTCAGCGTCTATTAACAGTTCATCTAGTTGTTCCAAAAGGGTATTTGTTTCATAAAGATACATTTCAAGCATGTTATCCATAGTATTAGCACCGCCTTATCTAAATGTTTAATATAATTATATATCGACATAGAGAGATAAAAAGATAAGAGAAAAATATAGAGTAGGTGAAAAAATGTCAAATATTTTAAAAGTAACAACTCCAATCACCGGATATGATAATTCTGTAAACAAGCAAAATGTTTCTCAACCGGATGATACGCGGATTAAAAACCCGGTAGCGCCGGACAAAGTGGTAAGACCTGACGGAAGACGGGAGAGCAATGCGGAGCAGGGAGTCCGCAAGGGCATTTCTTATGAGTCTAATTTTGGTAATTTTGTCCAGTCCCTCCGGGATATGCCAAAACTGCAGGAAGTCATGAGCAAGATGATGTTCAGTGGTATGGGAAATCTTGTAGAGGCAGGGATCACCAAAGGGACAGCGGAAGAGATCAGCGCTATGTTCCGGATGCTTGAGATGTCGCCGGAACAACTGAAGGAATTTTTGAAGGCTCAGACGAACGGCGCGAACAAACTCCATGGACCTATGTTTCAGCTTCTGCGTCAGGTGATGGGGGACGCGGCTACCGTTGAGTTAAAAGCAGGTATATTGAATTTTCTGAAAAAATATAACGATATGTCTTCCGGCAACCATATATTTGAGAATATCAAAGGACAGTTGGAGGAGATCGGGAAATATATGTTCCGAAATGACAGGGAGATGCTTAAAGATCTGGCGGATCAGCTGCACCCTTACGATCTGGAAGACAATGAATATAATGTCGCCCTGTTGAAAGAAAAGATTGTACCATTTCTCGGACAATATATCTCCAGTACAAGAGATATGGGAAAGATCAGAGATTTGATCAATCTTCTTACATTTAATGTATCACGTTATGAAAATGGCAATATTGACGGCGTGGCGCAGGCATTCCAGAGGTTATTGGGATTTGAGGCATTCCAGAAAAAATTCGCAGGAATGACTGCAGATGAACTGCGCAACATGTTTCTGAATGTGGATTTTGACCGGGCAGCAGGAAAGGCAGAATGGTCAGATAAATTTTTAAATATCATGCAGGCGGGGATCCGGGGAGAAGCAGGCATAGAGAACAGAGAGGCATTTCTCAATGTCATGCAGGGCATGTTGATGAATGAAAGTGTCTATATGCCGGTGCTGCACGTGATGCTTCCGGTGATCTTAAACGGGGTTCCTTTCTTTTCTGAATTGTGGATCGATCCGAACGAAGAGTCGGCAGAGAAGGGATCTCAGGAGCGGGGAGTAAAACTTCTTATCAAGTTTGATATGAAAGAGGTAGGATTTTTTGATATTATGATGTATTATGAAAAAGGGAAGATGGATATGCTCGTGCATTACCCGGAAGATCTTGCGGAACATGAAAGTGATATCAGGGATGGGATTGCCAAGATCATGAAACGTAATAATATAGAAGTAGAGTATCTTGCTGTAGAGCAGGGGAAAGAACCAATCCCGGTTTCTGCGGCGTTCCCGAAAATATACGAAGGGAGAAATTCGGTCGATGTCGCAGTATAATGATTTGCTGAATAAAAAAGCAGTAGCGTTACAATATGATGAGAATAAACAAGCCGCACCAGTCATCGTAGCGTCAGGTATGGGGTATGTGGCGGAAAAGATCGTGGAGATCGCAAATGAAAGCGGTGTGCCGGTTTATGAAGATAATTCTCTTGCAACGGTACTTACGCAGTTGGAACTGGGGACGGAGATACCGGAAGAATTATATCAGGCGGTAGTAGATATCTATGCATACTTCTTAAAGTATGCACCCGGTCAGAATGCAAGGGAAGAAGAGGAAGAATAGAAAAGAGAT
>CAYOSJ010000002.1:0-55888 GCA_964406595.1 uncultured Dorea sp.
ATTTTTAAAAATACCCCGTCCCGGATTCAATTTACCCTGTCCCAGATTCTATTTGCTCAATACTTCGATTCCTGTCTCTGTCACCAGGACCATATATTCAATCTGTGCTGACAATCCATCGTCTTCGGTATATACAGTCCAACCGTTATCTTCATCGATAAAAAAGTCGGGACTGCCTTCGTTGATCATAGGTTCTATCGTGAACATCATGCCTGGGACAAGTACCATTTCCGTGCCCTTTGGAGCGACATAGCACACATAGGGCTTTTCGTGAAATTCCAGCCCGATTCCATGTCCGCCGATATCTTCTACAACAGAGTAGCCATTTTTACGGGCGTGGGAATTGATGGCGTAAGCAATGTCGCCTAAGTGCCCCCAGGGCTTGGCGGCTTTTAGACCTCGCTCCACACATTCTTTGGTGACACGGACTAATTTCTCCGCACGGGGTGAGATTTCCCCAATCGTAAACATGCGGGAGGCATCAGAATAGTATCCGTCTAATATCGTAGAAACGTCTACGTTGACGATATCGCCATCTTCCAGAATCTCGTCTTCACTTGGAATACCGTGACATATTACATTATTAATGGAAGTGCATACACTTTTGGGGAATCCTTCATAGCCAAGAGGGGCAGGGATTCCGCCGTGAGCGGTAGTATAATCGTATACAAGCTGGTCTATTTTTTCCGTGCTCATGCCGGCGCGGATATGTGCTGCTACATGGTCGAGGATAGCCGTGTTAAGGTCAGCACTTTTTTTAATTGCTTTAATCTGTTCCGGAGTTTTTAAAAGAGAACGGTCAGGGACAATGTGACCTTTTGCCTGCAATGTCCATAATTTAATATCTAATTTGTCCAAGGTTTAGACCTTCTTTCTTTTTGTAGTTTTGAAAGTATTATACCATGTAATCTGGGACGGGGTAAATTTAATTTTACTCCGTCCCAGATTAAAATTACCCTGTCCCCATTGTTTCTAAAGGTAAAATATTGTATACTAATAGATGGTATTTTGTAATTGTTTGAAGTGTATAATGCAAGGACAGGAGGGAGAAAGTTATGTTAAGAATCGGTATGTTGACCAGCGGCGGGGACTGTCAGGCGCTGAATGCTACTATGCGTGGAGTGGTGAAAGGGATTACTTCGAGATGCAAGGAAAAGGATGTAGAGATCTACGGATTTAAAGAAGGGTATAAAGGTCTTATTTATTCTAATTTTGATATGCTTACCTCCAGAAATTTTTCGGGAATATTGACGGTGGGAGGTACGATCCTTGGGACTTCCAGGCAGCCGTTTAAACTTATGAGAGTGCCGGATAAGGATGGGCTTGATAAGGTTGAGGCTATGAAACATACTTATCATAAATTGAATTTAAACTGTCTGATCGTATTGGGTGGAAATGGAACGCACAAGACAGCCAACCTGTTAAGAGAAGAGGGGTTGAATATCATTACTCTTCCGAAGACGATTGATAATGACCTCTGGGGAACGGACATGACTTTTGGGTTCCAGAGCGCGGTGGATATTGCGACGGATACGATTGATAAGATCCATACAACAGCAACTTCTCATAACCGTGTGTTTATCATCGAGATCATGGGACACAGAGTAGGCTGGGTTACGCTTCATGCAGCGATCGCAGGTGGCGCGGACATTGCCCTTCTCCCGGAGATCCCGTATGATATTGATGTGGTCGTTGAGGCGATCAACAGAAGAACAGAATCAGGAAAGCGCTTTACGATCATCGCAGCGGCAGAGGGTGCGATCTCTAAGGAGGATGCAGAACTTTCCAAGAAAGAATTAAAGAAAAAGCAGGAGAAGAATAAGTATCCTTCGGTAGCCTTTGAACTGGCAGAGAAGATTCAAAAAAGGACCGATCAGGAAGTCCGTATTGCAGTTCCGGGACATACACAGCGTGGCGGCTCTCCATGTCCTTATGACCGCGTGCTTTCCACAAGACTTGGCGTGGCAGCGGCAGAGGCTGTTCTTGATGGAGATTTTGGGAAAATGGTTGCCATCAGGAACGATAAAGTGGAACTTGTACCGCTTCAAGAGGTGGCGGGGAAACTGAAATATGTGGATCCGGCTTCCGAGATCATCAAACAGGCAAAACTTTCAGGAATCAGTTTTGGTGACAAATAGAGAGAAATGGAGTGTAAACGATGTCATATATGGCGTTATACCGGAAATTCCGGCCGGATGAATTTGAAGATGTAAAAGGTCAAGATGCCATTGTGGCAACACTTAAGAACCAGATCAAAGCAGAACGTATCGGACACGCGTACCTTTTTTGCGGGACACGCGGTACGGGTAAGACGACTGTGGCAAAAATATTTGCCAAAGCGGTAAACTGTGAAGATCCGGTCGATGGAAGCCCTTGTGGAAAATGTGCGATGTGCCGCAGCATTGCCGCAGGTGCGTCTATGAATGTGATCGAGATTGACGCGGCGTCGAATAACGGCGTTGATAATATCCGTGAAATCCGGGAAGAAGTATCTTACAGACCGACGGAAGGACGGTACAAAGTATATATCATTGACGAGGTACACATGCTTTCCACCGGTGCATTTAATGCGCTTCTTAAGACATTGGAGGAACCGCCGGAGTATGTGATCTTCATATTGGCGACGACAGAGGCACACAAGATACCGGTTACGATACTCAGTCGATGTCAGCGCTATGATTTTAAGAGGATTTCTATCGAGACGATCGCGGACAGGCTTACAGAATTGATCGATAAAGAAGGCTGGAGTGTGGAAGAAAAGGCAGTCCGTTATATTGCAAGAATGGCAGACGGTTCCATGCGGGATGCCTTAAGCCTTCTGGATCAATGTGCGGCGTTCTATATCGGGCAGACTTTAAGATATGACCATGTGTTAGAAGTGTTGGGAGCGGTGGATACAGAAGTGTTCAGCAGGCTCTTAAGAGAACTGCTTGCGTTTGACGTCCGCGCAGTGATCGAGACTGTGGACGAACTGGTCATGCAAGGCAGGGAATTATCCCAACTTGCGTCAGATTTTACATGGTATCTGAGAAATCTTCTTCTTGTGAAAAGTTCGGACGATATGGAAGATGTACTTGACGTGTCTACAGAGAACTTTGCAAGGCTGAAAGAAGAAGCGCAGATGATTGACAGTGATACGTTGATGCGATACATCCGCATTTTTTCGGATCTCACCAATCAGATCAGATATGCCACACAGAAGAGAGTGCTTCTTGAGGTCACGCTGATCAAATTGTGCAGACCGCAGATGGAAACGGGGGCAGACACCTTGTCTGAACGTGTCCGTGCCATAGAGAAGCAATTAGAGAATGGGATCTTTGAGACGCCGGTGCGGGAGAAGATTGTATATGTAAATGGAGAAGAGTCCATAACAGAGGAGAAGAAGCCGGAACTTCCGAAAGCGCTGAATGAGGATGTCAGAGCAGTCGCAAGAGATTTTCGGGCGCTGATCAATGATGCGTCCCCCATGCTCCGAAATTATCTGAAGAGAGCACGGTTGAGCGCAGGTGAGGGCAATCGCCTGATGATCGTACTTCCTGATTCCATGAGCGCCGGAGTGGTAGGAAGCGAAGCCCATAAGGAAGAGATTCAGGCACTTATAGAACAGAAAGTTGGAAAGAAAATAGAGTTGGATGTGCGCCAGGTAGAAGAAGGGCGCAGATTCGAAGACAGTTTTGTTGATATAGAACAATTTATTAAAATGGAGATTACGGTGGAAGATTAGACACCATGGAACAGGAGGATATGATTATGGCAAAAAGAGGTGGATTTCCGGGCGGTGGAATGCCGGGAAACATGGCAAATCTTATGAAACAGGCGCAGAGGATGCAGCGTCAGATGGAGGAACAGGCAAAGGAACTTGAGACAAAAGAGTTTTCTGCGACTGCCGGCGGCGGTGCTGTAGAGGTGACTGTGTCAGGCATAAAGAAAGTATTGAAAGTGAAACTTGATGAAGAAGTCGTAGATCCAGAAGATGTGGAAATGTTAGAGGATCTGATCGTAGCAGCCATGAATGAAGCGCTTGAGAAAGTAGATGCAGAGTCTGCTTCTTCGATGTCCAAGCTTACCGGAGGTATGGGAATGGGCGGCGGAATGCCGGGATTATTCTAAGGGGTACACAGATGGATTACTATAGTAACCAGATCAGCAAATTGATCGAAGAATTATCCTGTCTTCCGGGCATAGGGGCAAAGTCGGCGGCAAGGCTGGCGTTTCACCTGATCCATCTGCCCATAGAGAATGTAAAGCGTCTTGCAGACACTATGGTAGAGGCGAGGGAGAATGTAAGATATTGTAAAGAGTGCTGCACGCTTACAGACCAGGAAGTATGTCCGATATGCAGCAATCCCGCGAGAGATCACAAGACGATCATGGTAGTGGAAAATACAAGAGATCTGGCAGCTTATGAAAAGACGGGAAAATATAATGGCGTATACCATGTGCTTCACGGAGCCATCTCTCCCATGCTGGGAATCGGTCCGGGAGATATTAAATTGAAAGAACTCATTGAGCGGCTTCAGGGTGATGTGGGGGAAGTGATTGTTGCGACAAACTCAAGTCTTGAAGGTGAGACAACAGCTATGTATATCAGTAAACTGATCAAACCTGCGGGGATCAAGGTGAGCAGGATCGCCAGTGGAGTCCCGGTAGGCGGAGATCTGGAATATATTGATGAGGTTACACTCCTTCGCGCACTTGACGGCCGTACAGAGATCTAGTGGCAGATGGTAAGAGGGACAATTCTTATGCAAAGAAAGAGAATCAGGAGTTTATTGACAGTATTGCTCACAGGGAGCATGTTGGTGGCCGGCTGCGGGCAATCAATAGAGGACAAAACACAATTTCTGCATAAACCACTGAAATTCGGCGCGACTTATATGACGATGAATAACCCGTATTTCGAGACGATGGACGCCAGCATCAAGGAAGTGGTGGAAGGAAACGGTGACATCTTGATCACAAGGGATCCGCTTCAGGATGCAGAAAAACAGAATGAGCAGATCGAAGAAATGATCGAGGAAGGCGTGGCAGCCATTTTTTTTAATCCTGTTGACTGGAAGGCTACGATGCCGGCGATCAAGAGGTGTTATGAAGCGGGAATCCCGGTGTTCAATATTGATACAGATGTATATGAATCTGATTATGTCGTGTGCAGCGTCCTTTCGGACAATTATGATGCAGGTGTGCAGATCGCAAAGGATATGATGAAAAAAAAGGAAACGGCGGACATCGTGATCATAAATCACAAGAACATCAATTCTACAAACCTCCGCGTGAAGGGATTTCTGGACACGATCAAGGATAAACCCCAGTACCGGGTCGTACATCAGAGAAAGACAACGGCTGAATTTGAAGTTGCCATGGAAGAGATGAACAAGATCCTGGATACGGGGATTGATTTTGATGTTGCTTTTGGCGGAAATGACCCGACGGCTCTTGGAATGCTGGCGGCAATGCAGCAGCGGCACTGGGAGAAAGAAGGAACGTTGCTTTATGGCGTGGACGGTTCGCCGGACGGGAAGGCAATGATCAAGGCAGGATATATGGAAGGGACGAGCGCCCAGTCGCCAAAACAGATTGGAAAACTGGCGGCGAAAGCCGCTTATAAGTATCTAAGCGGCACAGATGTGAAAGACATTACGGTAAAGGTTACGCTGATTACAAAGGAGAACCTGAAAAACTATGATATTTCCGGTTGGCAGTAGAGGCAGAGGGTATGCAGAAAGTAAAGATACAATATCTTAAATATTTTATGTTTATGGTGAATGTGGCGGCATTGCTTTTTGTGTCCGGATTTATCTGTTTTTCTACAAATTATATCTGTGACAATTATGACGCGAGAGAATTTTTGGATACGGTCCATAAACTTCCCTCGAACCCATACCGCATTTTGGTGGAAACGATTTTATTGCTTTTGATCCTGGGAGTGTCCCTGTATGTGCGGGAGAGGCTGTATGCGGGTGATATGAAGACAGACTATGGGTTATTGATATTTGACAGTGTCATAAGCCTTATTATCATTTATCTTTTGGATTTTAATTATAATGGCATTATCCTGTGGGTGTTTGCGAACTTTATCTCCCGTATCAGG
Source organism: uncultured Dorea sp. (assembly GCA_964406595.1). Lineage (GTDB taxonomy): Bacteria > Bacillota > Clostridia > Lachnospirales > Lachnospiraceae > CAPEBR01. The sequence continues at coordinate 6,092 of CAYOSJ010000002.1, forward strand.
GAGGGAAAAGGCAGGTATCTGGTCATTATCATTGCCCTGCTGACGTTCATCGGTACAGATTATGAGCTGGTTTCAATCAGTCACAGTAAATATTCGGTGGTGAATTATATTAATTATTATGATCTAAGGGTACAGAGGTACTTGCTTGGAGGTTATAATCTGTTGGTTTCTATTAACCTGATGTCTTTTATCGTATATTGTGTATATACGATACAGGAGCAGCGGGGGCTGTATCGGCAGTTGTCCGTTGCCAATGAGGAACTACAGAATGCCAATGTTGAATTACAGAAATATGCCGACATCAAAGAAGAGATGGGAAAGACAAAAGAGAGGAACCGCCTTGCGCGGGAGATCCATGACACGTTAGGGCATACGCTTACCGGGATATCTGCGGCGATCGACGCCTGTATCACGACGATCGATATCGCACCGGATACGACAAAGAAACAACTGGAAGTTATTTCCAAGGTGGCGCGGGCAGGGATCAAAGACGTCAGGCGTTCCGTCAATGAACTGCGGCCGGATGCACTGGAAAGGCTTAGCCTGGAATCAGCGATCCGGAATATGATCGAAGAGACGAATTCCGTGACGAATGCAAAGGTTTATTTCAAGTGCGGCGTGAAGAATCTTCGTTTCGGAGAAGATGAAGAGAATGCGATCTACCGGGTGATCCAGGAAAGTATAACGAATTCCATACGCCACGGGAATGCCAGTCAGATCTGGATTGAGATCTCTCAGGAGAATCTGAATATACGGATCTCGATCCGGGATGATGGAACCGGGTGCAAAGAGATGAAAAAGGGATTTGGGACCAGGCATATCGAAGAACGGGTAGAAATGCTGAATGGGACGGTTTCTTTTGATGGGACCAATGGTTTCAAAACAGAAGTAATGTTACCGATCAGATGGGGAGAAATTTATGATTAAAGTACTTATAGCAGATGATCAGGAACTGATCAGAGAGAGCCTTCGGATCGTCCTGGATAACAGGGAAGGAATCTCCGTTATCGCAGCGGCTGCGGATGGGCAGGAAGTGATGCAGTGTATCCGAAAAGAAAAGCCGGATGTGATACTGATGGATATTCGTATGCCGAAGATGGACGGCGTGCAATGTACGCAGATCATCAAAGAAAATTATCCACAGATCAAGATCATCATCTTAACGACTTTTGATGATGACGAGTATATCTATAATGCATTAAAATATGGCGCAAGCGGTTATCTGTTAAAAGGGATCTCAAGGGACGGGCTTGCGCATGCCATCGAGACTGTATATAGCGGACAGGCGATGATCAATCCGGACGTGGCAACGAAAGTGGTGCGCCTCTTTTCGAAAATGGCACAGGCAGACTACACGATCAAAGTAGGAGAAGAGGGAGTGCGGGGACTGACAAAGACAGAATGGAAGATCATCGAACAGATTGGATACGGAGAGTCGAACAAAGAGATCTCCGAGAAATTAAACCTCTCAGAGGGAACCGTAAGGAATTATTTAAGCATTATTCTGAATAAGTTAGAACTGCGGGACCGGACACAGCTTGCTATCTGGGCAGTACAGTCTCAGGTAGATAAGAGAATGGCGGTAATGGAAGATGAAGAATAGGAAAAAGAGAATGGGATTTTGCCTGGCAGCCATGGCGGTCCTGGCGGTAGTTCTTTTTCTAGTCGGGAAAAGGAAAGAAGAAACTGTATTGGAACTGGGAATGTTCAGCAGCAGTAACTGGGAAGTGGCCAGCGCGGAAAATTATGTACTGATCGATAAGGCGATCGCACGGTTTGAGGAAGAGCACCCCGGCGTTAAGGTGAAGTATGAAAGCGGGATCCGGAAAGGCGATTATTCAGAATGGCTGTCACAGAAGGCGCTCAAAGGGGATATGCCGGATGTGTTTATGATCCTTGCAGAGGATTTTCATCAATTTGCCGCGATGGGCTGCATGAAAGACTTAAGTGAGAGCATGAGCCGTGAAGAAGGATTTTCCAGGAACATTTATTATGACGCCACGCTGAAAGCAGGGGAGTATCATGGTGTGCAGTACGCATTGCCTTTTGAGACTGTTCCTACGCTTATGTTTGTAAATAAGACGCTGTTGAGACAAGAAGGATATGAAGTGCCGGATAATTCCTGGACATGGTCGGATCTGATGACAATTTCCGAAGCGGTAACGAAGGATCTGGACGGGGACGGGGTGATCGACCAGTTTGGCACTTATAATTACAGTTGGAAAGACGCAGTGTACGCGAACGATGGGGAGATCTTCAGAGAGGACGGAGAACGTTCGGATTTTACCAGCGATTCGGTGAGCGGGGCGGTAAAATATGTGAAAGGGTTGTATGACTTAAACGAAGGAAGGAAAGTAACGCAAGATGATTTTGACGCAGGCAAGGTAGCCTTCATGCCGCTTCCTTTCTCGGAATACCGAACGTACAAAACTTATCCTTATAAGATTAAGAAATATACCAGTTTCCAGTGGGACTGTATTACGATGCCGGCGGGTACGTATGGAGAAAATGTCTCAGAGGTCAATACCCTGTGCATGGGGATCAGTAAGGAAACAAAAGAGAGCAGGCTTGCGTGGGAGTTTTTGAAACTTCTGACAGCAGATGAAGAAGTCCAGATGGATATTTTCAGCCATTCGCAGGGAGCGTCGGTGCTTAAGGCGGTTACCGGTTCCAGAGAGGCTGAGAGGGTTCTGCGGGTAGATGCAGAAGATAAAGAGAAGATCATTGACAGTGAAGTATTAAGTGAGATCATCAACAATGGCGCGGCGACCCCGAATTTTGCGAAGTATAATGAAATGTTGACTGTGGCGGACGGTGAGATCAACCGGATTTTTGAAGAATCTAAGGAGGTTGATGCGTCGTTAAAGGTACTGCAGAGGAAGATTAATAAACTTTTGAAAAAATAAGCATGACATTTGTCATTTTTTATATGACATTTATCATGCTTATTTTGTTACAAAATGCAGGTGTGGGACAGGAGAAAAAAGATTAATATAGACATATCAACAAAGATACAGGAGGAAGTAAAATGAAAAGAAAAGTAGTAAGTGTATTGATGTGCATGGCTCTTACAGCTGCAATGTTAGTAGGCTGTGGTTCAAGCACAACTGAGACAGACGCTGAGCCGGCAGAAGACAAAGGCGCAGAGGGAGGAAGAAAGTTCGGTTATACTTGTATGGACGGAACCAATCCATTCTTTGTAACTTTGGAAGACACCATCAGAGAAGAAGTAGAGAAAAACGGAGATACATTAGTATCTGTTGACCCGGCAAATGACGTATCTCTTCAGATTCAGCAGATTGAAGACCTGATCTCACAGGGAATCGATGCAATGTTCTTGAATCCGGCTGAGGCAGAAGGAATCCTTCCGGCGCTTGATGCATTAAAAGAAGCAGGAATCCCGATCGTAAACTTCGATACAGAAGTAGCAGATATGTCTTATGTAGCATCTTATGCAGGTTCTGATAACTACAATGCAGGAAAAGTTTGTGGTGAAGACCTGGTAAAGAAATGTCCGGACGGCGGAGACATCATCGTATTAGACTCTCCTACAATGAATTCTGTTACAGACAGAACAAACGGATTCTTAGATGCAATCGAAGGCAAAGGATTTAACGTTGTTGCACAGCAGGATGCAAAAGGAAACCTTGAGGTTTCTATGGGAATCGCAGAAGACTTGTTACAGGCTCATGGCGATGTAGTTGCAATCTTCGGAGGAAACGATCCGACAGCACTTGGAGCACTGGCAGCAGCAAATGCAGCAGGATTAAAAGATGTAAAGATCTACGGTGTAGATGGTTCTCCGGATATCAAAGCAGAGTTAGCATCTGGAGATTCATTGATCGAAGGAACAGGAGCACAGTCTCCAATCAGTATTGCACAAAAATCAGTAGAAGTTATGTACAAGATTCTCGACGGCGAGGAAGTGGATGACAGATATCCGGTTGAGACATTCTTAATTACAGCAGATAATGTTGACGAATACGGTACAGACGGCTGGCAATAAACAATAATTGGTAGTAAAGTGCTTTATTCTTGGTGAAGAGTAAAGCACTTTTCGTTATAGAAAAAATAAAGGTGGGAAGGTGAAGGTGTGAGCGGAAAAACATTGTTGCAAATGAATGGGATCCATAAATCATTTCCCGGAGTATATGCGCTTAAGGATGTCAGTCTGGAACTTAAGGAAGGAGAAGTCCATGCGCTTCTGGGAGAAAATGGCGCCGGGAAATCAACGCTTATCAAAGTACTTGGCGGAATTTACAGCGCTGATCAGGGAGAGATCATCATCGAAGGAAATAAGGTGTCCATTGATGGTGTAAAAGCAGCACAGGAAAATGGAATTGCAATCATTCATCAGGAATTAGTTTTGGTACCGCACATGACAGTTGCGGAAAATATTTTCCTCGGACGCGAGCCGATGAAAGCAGGATTTATTGATAAAGTGAAGATGAATACAGATGCACAGGAACTTTTAGATGCATACGAAATGAATATTCTGGCAACAGAACTGGTAGGACGCCTTACGATCGCACAGCAGCAGATGGTGGAGATCGTGAAGGCAATTTCTTACAACTCGAAGATCCTTGTTATGGATGAACCGACTTCTTCTATTTCGGATAAGGAAGTGCATTTCCTGTTTGGAATGATGCGTACTCTTACAGCGAAAGGTGTGGGAATTATCTATATTTCCCATAAGATGAGCGAACTTGAAGAAATCTGTGACCGGGTAACGGTTATGCGTGACGGGCAGTATGTAGCGACCAAGGTTGTAAAGGAAACGAATAAAGACGAACTGATCGCCATGATGGTAGGGCGTGAACTTACAAACTATTATACAAGGGATTACATGGAGCCGGGAGAAGTCATCTTGAAATGTGAGAATATTTCCGATGGAGAACTGGTAGACAATGTCAGTTTTGAACTGAAAAAAGGAGAGATCATAGGGTTCGCAGGTCTTGTAGGCGCAGGGCGGAGCGAGACGATGAAATGTATCTTTGGATTGACGCCGAAAGCGAAGGGCGACATCTATGTGTCCGGAAAGAAAGTAACGATCAAAAGTCCGGTAGAGGCGATGAGGTATGGGCTTTCCCTCGTTCCTGAAAATCGAAAAGAAGAAGGGCTTTATAAGGTGCAGAGCGTACGGTTTAATTCTACGATTGAGGTACTTGGGCAGTTTATCAGAGGAATTTTTGTAGATGGTGGGAAAGAGCGGGAAATCACGCAGGAATATATTGATAAGATGGCAACCAAAACTCCGTCGCAGGAGCAGGTGATCGGAAATCTGTCCGGTGGAAATCAGCAGAAAGTGTTGATCGGAAGATGGCTTGCGACCCATCCGAACATCCTGATTTTAGATGAACCAACCCGAGGCGTGGACGTTGGTGCAAAATCGGAAATCTATGCGATTATGAATGAACTGGTGAAACAGGGTGTATCTATCATTATGATCTCATCAGAACTCCCGGAGATTTTGGGAATGAGCGACCGTATCTATGTTATGGCTCATGGAAAAATGAAAGGCTGCATCAGTCATGAGGAAGCAACACAGGAAAATATCATGAAGCTGGCGGCAGAATAAGAGGAGGAAGAAAAAAATGGCAGGAAAAGAGAAGAAAACTGCAATAACTTCCGATTTTTCAGGAAGTGTAAAAAATTACTTTAAAGAAAATATGGGAATTATTATTGCTTTTTTGGTACTGTGTATCTTTTTGTCTGTATATCCGGCAACAAGTAGTTCCTTTTTTACACAGCAAAATATTTTTAACGTACTGAGACAGATTTCTACAAACCTGTACCTTGCATGTGGTATGACAATGGTCATCATCTTAGGCGGCATCGATCTGTCAGTTGGTTCGATCATTGCGCTGTCAGGCTGTGTGGCGGCAGGTTGTGTGGCAAGATACCAGCTTCCGATCGCGGTAGCGATCCTGGCAGGATTATTGGTCGGACTTGCGGTTGGTGTATTTAACGGTCTTATCATCTGTAAGACAACGATCCCTCCGTTTATCGTAACGCTTGCTACGATGAATATTGCAAAAGGTCTGGCTTATGTGTACACAGGTGGTTCACCGGTGCGTGTTGTGACGAAGGAATGGCAGTTTATAGGTGCAGGATATATCGGACCGGTGCCGACTCCGGTTGTGATCTTATTGGTTGTCCTGATAGTTACGGCGATCATCATGAATAAGACGAAGATGGGACGCCATATCTATGCGGTAGGAGGAAACCCACAGGCAGCACAATTTTCAGGAATTAAAGTAGCGAAAGTAAAATTCTTCGTACATGCTTTCTCAGGCGTTATGGCAGCGCTTGCAGGTGTTGTACTTGCATCCCGTATGTATTCCGGACAGCCGACGGCAGGAGATGGTGCAGAGATGGACGCGATCGCAGCAGTAGTTGTAGGTGGAACCAGTATGGCAGGCGGAAGCGGAAAGATAGGCGGAACCATCATTGGTGGTCTGATCATTGGTGTATTGAATAACGGTCTGAACTTGTTGAATGTCAACTCTTTCTGGCAGTATGTCGTAAAAGGAGCGGTAATCCTTCTGGCAGTATTTATCGACTATCTGCGGAACAGAAATGCAAAATAAGGAGGCAGGATCATGTTAGTTTCATTGAAAGAGATGATGGCAGACGCGCAGGAGAAAGGCTATGCAGTCGGAGCGTTTAACTGTCCGAATATGGAGTCGGTGCAGGCGATCGTCCGCGCGGCAGAGGAGACGAAGAGCGCAGTTATTTTAAATTATGCAGAGGTACATGAACCGTTGGTTTCCATGGAAGATATTGCACCGGTCATGCTTCAGTTTGCGAAGAAGGCAGATGTGCCGGTCTGCGTACACTTAGACCATGGACAGTCCATAGAAAGCTGCATTAAGGCGATCCAACTTGGGTTTACTTCGGTTATGATCGATGCATCGGGAGATAACTATGAAGAAAATGTAAAAACGACAGCAGAAGTTGTCCGGCTTGCACATAGTGTAGGTGTGACGGTGGAAGCAGAACTGGGGCACATCTTCTCATCAGAGATCGGGGTAGGAGAAGCAGGAGAAACGGAAACGGCAGATTCTTTTGAGACTTTGGAAGACGTCTATACTGATCCGGATATGGCAAAAGATTTTGTAGAACGTACCGGCGTCGATGTGCTTGCGATCGCATTCGGGACGACACACGGAATCTATACGCAGAAACCGGTTCTTGACCTGAACCGTATCACACAGATCAAGAAAAAGATTGATATTCCATTTGTAATGCACGGCGGCTCAGGTCTGAGTAAAGAAGAATTTCAGACAGCGGTAAAAAATGGGATCCGGAAAATCAACTACTATACTTATATGACTTTGGCAGGCGGAGATGCGGTGAAAAAAGCGCTTGAGGAAAAGGCAGAGGGAGACAATATCTTCTTCCATGATATTCCGTTAATCGCGATGGAAGCCATGAAGAAAAATGTAAAAGAAGCGATAGAAATTTTTGCATTGAGAGTATAGAGGTGTTTGCATGGGCAAAAAAGGGATTACGATAGCAGGGACGCTGATCACAGATGTAGGGTATGAAATAGATTTCTATCCGAAGAGAGGGTACCTCACAAAGATACATCACCCGGATCTCCATACAGGAGGGACAAATAACCTCATCGTGGATCTGGCAAGGCTTGATCCAAAGTTGGAGATCAAGGTGAGCGGTCTTGTCGGGGAAGATGAGAAAGGACAATTTATTCTGGACACATTGGGAGAGTATCCGAATGTGAAGACGGTTAATGTGGCGCGGCGGGGCAGGACTTCGGTGACTTATGCCATGACAGAAAAAGACAGCAAGCAGAGAACATTCTTCTTTGATCCCGGAACGATGGAAGAGTATAATGAGGAGGACATTGCATTTGACCAGTTGGAAGCAGAAATCTTCCATCTGGAATATCTTCTCCTTTTGGGAACGTTAGATGAAAAAGATGAGATCTATGGGACGCGGGCGGCAAGGGTTCTTCATGAGGCGAGAAAGCGTGGAATGAAGACGTCCATTGATGTGGTGTCAGAAGATAGCGGACGTTATCAGGACGTTGTTGTCCCTGCATTGAAATATGTGGATTACTGCGTGGTCAATGAGGCAGAGGCAGAAGGGATCACGGAACTTCCGCTCTGTGGGGAACACGGCATTGATGAAGAAAATGTATGGCGGGCGTTGGAAAAAATAAAGGAGTACGGCGTCTGTGAATGGGTTGTCGTGCATTCTCCTTCCTGTAGTTATGGTTTAAATTGTCCGACCGGAGAAAAGGTGAAAGTAGAAAGCATGCGCCTTCCAAAAGGATTTATCAAAGGGACCACGGGAGCGGGGGATGCATACTGCGCGGGTGTGCTATTTGGCGCTTATCACGGGTTTATGCTGGAAGATGCCATGAAAGCCGGAACAGCGTGCGCTTCCTGCTCACTGTCCCATGAGAACAGTAATTCAGGTGTTGTTCCTTATCGGGAAGCCATGGAACTTTATGAGAAATACAAAGTGAAATAAGGACGGATATGGATATATCTGCCGCAGAGGGACCAGGTGGAAATCTGGAGAATAAGAGTTGCGTGTTTGGTAGAATTAAGATAGAATAGAAAGAAAACAGGAGGCTGACGCAATGAATAAATTAGAATTAATGAAGACAGCCAATGAAGTGCGAAAAGGAATCATTGATGCTGTCCATAGTGCAAAATCCGGTCATCCGGGCGGTTCTTTATCTGCAGCAGATATTTACACATATCTGTTTTTTGAGGAATTGAATATAGATCCGAAGGAACCAAAGAAAGCAGACCGTGACCGTTTTGTACTGTCAAAAGGTCATACGGCTCCGGGATATTATTCTGCATTAGCACACAGAGGATTTTTCCCGGTAGAAGATTTAAAAACCCTTCGTCAGGTGGGTTCTTATCTGCAGGGACATCCGGATATGAAACATATCCCGGGCGTTGACATGTCAAGCGGTTCCCTCGGACAGGGGATATCTGCAGCAGTTGGTATGGCTGTTTCTGCAAAATTATCCGGTGAGGATTACAGAGTATATACGCTTCTTGGAGATGGAGAGATTCAGGAAGGACAGGTATGGGAGGCTTCCATGCTTGCGGCACACAGAAAACTGGATAACCTGGTAGTTATCGTAGATAACAACAATCTTCAGATTGACGGAGTGATTTCTGACGTAAACTCTCCGTACCCGATCGACAAGAAATTTGAAGCATTTAATTTCCATGTGATCAATATTGACGGACATGATTTTGACGAGATCGCAGCGGCATTTAAAGAGGCAAGAGAAACAAAAGGACAGCCGACAGCAATCATCGCAAAGACAGTCAAAGGAAAAGGGGTATCTTTCATGGAGAATCAGGCATCATGGCACGGAGCTGCTCCGAATGATGAGCAGTACGAAGTTGCTATGGCAGATTTAGAGAAAGCAGGTGAAGCATTATGTCAGAAGTAAAGAAAATTGCAACAAGAGAAAGTTACGGTAATGCTTTAGCAGAATTGGGAAAAGAGCATGAAGACCTGGTTGTATTAGATGCAGACCTTGCAGGTGCAACAAAGACAGGCGTGTTTAAGAAGGCATTCCCGGAGCGTCATATTGATTGTGGTATCGCAGAGTGTAATATGATCGGTGTTGCAGCAGGGCTTGCAGCCACAGGAAAAGTCCCGTTCGCGAGTTCCTTCGCGATGTTCGCGGCTGGACGTGCTTATGAGCAGGTTCGTAATTCTGTAGGATATCCGCATTTAAATGTAAAGATCGGTGCAAGTCATGCAGGTATCTCTGTCGGTGAGGATGGAGCGACACATCAGTGTAATGAAGATATTGCTCTTATGAGAACGATCCCGGGTATGGTGATCTTAAATCCTTCCGATGATGTAGAGGCAAAAGCAGCCGTAAAAGCGGCTTATGAGTATGTAGGACCTGTATATCTTCGTTTTGGAAGAGCAGCAGTTCCGGTGATCAATGACTATGAGGGTTATAAATTCGAGATTGGGAAGGCTGTGACGCTCCGTGAAGGAACAGACGTGACGATTATTGCGACAGGACTTTGCGTAAGCGAGTCTCTCGTGGCAGCAGAGAAACTGGCAGCAGACGGGATCAGCGCAGAAGTTATCAATATGCATACGATCAAGCCATTAGACGAAGAAGCAGTGATCAAAGCAGCAGCAAAGACCGGAAAGATCGTGACGGCAGAAGAGCATTCTATCATCGGTGGACTTGGAAGCGCAGTATGCGACGTAGTTGCTGAGAAAGCGCCTGCGAAAGTCATGCGTATCGGTATCAATGATACGTACGGAGAGTCAGGACCGGCGGGAGAGTTGATCAGGAAATATGGCTTAGATGGCGAGAGTATCTATGCAAAAGTAAAAGCATTCCTGTAAGAGAAGAATCTTATGCAGAAAGCGGGGGACAAGTGGTCCTCCGCTTTTTAAATCGTCTGGAACTATCTAAGACAGAAGGAAGAGTTAAGGCAAAATGGTTGAAGTATTATGGGAAATACGCTAATATAATGGGAGATAACGAAAGAAGGAAGTTGCCATGGAGCGCAAAAAATTACAAAATATAAACAAAATAGATATGTTAAATGGCAGCCTGTGGGACAAACTCGTTTTGTTTGCGCTGCCTATTGCGATCAGCAGTATTTTACAACAGTTATTTAATGCCGTAGACGTGGCGGTGGTGGGGCGTTTTGCCAGCAGCCAGGCGCAGGCGGCGGTAGGCTGTAACGGTCCGGTCATCAATCTGTTGATCAATTTATTTACGGGCATCTCCATCGGAGCGAATGTCGTGATTTCAAATTACATCGGGCAGAGGCGGTTAGAGGGAGTAAAAGAAGCGGTGCATACAGCGCTGGTAGTGGCGATCGGAGGAGGCATGTTTGTAATGCTTTTGGGGATGGTCATTGCGAGACCTGTGCTGATATTGATGGATACGCCGAAAGACGTTGTTGAACAGGCGGTTCTGTATCTGAGAATTTATCTGGCAGGGATGCCATTTATCATGGTCTACAATTTCGGCGCAGCGATCCTGCGGTGTGTGGGAGATACGAAAAGACCGCTGTACTGTCTGATTATATCAGGGTTTATCAATGCAGGATTGAATATGTTCCTTGTGATCGTATTGCACAGGGGAGTAGAGGGAGTTGCGATCGCTACGGTTGTTTCCAATGTCATCAGTTCGGTCATGGTATGGAGATTCTTAGCGCATGAGGAAGAACCGCTCCGGTTAGAATGGAGAGAACTTTCCATCTCCGGTGTGGAATTTAAGAGGATCCTGCGGATCGGGGTTCCTGCGGGGCTTCAGGGAATGGTATTTTCCATTGCGAACACCTTTATACAGGCAGCCTTAAATGGTTACGGCTCTGATGCAGTTGCCGGTTCGGCAGTTGCATTGAATTATGAATATTTTGTATTTTTTGTCGTGAATGCATTTGGGCAGACCGTTGTGACCTTCACGAGCCAGAATTATGGAGCCAGAGAGTATGACAGATGTAAGAAAGTATTTCGTCTCAGTATGATAAGCAGTGTGCTGCTGACCGTGGTCATGAGTGTCGCGTTTTGGGCAGGGAGAGGATTTTTCCTGTCATTATTTACGACAGAGCCTGCGGTGATTGAATATGCGTCGATCCGTATGACGTACATCCTGCTTCTGAACTGGATGATTAACGCTTATGAGATCAGCGGTGCGGCGCTTCGAGGCATGGGATATTCCATGACGCCTGCCATATTGACCGTATTTGGAACTTGCATATTCCGTCTTGTATGGATCTATACGGTCTGTAGGATCTATACGGGTTATCACATACTTCTGATGGTCTATCCGATCACGTGGGTGATCACAGGGACAGCGGTACTGGTCGCATATTTTTGGCGGAGGAAAAAGGTATTCGTATCATAAAGTTGTGGCAATGAGGCGGGGATAAGGGTGTAAGACACATTGCTTTTCCTGCATACTTGCTGTATAATAAAATCTATATAATACCGTTACAGGTGTACGATTAAAAAGTCACAGGAAAGAAAAATTGTGGCAAAGGAGAATAGTTATATGGAAGATCAATTTGTATGGAAGGAAGAGTTTAATATCGGGGTAGAAAGTATTGATAAAGAGCATCAGCAGCTCTTTCGGATCATCAATAAACTTTTTGAACTCGAAGAGCAGGAAAAGGACAGTCAATGGGCCTGTGAACAGGGGATCAAGTTTTTTAAAAACCATGCGCTGAAACATTTTATCAATGAAGAAGAGTACATGGAATCTATCAATTATGAAGGACTTCAACAACATCGGCGCATACATGCGGGATTTCGGGAAAATACACTTCCGGCGCTGGAGAAGGAACTGGAGCGGACAGGGTACTCTCCTGATGCAGTAGAGCATTTCCGGGGAGTCTGTGCCGGCTGGCTGATCGGACATACGTTGACAGAAGATCTCGCGATCACAGGAAAGGCAATGGGACAATGGGATAATCTTCTTTCCTACGATGACATGAAAGCGATGGAAAAGGTGATCGTCCAGCTTGTGTTTGATATGTTCCATCTGGAATCACATCTCGTCAGCGATTCTTACAGTGGTGAAAAGTTCGGAAAGGGAATCTATTACCGGCTGGTTTATGAAGATAAGAAGAACGAGAAAAGCGAAGAAATCTTCCTGATCTTTGAAGAGCAGTTACTGATCAATACGGTCGGAAAGGCTCTGGGGATCCAGACGAATAAACTGGATACGATGCTGGCACATGCGACAAGATACACGTCGCGTCAGTTTGTGAACCGTGTGATGGAGCATATTGAGACGGAAGAAGAGTATGAATTGGTGGAGGAAAATTTCTTATCCTACACCCAGTTCCAGAAAGTTTTTAAGGAACAAAATCTGCAGATGGGCCTGTTGTTTGACACAGGCGCCGGATATTTTGCTTACTGTTCCATTGCGCCTCGTATATATGAAAATGGTGTTGCAGTTCCTATTGGGGCAGAGAACGCCATGACAGAGGTTGAAAAGTACCTTATGAAGCGTGAAGTTCAGGAGGGCGAAAGTGGAAAACTGAAGATACTTATCGTGGATGATTCTATGACGCTGCGAGAAGGAATCAGGCAGTTATTGTGTGAAGACTATGAAGTAGCAGTTGCGGAATCCGGCATAGCCGCGATCCGGACCATTACTCTGAATCGCCCGGATCTGGTTCTCTTAGATTATGAAATGCCTGTCTGTGACGGAAAACAGACACTGGAAATGCTTCGTTCAGATAAAATGTTTGCAGATCTTCCGGTTATCTTTCTGACCGGACGCAGAGATCCCAAGAGCATGATCGAAGTAATGTCTTTGAATCCTGCAGGCTATCTGTTAAAGACTTTGACTCCTCAGGAGATCAAGAAGGAGATTGATACATTCTTTGAGAAGAGAAAGAAATAATATCTGCAACCGCGTATGATCATCTCAGGAATTCGTTGATCACATGCAGCACCCCGTCCTCATCATTGGACCTGGTGATATAATTTGCTTTTTCTTTGACGATGGGTACAGCGTTTGCCATGGCAACGCCAAGCCCTGCGGTCTCGATCATGGATACATCATTGTATCCGTCGCCACAGCAGATCATCTGGTCTGCTGTGAGACCAATCGCCGACAGGAGACGAAGGAGAGAATGAGCCTTGTCAATGCCGGCTGGCATGATCTCCAGGAAAAACGGATCGGAACAGTAAATATTCAAATATGTTCGGAAGTGTTCTATCGCTTCGATACGGATCTTTTCAATGACCGCAGGATCTCCTGTAACAAGGAATTTGTTTTCAGGAGTAATGGCATGTGCAAAGTCCTCTACATGAATAATCGGAACATGGTTGATATGGGATTCCAGTTCCGTATACTGATTCGGAGTCAGACCGGAAAGAATCGCGTCCGATTTATAAGCGACAATATCTGCTCCATCATATTTTTTCACAATGTCAAATAAGGGAGCGGCAACACCTGGTGGAAGCTGCTTATTGTAAATGATATTATCTGTCCGGCAGTCTGTGATCCGTCCGCCGTTGAAGGAGAGGATATAACTTCCGTAATCTTCCAGATGAAGTTGTTTCGCCAGAGGGGTGACACCCATTGTTGGACGTCCGCTTGCGAGAACAACTTTTTTTCCTTTTTTCTGAATATCAATCAGCGCCTCCAGTGTAGGCGCTGATATTTCTTTGTTTGAATTGGTTAAAGTACCGTCAAGGTCCAATGCCAAAAGCTGGTAGTCCATAATAACCTCCTGGTTGGGGACGGAGATATTCTTCCGCAGGACACTGCTTACGCGGTGTCCCTGCTCAGAATAACTCCGTCCCCTAAAATTCTTTCAATTTATCTACGATTTCCGGGAACCACATTGCATGTGATGCCTTTATAAGAACGTTATCACCTTTTTGCAGGAGTTCCGGCATTTTCTCGAAAAATTCTTCTTTTGTCTCGAACCAGAGAGTTCTGGTATGTGCGCCTTCAGAAGCGCCGTGTACAAGGGCTTTTGCTAGTTCGCCGATCCCTATGACAAGGTCGATGCCGCGATCTGCAGCATGAAGACCTGTGTCGAAATGCATCTGTTCGGCGTCGTCCCCTAATTCTCCCATACCGCCAAGGATCGCGATCTTGCGCCCAAGCGCCATGTCAAGAACGTCAATGGCGGCCTTCATTGATACAGGATTTGCGTTATAGCAGTCATCTAAGATGACGAGGTTTTCCGTAGAAATGATGTTATTTCTTCCGGGCATAGAAGGGAGCCCTTCAATACCGGCTTTGATCTCTTCCGGTGTAAGACCTAACTGGTAGCCGACAGCCGCGCCTGCAAGTGCGTTGGATACCATGTGGGGGCCTGGGAGCGGAACGATGCAGTCGAAACTTTCGCCGGAAGGCAGATGGATCGTACAAGAGGTTCCCTTCAGTCCCAGGACTTTCAGATTGGAAGCGCGGAACTCGCAGTTATCGCCGATCCCGAATAATACAGGTGTCGTGCCCTTGATGGGACCGACTTCGCGGAGCAGGTTGTCATCACCATTTAAGATGATGGAACCGCCGTTCTTCATATCCTGGATCATCTCTGTCTTTTCCTGCAAGATACCTTCGCGGGTCTTGAAGAATTCCAGATGCGCGATACCAATATTCGTGATCACACAGATATCGGGACTTGCGACAGAGGATAAGCGGCGCATTTCACCGAAATGGTTGACGCCCAATTCCAAAATGGCAACTTCCGTGTCAGGTTCCATGGCAAAGAGGGTGATCGGAAGTCCCCATTCGTTGTTAAAGTTTCCGAGTGTTTTATGTACTTTGTATTTCTGAGCCACAACGGAAGCGATCATCTCCTTTGTGCTGGTCTTTCCGACACTTCCTGTGATGCCTACCACCTTCATGTCAAAAGAATCGCGGTATAATTTGGCGATATCAAGAAGCGCCTGACCGGTGGATTCTACCAGGATATATGGGAAATCGGTCTCTCCTAAGTCTTCGTGGGATACCACGCACATAGCGCCTCTCTTGATTGTGTCAGGGATAAATTTGTGTGCATTGACATTTACGCCGTCGATCGCGACAAAGAGATAGTCTTTCTCTACTTTCCGGCTGTCGATGACAACACCTGATACTTCCTCTTTCAGCAGGATCTCGTCGCCATGATAAGTTCCGTGGCAGACCCTGGTAATGTTTTCTAATGTGAGGTTCTTCATACGTTTTCCTCCTTGATCATAACGTGCTTTTATGGATTCTTCTATAATTAATTCGCATAATTCGCCGTAGTCGATACCGGCAGCTTTGGCGGCTTTTGGAATCAGACTTGCAGGAGTCATTCCCGGAAGTCCGTTCATCTCCAGACAGTAGAATCTGCCATCTGTCTCGTCAAGGATAAAATCAGCGCGGGCATATACGTCCATGCGGAGCGCTTCAAATGCTTTTTCGGCTGCGCGCTGCATTCGTTTCTGTGTTTTTGCGTCCAGTGAACGGGGCGGGCATAACTCCTGCGCGCCTCCGAACTGGTATTTATTTTCATAATTAAATACCCCGTCTTTTGGAATGATCTCCACGATCGGGAGGGCTTTTCCGGCAAGGATACTGCAGGCATATTCTCGTCCTTTGATATAAGGCTCGATGACAACCTCGTCCTCGCCGTCTACTTCAAAGGAGCGGCGGACAGCCTCTTTATATTCTTCCTCTGTATGAACGATATAAACTCCGATGCTGGAACCATTGGAGCATGGTTTTACGACAAGTGGGAGATAATAGCCCAGCTCATCAAGAGGGGTATCCTTGGTCTTTGCAGTGAGAGAAGTTCCCCGCGGTGTGGGAACTTTTGTCATTTTAAATACCTGCTTGGCAACCAGTTTATTCATGGACAGGGAACAGCCCAGGGAGTTGGGACCTGTGTATTTAATGCCGAGAACGTCAAAGGTTGCCTGCAATTTACCATTTTCACCAATGGAACCGTGAAGCGCCATAAAGGTGATGTCAGCCATGCGGCATAGTTCGATGACGTTCGGACCAAGTTCGCAGGGTGACTGGTCAGGACGTGACGCACGGAGCGCCCGTAAGTTTGGAGTGGTTGTCTTGATCGAGTCGGCAATGGAAAGTCCGGCATCTGGAAGATCAAACACTTCCTCCAACTTTTCCGGATCATAAGGAAGTCCGAAAAATACATCCAGTAAAAATGCCTTGTGTCCTTGTTCTCTTAAAACTCTGCAGATCGACGACCCGGAAGTAAGTGATACATCGCGCTCCGGGCTTAAGCCTCCTGCCAATACGATAATTTTCATCTGATATCTCCTTTTGTTATGCGAAGATGTCGCTAATTTTCCTTATTTACCTTGTCAAGCAGAGAAATCTTTGTGTCGTAGAGTTTCTGCGACAGGTCCACATATACTTTATGAGGGTAGAAGAGACGTTTTGTCTCATCCCACAAGGTATCTTTTTCTTTTTTACAATATGCGGCGATCTCACTTACGGTCGGAGACTGGTAGATGCATTCGCCTTTTTTGAATACCGGTACCAGAATCTCGCGCATGGTGTAGGAACCGCCCTCTAACTTCGTCTTCTTCCATGTGTCGATCGGATCGAAGAGAAGCAGGTCTTCATTCGTATCATACACTTCGTCTGCAAAGCAGATTAAGTCGGCTTTTATTTTTCCTGTTTCTTTATCATAGATCCGATAGATTGTCTTGTTTCCCGGATTCGTGATTTTTTCTGTATTTTCGGAAACCTTGATCTTCGGAAGGAATTTGCCGTTCTCATCCTGAATGGCTGACAGTTTGTACACGCCGCCAAAAGAAGGGCAGTCCTTGGAAGTGATAAGGTTGGTGCCTACTCCCCAGGAATCAATGGCTGCACCCTGTATCTTCAAGTCGTGGAGCAGATACTCGTCCAGATCGTTAGAGGCGCAGATCTTCGCTTCCGGGAAACCTGCTGCGTCCAACATCTTTCTCGCCTGCTTGGACAGATAGGCAAGGTCTCCGCTGTCCAGACGGATCCCGAATTTACCGAGGGGCTTTCCGGCGTCTTTCGCTTCCTGGAACACGCGGATCGCATTAGGAACACCAGATTTTAATGTATCATAAGTGTCAACAAGGAGTGTGCAGTTTTCAGGATATAATTCGGCGTAATGTTTAAATGCAGTGTATTCATCTTCGAAACTCATGATCCAACTGTGCGCGTGAGTTCCCATGACAGGTACATCAAAAAGGCGTCCGGCAAGAACGTTAGAAGTGCCGACACAGCCACCGATCATAGCGGCTCTTGCGCCATATAGCCCTGCGTCCGGGCCCTGGGCACGGCGAAGTCCGAACTCCATGATACCGTCGCCGGCTGCGGCAAAGACGATACGGGAAGTTTTGGTGGCAATGAGGGACTGGTGATTGATAATATTTAAGATAGCAGTTTCCACAAGCTGTGCTTCCATGATCGGAGCAATTACTTTGATCAGCGGTTCTTTTGGAAATACGACGGTTCCTTCCGGGATCGCGTAGATGTCTCCGCTGAAATGGAACCCGCTTAAGTAATGAAGGAAGTCTTCGCTGAAAATCCCCAGACTTCTTAAGTAATCCACATCTTCATAAGTGAAGTTCAGGTTCTTGATGTAATCAATGACCTGTGCCAGTCCTGCACAGACGGAATATCCGTTATTGCATGGATTGCTGCGGAAAAAGAGATCAAATACGACCAGTTCATTTTGCTGTTGCTCATAGTAGCCCTGCATCATTGTCAATTCATACAGGTCAGTTAATAAAGTTAAATCCTGTTTATTCATTTGTCTGTACTCCTTATTATTGTACATATTCCTATTAGAATCCTGTCTATTATAGCATTTATTTTTCTTACTGACAAGACAGTGAGACCAGACGCTATATGAGCGCCTGGTTCTTGTTGATCGTCTCCTTTATCAGGTTCTGGCAATATTCACTGATGTGTTTCTTCTGTTCTTTGTCCATATCTTTCATGTAGATCGGAGCGCCGTATTCGATGACAACATGCGTCTTTTTGATACGTGGAAAATGGTTTTCGAACATTTCCGCTGTGTTGTTCATGCTGATGGGAATGATGGCACATCCACTTTTTTCTGCGATCTTAAAAGAGCCTGCGTGGAAGGGCAGCATGCTGAGTTCTTCGCCGGTATTTCTTGTGCCCTCCGGGAAGATACAGATAGAGATACCCTGTTTCACATAGTCAATGGCAGTCAGAATGGTTTTTAAACCTTCTCTTGTGTCCTTGCGGTCAAGGAAGAGACAATACAGCCGTTTCATCCAGGTGCGAAGAAGGGGATAACTTAACATCTCTTTCTTGGCAACATATCCGGTCAGTCGTTTACACCTGGAATAAGTAAGAAGAATGTCAAAATAACTTCTGTGGTTTCCGATAAAAAGTACCGGCTCGTCGGGAATCTGTTCTTCACCGATGACAGTCACTTTCACTCCCGCAATCTTAAGCATTAACTTGAAGGCTCCCTGTACAAGACGAAGAGAGCGGTAATCTGCGGCTTCTTTGTTGAACCGTCCCATGAGCCATAATACACCAAGAACCGGAATTCCAAGGACGAGGTACAGTCCTAATATCATAACGATGATTATAAATCTTATCATAGCAAATCTCCTTTACCCTTAGTATCTTCCATATAAAGTGAAAATACTCTTAAGAAGAGCGGCGGTTTCAGGAAGAAGGGCACCTTTCTTATATCTCCAGTTCCAGTTTCCGCTTGCGATCCCTGGTCTGTTCATGCGGCCTTCGCTTCCAAGTCCCAGTACGTCCTGCAGCGGGACAACGGCGTAAGCGGCAATACTTCCCATGCAGAGACGGATAAAGTCGATATGCAGCAGGTCTTCATCCGTGTTATTCATATAACGGCGGAGTTTATCCTTTGATTCCTGCGGAAGTGTACGGTACCAGCCAAGGGAAGTGTCATTGTCGTGGGTGCCTGTGTAACAGACACATAATGGACTTTGATACCTGTGCGGGAGGTAATCATTTTCTCCAGTGGAATCATAGGCAAACTGCAGGACTTTCATGCCCGGGAAACCGAAGGATTCGCGAAGCGCGTCTACTTCCGGTGTGATCACGCCCAGATCCTCGGCGATGATCGGCAGATCATTTCCAAGGGCATTCTTGATCGCAGTAAACAGTTCATATCCCGGCGCTTTGATCCATTGACCGTTTATGGCAGTCTCTTCGCCGTAAGGCACGGACCAGTAAGCTTCGAAACCGCGGAAGTGGTCGATCCTCAAGATGTCGAGATTCGTCAGCTGGGTGCGTACACGGGAGATCCACCATGAGAAATTCTCTCTTCGGTGTGCGTCCCAGTCATACTGAGGATTGCCCCATAATTGTCCCGTAGCGCAGAAATAATCCGGTGGGACGCCTGCTACCTGCAGCGGGAACCCTTTGCTGTCGAGTTGGAATAAGTGCTGATTTGCCCATACGTCGGCACTGTCCATGGATACAAAGATCGGAATGTCACCGATGATCTGAATCCCATTTTCATTGGCGTATTGCTTTAATTCTTTCCACTCACGGAAGAAGAAAAACTGAAGAAACTGATAGTATTCCACATCTTCTTCGAGGGTACGGGATAATTCTTCCTTAAATTCCGGTGTGGGCTGGCGGTACCTGTCTTCCCACTCCAGCCAGCTTGCACCGCCGTTTACCTTCTTGCATGCCATGAAGAGGGCATAATCAGAAAGCCAGAGACGTTCCTCTTCACAGAATCTGTCAAATGCCTGAGAAAGTTCTGGATGTTGTTCTTTCGTCCGGCGGAAATTCGTATGTGCAGTTTTTAAGATCCTTTCTTTCCACGGAATGACCGTACCGTAGTCGATGTGTTCAGGATCAGTCTCCGGGCAGTCTGTAAGGTCAGATTCTGCAAGGAGTCCTGAACTTACCAGATGCTCCGGGCTTATGAGGAGCGGCTGCCCTGCAAATGCAGAGAAACTCTGATAAGGAGAGTCGCCATATCCGGTATGTGTAAGCGGCAGGATCTGCCACAGGCGCGCTCCGGCGTCTTTCAGAAAATCAATAAATAAGCGGGCTTCTGAGCCTAAGTCTCCAATGCCATAAGGAGATGGCAGAGAAGTCGGATGCAGAAGGATCCCTGCAAGTCTTTCATATTGGTTCATATTAAATACTCCTTTGATTCACAATGTACTTATGAGTATACAACATTTTTGGAATTTTTCCTAGAGGTGTTGTGTATGATGTTAATAAGAATGTGGATAAGGGGACATTATGAGAAGACGGTGTATGTACATACTTTCCGTATTTGCATTTTTATTCCTTACAGCCTGCAGTGCGGGCAAAGACGATATGAAGAAATTAAGAGAGGTGGAATATACGATCGTGAACCCGGAGGAGGTGCCGGAAGAACTTCGCACACGGATCGAAGAGAAAAAAGAGGAGACATTCAGGCTTACCTATTCCGACGATGGCTACCTCTATATGGCGCGGGGGTACGGCAAGAGAGAAACAAGTGGCTACAGCGTGGAGGTGACAGAATGTTATGAGACGGAAGATGTGGTGATGGTAAAGACGAATCTTCTTGGACCTCCCAAAGATGAAGAAATTGTTGAGAAAAGTACATACCCTTATGTGGTAGCGAAGACAGAGTATATAGAGAAAAATGTGGTGTTCGAGTAGAGGAGGAGCAAGACGATGGAATGCGAAAAAAGAGAGATGGACGTATACCGGCAGGGGAAGGTTATCACAGATCAGTTTTATATTGACGATGATTATAATGTGCCGGATGTAAAAAATGATGTGGGAAATGTGATCCTGGGAGAAGGAAATCTTCAAGTAGAGGATCTGAAAGTGGTGGAAAATTACATACGGGTATCCGGGAAATTAATTTTTAAAGTGCTGTATGTGTCAGAAGGAGGGGAGATGCGTCCCGGCGCACTGGAGGGAAGGATCCCTTTCGAAGAGATGGTCTACATGGAAGAGGCACAGGAAGGAACGCCTTTTGTAAAACTTGCGCAGACTGATGTGACGGTGACGATGATCCACTCCCGCAAATTAAATATCAAGGCACTGTGTGAGCTGGAGATCTGTTCAGAGAAGCGGGATACCCTTTCGCTGACAACCGATGTGACAGCAGATTTTCCGGTGTATAAGAAAAGCCGCCAGGAACAGCTGCTAAAAATGGTGACCGTAAAACGTGACACGTACCGCATCAAGGAGGAGATCCCGGTGGGCGGTATGAAAGAAAATATCGGGACCATGTTGTGGACAGAGGCAGTCAGCCGCAAACTTGACACGAGACTGGCAGGAGATACCCTTCTGCTCAGTGGGGAACTTTTGTTGTTCTGTTTCTATGAGTCGCCGGAGGGCAAGACAGACTGGCTGGAGCAGACGATCCCTTACGAGGGGCGTATAGAGTGTTATGGGGCAGATGATTCTATGTATCATCACGTTTATTCGACACTTCTCGACATATCCATAGAGGCAAGGATGGACGAGGACGGGGAGATGCGTATGATCGGCGTGGAAGCAACGCTGGAGGCACGGATCCTGATCTGTGAGGAAGAGAAGGTGGATATGATCGAAGATGTGTATTCTCTGAAACGAAACTGCATCCCACAGATCCGGGAAGAGATGGCAGAGAGGCTTCTCATGCAGAATCACTCCAAATGCAAGGTGGCAGAACGGCTCTTGCTCCCGGAAATTAAGGACAATATTCTGCAGGTGTGCCATAGCAGTGGCAGGGTTCAGATCGAGAATACAGAAACGGAGGCAGGCGGTATCCGTATAGAAGGCGTGCTCCACATTTATTTCTTGTATGTGAAGTCTGATGATGAAGTGCCCTTTGGCGTATGGCAGGGCATGGTGCCATTTTCCTATCTTATGGAAAGTAATACCGTTGCGGAAAATATGAATTATGATATTACAAGCGCCGTAGAACAGCTGTCGGTAGGGCTTCTTGGGAATGATGAGATCGAGATCAAAGGGGTGCTTGCATTTAACAGTTTCGTAAGAAGCCCGGTGATGATCCGTAATATTGAGGAGATTGATACGGAAGAACTTGATATGGAAGAACTGGAGCGGCGTCCGGGAATCGTAGGATATATCGTGAAAGACGGGGATGATCTGTGGAATCTTGCGAAGAATTATAGTACGACCACAGAAGGGATCATGGAGATCAATGGACTGGAATCCGAAAATATAAATCCGGGAGATAAATTGTTGATTTTCAAAGAGAATATGAGTATACTGTAAGCATATTGTATACAAGATACAACAGGAGATAAGAGATGGAGAGAATGGAACTAAAGGCTCTTGGAAAGATCAACTTAGGGCTTGATGTACTGGGAAAAAGAGAAAATGGCTACCATGACGTGCGCATGGTCATGCAGACGGTACACTTATATGATCAGGTGGTCCTGACGAAAAAAGAGACGGAAGGAATACAGGTGGAGACGAACCTGTTTTTCCTTCCGGTTGATGAGAATAATCTTGCCTACAGAGCGGCAAAACTATTGATGGAAGAATTTGATATCCGGGAAGGGCTCCATATTATGCTGGACAAGCGTATTCCGGTGTCGGCAGGTATGGCGGGAGGAAGCTCCAATGCGGCGGCGGTACTGTATGGAGTCAACCGTATGTTTCACCTGGGACTGTCCATGAAAGAACTGCAGGAACGTGGGGTAACACTCGGCGCAGATGTGCCCTACTGCATTATGCGGGGAACGGCTCTTGCAGAAGGGATCGGGGAGGAATTGTCTGAACTTCCGGCATGTCCGAAGTGCCATGTGGTGCTGGCAAAGCCGGGGATCAGTGTATCAACCAGAGTGGTGTATGAAAGGCTTGATTCTTTAAAATCGTACAGGCACCCGGATATCAACGGGATCCTGGAAGGACTCGAATGTCAGGATATCCGGAAAGTGGCTTCCTCTATGGGAAATGTGCTGGAAAATGTCACGATCGGAGAATATCCGATCATTGAGGAGATCAAGAATACCATGAAGGATCAGGGAGCCTTAAATGCGATCATGAGTGGGAGTGGTCCGACGGTATTTGGACTGTTTGAGGAAAAAGGTGCGGCAGTGGCTGCCGCCAATAAGATCAGAGAGAGGAAACTGGCAAAACAAGTGTATGTGACAGGCATACATCGTGCGAGGAGGAGATAGCGGATGGAACCGAATTTTAGCGTGAATATGAATGAATACCTGCCTCTTCGTGATGTGGTATTTCAGACACTCCGGCAGGCGATCTTGCGCGGGGAATTGAAACCGGGAGAGAGATTGATGGAGATACAGCTCTCTAACAAGCTGGGCGTGTCCCGGACTCCCATCCGTGAGGCGATCCGCAAACTGGAACTGGAAGGTCTGGTTGTAGTAGTCCCGAGAAAAGGCGCAGAAGTTGCAGAGATAAAGGAAAAGAGCCTCCGGGACGTCCTGGAAGTGCGTAAAGCACTGGAAGAGTTGTCAGTGACCCTTGCGTGTGAGCGGATATCTTCGGATATGATCGAAGAACTGGAACTGGCGGCTGCGGAATTTAAAAAAGTCTTAAAAAACGAAGATGTTACGGAAATTGCGCAGGCAGACGTGCATTTTCATGATATCATCTATAAGGCTTCTGACAACCAGAAACTGACCCAGCTCCTTAGTAATCTGAGTGAGCAGATGTACCGTTACCGCGTGGAATATCTGAAGGATCCGAAAGTGTATGAGCAGCTGACAAGGGAGCATGAGGAGATTATCAGACACATCAGGAAACATGAGAAAGAAGAAGCGGTAAAGATCGTGTGTGAGCATATTGACAATCAGGTTGTGGCAGTCAGTGATATCATTCGCACGAAACAAAGTTGAAAAAATATGAATAAAAGATTTTGATATGTGCATACTCCCTGTATCTTAATTGATGCGTGGGAGGTACATAATCATGAACGATCAACATAGAGCAAAACATCTTGTCTGTGGCATCCTTGGAGTCTGTACAGCACTTATATTTACAGGTATACTCATGGGGCAGAGGCTTACTGCCGTGGAGGAGAAGACTTCGCAGGTGCAGGAGAAACTGGCAGAAGAAGTATTTCGATTTCATGTGCTTGCCAACAGTGACCGGAAGGAAGACCAGGCAGTGAAACTGAAAGTCCGTGATTCTGTGATCGCTTATATGAAAGAGAGTATGGGAGAAGAGCGGTCTGTGGAAGCTACGAAGGAGTGGGCAGAAGAACATCTTAAGGAAGTGACGGACGTTGCAGAACAGGTGCTCGCAGAACAGGGATTTTCTTATGGGGCGCGATCTGAGGTGACAGATTGCTATTTCCCCAGGAAGCGTTATGGAGATATTACATTTCCGGAAGGAAATTATGAGGCTCTTCGAATTGAACTTGGCAGGGCTGACGGCAGGAACTGGTGGTGTGTCCTTTATCCGAATCTGTGCTTTATGGATACAACCTGTGCGGTGGTCAGCGATGAAGGAAAAAAAGATCTGAAGGAGGCGCTCGAGGAAGACGAGTATGAGATGGTAACAGCCTCCACAAACTTTAAGATAAAATGGTTTTTCTTTGGGGAGGACCGGAAGGAGAAATGAGGATGACCGAGTTTTTAGTAAAGCGGTTTGTGAAAGATTATGAAGAAGTAGAAAAGGTGTCTGTCCGGACAGCATACGGAGTGCTGGCAAGCGTGGTAGGCATCTTTTGTAATGTACTTTTGTTTGCGGTGAAGTGGGGCGTCGGTTTCCTGTTACATAGTATCTCCGTTATGGCAGATGCGTTTAACAACTTATCAGATGCGGGCTCTTCTATCATCGGACTCGTGGGTGTAAAGATGGCAAGTAAACCGGCAGATGAGGATCATCCATTTGGACATGGAAGGATCGAGTATATTGCAGCCCTTGTGGTATCTTTTCTCGTGCTGCAGGTAGGATTTACCTTTTTTAAAGATTCCATCGGGAAGATCAGAGAGCCGGAGACATTGAAGTTCCAGATGGTGTCAGTGATCATTCTGATATTGTCGATCGGTGTAAAACTGTGGCTTGGCATGTTCAACAAAAGGCTTGGCAAACGGATTGATTCTAAGGTGATGCTGGCAACAGCAACAGATGCGCTTGGGGATGTGGTGACGACGTCGGCAACAATCCTGTCTATCCTATTCTGGAAAGTGACCGGGATCAACATCGACGGTTTCGTAGGGCTTGGCGTGTCGCTGGTTGTCCTGTGGGCAGGGATCGGCATTGCGAGAGATACACTGGAACCTTTGATCGGTACGCCGGTAGAACCGGAAGAATATGAGAAGATCACAAAGTTTGTAGAAGGATATGATGGAATCGTGGGGAGCCATGACCTCATTGTACATAATTACGGACCGGGAAGAAGTATGGCGTCTATTCATGCAGAAGTACCCAATGATGTAAATATTGAGGTGTCCCATGAAATTATCGATAAGATAGAAAGAGATGCGGTGAAGAATCTTGGCATATTCCTTGTCATTCACATGGATCCGGTGGAAATGAAGAATGAACAGGTACTTGGCACGAGAAAGCAGGTGGAAGATATTCTCGATGTACTGGATCCGACAGTCAGTATCCATGATTTTCGTATGGTAGATGGAGAGAAACAGGTGAATCTGATTTTTGACATGGTGGTTCCTTTCGAGTATGATAAAGAGAAACAGACAGAATTAAAGACATCTCTTCGGAGGCTTCTGAAACTTACAGATGAAAGGTATGAATGCGTGATCACGGTGGAGAGAAGTTATGTGGGAAATGCAAAGGAATAGACCGTATGGAGACAGTACGGTGAGACAGGAGGAAGGCACGGATGAAATTAATTGAAGAATTAGGAAAAAGACGGAACCTGATGGTGGTAAAGAAGGTAGATTTCGGCGTTTATCTTGGAACGGCGGATGACCGGGTACTGCTGCCGAAAAAAGAAGTGCCGAAGGGGATCGAGATCGGTGACCCGGTGGAGGTGTTCTTATATAAGGATTCGGACGACCGTCTGATCGCAACGACTGCCATGCCGAAGATCATGCCTGGTGAGACAGCCATTCTTACGGTAAAAGACACGGGAAAGATCGGGGCTTTCTTAGACTGGGGGCTTCCCAAGGACTTGCTGCTCCCATTCCGTGAGCAGACGATGAAGGTGAAAAAAGGGGATGAAGTGCTGGTATCGCTCTATGTGGACAAGACCAGCAGGTTGTGCGCTACTATGAAAATATACGATATGCTCCGCACAGATGCACCTTATAAGAAAGATGACCCTGTGGAAGGCGTCATCTATGAATGGAGTGATAATTTCGGTGCGTTTGTGGCAGTAGATAACTGTTATTCGGCGTTGATACCAAAGCGGGAGGCATTCGGGAACCTGCAGGTAGGCGACAGAGTGCATGCGAGAGTCGTGAAGGTGCACGAGGACGGGAAAATGGACTTAAGTGTGCGGGAGAAAGCGTTTATCCAGATGGACAAGGACGCGCAGATGATACTGAAACGTATGGAAGAATATGGAGGGCAGCTGCCGTTCAATGATAAAGCAGATCCGGCAGTCATTAAAAAGGAGTTCGGCTTAAGTAAGAATGCATTCAAGCGCGCGGTAGGCGGGCTTTTGAAAGCAGGGAAGGTAACCATTACAGAGGAGTCTGTTAAGATGAGGGAATCATTATGAGTTTTGCACATCTACATGTCCATACAGAGTACAGTCTGCTGGACGGATCCAATAAGATAAAAGAATGTGTTGCCAGAGCAAAGGAACTGGGCATGAACAGCATTGCCATCACAGACCATGGCTGTATGTTCGGCGTGATCGATTTTTACCGTGCGGCAAAGGCGGCGGGGGTAAAGCCGGTCCTTGGCTGTGAAGTCTATGTAGCGCCCGGCTCCAGATTTGACAAGGAGGCAGTGGGGAATGGGGATGATAGATATTATCACCTGGTCCTGCTTGCAGAAAATAATAAAGGCTATCAGAATCTTGTAAAGATCGTCTCCAAAGGGTATACGGAAGGTTATTACTATAAGCCTCGTGTAGATATGGAAGTGCTGGAACGATACCACGAGGGGATCATCGCACTCAGCGCGTGTCTCGCGGGAGAAGTGCAGCGTAATATCATGAGAGGCATGTACAGCGAAGGAAAGGCAGCGGCGCTTCGGTATGAGGCGGTATTTGGCAAGGGGAACTTCTTCCTGGAACTGCAGGATCATGGGATCCCGGAGCAGCGGACAGTAAACCAGTCGCTCCTTCGCATGTCGCAGGAGACGGGGATCGATCTTGTGGCGACCAATGATGTACACTATACTTATGCGGAAGATGAGAAAGCACATGATATTTTGCTCTGTATCCAGACGGGAAAAAAACTGGCAGATGAGGACCGTATGCGTTACGAGGGCGGTCAGTATTATATTAAGTCCGAAGAAGAGATGCGGACTCTCTTCCCTTATGCGTTGGAGGCGCTTGAAAATACCCAGAAGATCGCTGACAGGTGTCATGTAGAGATCGAATTTGGTGTGACAAAACTTCCCAAATACGATGTGCCGGAGGGCTATACGTCATGGGAATATCTGAATAAATTATGTTATGAAGGGCTGGAGAAGCATTATCCGAACCCGGGAGAGGAGTTAAAAGAACGGCTGGAATATGAACTGTCGGTCATCAAGTCCATGGGTTATGTGGATTATTTCCTCATTGTGTGGGATTTTATCAAATATGCCAAAGATCATCAGATCATGGTAGGACCGGGCAGGGGAAGCGCGGCAGGAAGTATTGTCTCTTACTGCCTGGAGATCACGACCATTGATCCGATCCGGTATCAGCTTCTCTTTGAACGTTTCCTGAATCCAGAGCGTGTGTCCATGCCTGATATTGACGTGGATTTCTGTTTCGAGAGACGGCAGGAAGTCATTGATTATGTAGTGAAAAAATACGGCGCAGACCGGGTGGTGCAGATCGTCACGTTCGGTACGCTGGCGGCGCGCGGTGTCATCCGTGATGTGGGAAGGGTAATGGATCTTCCCTATGCATTTGTAGATTCGATCGCGAAGATGATACCAAAAGAGTTGAATATTACACTGGAGCGTGCCCTTAAGACGAGCGCAGATCTTAAGCGTTCTTATGAAGAAGATCCGCAGGTAAAAGAACTGGTGGATATGTCCATGCGTCTGGAAGGGCTTCCGAGACATACGTCCATGCACGCCGCAGGCGTGGTGATCAGCCAGAAAGCGGTGGACGAGTATGTGCCGCTGTCCCTTGGTTCCGACGGCTCTGTCACGACACAGTTTACGATGACAACACTGGAAGAACTGGGGCTTCTGAAGATGGACTTCCTGGGGCTCCGTACCCTGACAGTGATCCGTGACGCGGTGGCGCTTGCGGGTAAAAGTACCGGGAAGCCGATTGATATGGATACCATTGACTATGAGGATCAGGCGGTGTACCAGTTGATCGGAAGTGGGAAGACGGACGGCGTCTTTCAGTTGGAAAGTGCGGGAATGAAGAGTTTCATGAAGGAGTTAAAACCGCAGAGCCTGGAGGACGTGATCGCGGGAATCTCCCTGTACCGTCCGGGACCGATGGATTTTATACCACAGTACATCAAAGGAAAGAATCATCCGGAACAGATCACTTATGACTGTCCGCAGCTTGAGAGCATCTTAGAACCTACTTACGGTTGTATCGTTTATCAGGAGCAGGTCATGCAGATCGTGCGTGACCTTGCAGGATATACCCTTGGACGAAGTGACCTGTTAAGGCGCGCCATGTCCAAGAAGAAAGCAGATGTGATGCAAAAAGAACGCCAGAGTTTTGTATATGGCAATCCGGCGGAACATGTACCGGGCTGTATCGCCAATGGCATTGATGAAAAGACGGCGAATAAGATCTACGATGAGATGATTGATTTTGCCAAGTATGCATTTAACAAATCTCACGCGGCGGCTTATGCAGTTGTGGCATATCAGACCGCGTGGCTGAAACAGTATTATCCGGTAGAATTCATGGCGGCGCTTATGACGTCCTGTATCGATAACCCGGGGAAAGTGTCCGAATATATCTACACCTGCAGGAAGATGGGAATTAAGATACTGGCGCCGGACATTAACGAGGGTGCAGGTGTATTTTCCGTAGATCATGGAAATATCCGCTTTGGGCTGACTGCTATTAAGAGTGTCGGACGGCCGGTGATCGAAGCGATCATCGAAGAACGGGAAAAAAGAGGAAAGTTCAAGAACCTCAAAGACTTTATCGAGCGTATGAGCGGCAAGGAAGTCAATAAGCGTACGATTGAGAGTTTTATTAAATCAGGAGCATTTGACTGTTTCCGTGGAACGAGAAAACAACTGATGGTCATCTATGTCCAGGTATTGGATCAGGTGAACCAGGAACGGAAATATTCCATGACCGGACAGATGTCCCTGTTTGATCTGGTAGATGAAGAACAGAAGAAAGAATTTGACATAGCACTGCCAGATGTGGGAGAATATGAAAAGGAAATGTTCCTCGCTTATGAAAAGGAAGTATTGGGCGTGTATCTGAGCGGACATCCCATGGAAGATTACGAAGAGAAGTGGAGAAAAAAGATCTCCCGCACAACGCTGGATTTCCAGATCGATGAGGAGACAGGGCGCGCAAAGGTGCGTGACGGCATGCAGGAGACCGTAGGCGGGATTATCGCAGGAAAGACCATTAAGTATACGAAGAAGAACCAGACCATGTGTTTCGTTCTGTTGGAGGATCTTCTTGGAACGGTGGAGATCGTAGTATTTCCAAGAGATTATGAGAAATATAAGCAGTATCTTGAGGAAGAGAGTAAGATATTTGTCAGAGGACGGGTATCCGAAGAGGACGATGCGCCGAGTAAACTGATCTGTGAGAAGGTGATCCCATTTGATCAGATAAAGAGAGAATTGTGGATCCAATATGAGGATAAAGAAACATTTCTTAAGAACGAGGCGGCGCTCTATGAGATGATCGGAAGTTCTGACGGAAACGACGAGGTAGTCATATACTGCAAAGCAGAGCGGGCAGTCAGGAGACTTCCTGCGAACAGAAATGTCCGTGCAGACAAGGGGCTTGTGGGCAGATTGGCCAATTATTTTGGTGAGGATAATGTAAAAGTTACGGAAAAATCAATGGAAAAATAACAGGGAGGAGAACATTATGGGAGATAAGACAATTCGTACGATCGGAGTATTGACGAGCGGCGGAGATGCGCCGGGAATGAATGCGGCTATCCGTGCGGTAGTCAGAACGGCACTTGGGAAAGGACTGAAAGTAAGAGGAATCAGAAGAGGATATCAGGGACTTCTTGAAGAGGAGATCATCGATCTGTCCGCGAGAGATGTGTCCGATACGATCCAGCGCGGGGGTACGATCCTTCAGACAGCAAGATGTAAGGAGATGCGTACAGAAGAAGGGCAGCAGAAAGCGGCAGCCATCTGTAAGAAATATGGCATCGACGGACTGGTTGTTATCGGTGGAGACGGATCCTTTGCAGGAGCGCAGAAGTTATCACATTACGGTGTGAATACAGTAGGGATCCCGGGAACCATCGACCTTGACATTGGCTGTACGGAGTATACGATCGGATTTGATACAGCAGTAAATACAGCGATGGAAGCCATTGATAAAGTGCGCGATACGTCGACTTCCCATGGAAGGTGCTCCATCATCGAAGTCATGGGAAGAGATGCAGGATATCTGGCGCTCTGGTGTGGGATCGCCAACGGTGCGGAGAGAATCCTTTTGCCGGAGGAGCATGATTATGATGAGACTTTTATTATCCAGGACATCCAGGAGAGCAGAAAGCGTGGAAAGAAGAACTATATCATTATCAATGCGGAAGGTATCGGTGATTCTATCAATATGGCAAAGCGAATTGAAGAGGCAACCGGGATGGAGACGAGAGCGACGATCATCGGGCACATGCAGCGGGGCGGAAGCCCGACGTGTAAAGACCGTGTGTATGCTTCCATTATGGGATCTATGGCAGTGGATCTTCTCATGGAGGGAAAGACAAACCGTGTGGTAGGGTATCGTCATGGAGAATATGTAGATTTTGATATTGATGAGGCACTTGGCATGAAGAAAGTGATCCCGGAATATCAATATGAGGTTGCAAAACAGTTGGCATTATAGAATAAATGCGAGAACGGGGAAGAAGAGAATATGACAAAAGATGTATTGATTACCATATCCGGACTTCATTATGATGCATACGAAACGATGCAGGAAGAGGAGACGGAAGCCCTGGAGGTGGAAAGTCCCGCTCTGTATTACTATAAGAATGGGAAGCATTATGTTGTCTATGAGGAACCGGTGGAAGGAATGCCGGGGACGATTAAAAATACCATCAAGATCCAGGAAGGCGTTATGCTGGAAGTGATAAAATCCGGGATCACAAATACACGTATGGTGTTCGAGAAAGACAGGATCAATGTGACGCCATATATGACTCCTTATGGAGAGATCCTGGTGGGAACTTATACGACCGGATTTGATGTACAGGTGCAGGAGGATCTGATCGAAGTATATGTTCATTATTCATTGGACGTAGGCGGTGAAAAACTGGCGGATTGTGATATCACGCTGAAGATAAAAGCAAAGGCGTAGAGACAGAGACCCATTCGGGAATACAAAAGACGGCTAAGGAAAATCCTTAACCGTCTTTTTAACGTCCACGCAGTCTTGCGAAGAAACCTTTCTTTTTTTGAGGAGTCTCAAGAGAACCTCTTAATCCTTTTACTGCTGTAATGTAGATGCCGCTTACAGTTGCTTTTACTTCCTTTTTCACAGGGATCAGCGGAAAGATCTCAGCATCGCACATCAAAGTCATTACTTTCGGACCAACCTTAGCCTTCACAACCGGCACTTTGGAACGGCGAAGATACTTAGGCGTGTTCTCAAGGACGATTGCAGGAAGACCTGCCTCCTTCAGGCGCATTTTGCGCTTGTCGATGATCAGCATGGAGACTGTCTGTGCGATGGCGTCCATCTGGGCTTTCTGTTCTTCCTGTTTTTTCTGGGCTTTTTTGCCCAAAAAATATAAAACGATACATGCGATAATTAATATGGCAAGTATTACCAGTAATACAATAGTAAATGTACTCACGAGAAGACCTCCTATTTCTCTTTCAGTCATTTTAGACAAAGATAATTGTATCATTGTTTTTGTGTAAGTGCAAGCAATTTCGGGGCATAATCATTATAAGGAGCAGATTTATGAAAGAGTTCTGGATCATCAATATTATTTTTTCCATCATCATTATATTTTTTCAAAGAAGGAATCCAAAGGCAGTGTGGGCATGGCTTCTTTTGTTATACTTTATACCGGTGCTGGGTTTTATCCTTTATCTCGTGCTTGGACAGAATTTCCATAAAGAAAGAATGTTCAAGATGAAGGAGATTGAAGGGGCGCTGAAGTATGCGGTGCGCCGTCAGGAGGAATCCATCTGTAAAGAGACTCTTAGATTCGGGGACGAGAAACTGGAGAGATTTAAGACGCTTATGCTTTATAACTTAGATGAGGGGGAGGCAGTTCTTACAGATAATAATGATGTGCGCATTTATACGGATGGTGCGGAGAAGTTCCGCGCGCTGGTGGAAGAGATGAAGAAAGCGAAAAACTATATCCATATACAGTATTATATTATCCGTGATGATGAGGTATGGCAGGAGATAGAGAGCGTGCTGGTACAAAAGGCGCGGGAAGGCGTAGAGGTGCGTATTCTTTTTGACAGTATGGGGTGCCGGGGAAGAAAGGGATTCGGAAAAGAAATCAGAAAAAGACTTCAGGAAGAAGGGATAGAGACAGCAGAATTTTTCCCGGCGATGTTTGGGAAACTGCAACTTCGTATGAACTACCGCAATCACAGAAAGATTGTCGTGATCGACGGACGGATCGGGTTTGTGGGAGGGTTCAATGTGGGACGGGAATACCTGGGGAGAAGCCGGAAGTTCGGGTATTGGAGAGATACGCATATCTGTGTGGAAGGTGCGGCGGTGACGTCGCTGGCGGTGCGCTTTGTACTGGACTGGAATTATGCGGCGCGGGAGAATCTGTTTGCCAGAGACCGGCTCTTTGTGGTGCCTTCTTATGAACGGCAGGGGCAGAATCTCATACAGATCATATCCAGTGGACCAGATCTTAGAAGCCCGGTTATCCGTGATAACTATCTAAGGCTGATCCATATCGCACAGAAGAGCATCTATATCCAGACTCCGTATTTTATCCCTGATGAGGCAATCCGAAGTGCGCTGATGGTCGCCGCCAGGTCAGGGATCGATGTGCGGATCATGATCCCCTGTAAGCCGGATCACCTCTTTGTCTACTGGGCGACCTATTCTTATATCGGGGAAATGGTGGAGGCGGGAGCCAGGTGCTACACGTATGAGAATGGATTCCTTCATACAAAATGTCTCTGCGTGGATTCTCTTGTAAGTTGTGTGGGAACCGCCAATATGGATATCCGTAGCTTTCAGCTGAACTTTGAGGTAAATGCGGTGATCTATAACGAAGAAACGACGAAGAGGCTGGAGGGGGCATTTGAGCAGGATATGAAAGAAAGTACGCTGATCAGTAAGAAAGAATATGAAGAACGGGAATTTCTGATTCGGGTGAAAGAGCAGTTTTGTCGTCTTTTGTCACCGGTCCTGTAGAAAAGGCCTGTGAAATATGTGTGAAAAGTATAGTAAAATAAGATGGAATGTGATATAACATAATAGTCGCGTTGTGACAGAATTTAAGTAACAGATATATGAGGTGAACTATGAAAAAGAGATGGACAGTTTTTGTGACGGGTGTTCTTGCATCGACGATGATACTTAGCGGATGTCAGGCAAGCAAGGGGCTTGAGACAGACAACCTGACGATCACAAAGTACAAAGGCGTGGAAGTGGCACAGGTAGAGAAACCGGAAGAAGTAACGGACGAGATGGTAGAGGAACAGATCCAGTCAAATCTGGAGACGTTTGCAGATACGAAGGAAATTACAGATCGTGCAGTAGAAGACGGCGATAATATTAATGTTGATTTTGTGGGGAAGGTTGACGGCGAAGAATTTGACGGCGGCGCTGCGGAGGATTACTCCATTACAGTGGGAGCAGGCGGCTTTATCGATGGATTCGTAGAAAGCATGGTCGGTCACAATGTGGGTGACACTTACGACTGGAATGGAGCATTCCCGGAGGACTATAGCAATACAGAACTCGCAGGAAAAGATGTTACATTTACCATTACGATCAACAGCATTCTGGAGTCGGTGATCCCGGAACTTAATGATGAATTTGTGGCAAAAGTATCTGAGAAGTCCAAGACAGTGGATGAGTACAGGAAAGAAGTAAAAGAGGCTCTTGTGAAAGAAAGAGAGGATTCTTATACAGATCAGCTTGGCACAGCAGTGTGGAAAGAAGTGCTTGCGAACACAACCGTTGAGAAGTATGAACAGGACGACATTGATGAACTTCTTGACCCGGTCATCAAGGAATATAAAGAAGCAGCAAAGGATCAGGGGATCGAGTATGCGGAACTCTTAGAGCAGATGGGAACAACGGAAGAAGAGTTCAAAAAAACCCTGGATGAGCAGGCAAAGGAGAGCCTGAAGCAGGATATGGTCATTGAAGCGATCGCAGAGAAAGAGAAGATTGAAGTTACTGAAAAAAATTACGAGGAACAGTTGAAGATCCTGGCTGATACTTACGGATATGAAGATGTGGACGCTCTGAAAGAAGTGGTGAAGGAAGAAGATCTGAAACGGGTCGTTCGTTATAACCTGGTAAGAGATTATCTTGTGGACAACTGTATCCAGAAAGCACAATAAGGAGCCGGCCGCAGGAAGATATGGAAAAGAAAAAGGATATGAAACAGACACTGCTGTCACTTCTTATCGTGGCAGCAGGGAACTTATTATTTGCTCTGACCGTGAAGGTATTCTTACTTCCGGCAGGGCTTGTGACCGGAGGAACAACGGGAATCGCACTGACAGTTAATTATCTGACGGGGATCCCGATCTCCGAAACGGTGCTTGTCTTTAATATACTGATGTTACTGTTGGGATACATAGCCCTTGGAAGAGCATTTGCGGCAACGACACTTGTGAGTACCTTTCTTTATCCGATAGCCCTTGAGATATTCAACCGTCTGCTGGACGGCGTGGTGCTTACGAAGGATCCGCTTCTGTGTACCATATTCTCTGGAATTGGAATCGGTATCTATCTGGGAAGTATTATCCGTGCAGGTGCGTCTACAGGGGGAATGGATATTCCGCCACTGGTGCTGAAGCGCTATCTGGGTCTGCCGGTGTCGGTCAGTATCTATATGTTTGATGTGGTGATCATCTTGTCTCAGGGATTGTTCCAGGGAGCAGAGAAGATCCTGTACGGTGTTATGCTGGCATTTATCTATACGACGATGTTGGACAAGATCTTGATCATGGGCAAGAGCCGGACGGAGATTAAGATCGTGAGTGAAAAAGTGGACGAGATCCGAACTGCAATCCTCAAGGAAGTGGACCGGGGTGTCACACTTCTTGACGGGCACAGCGGTTATCTGGATAATCCGACACAGGTGATATTCAGTGTCGTATCTAACAGAGAACTACCGCGGGTGGAGCGTCTTGTGGCGCAGATCGACCCGGAGAGTTTCATGGTGGTGAGCCGTGTAAGCGAAGTGAAGGGACGCGGATTCTCGCTGAAGAAAGAGTAGTAAGATCATATAGTATCATAATAAAAGAAAGAATCAGGAGCCGGGCGAAAGCCTGGCTTTTGTGGAAAACGAGGGAGAAAAGGGAAGCGATATGAGAGAGGTACAGAATGTATTTTATCCGCAGGACGAGATAAGAACCGTGCTGGTTCCGGTTACAGTTGGATGCAGGCACAACCAATGTGTGTTCTGTCACATGTATAAAGAAGATGAATATGAAGAAGTATCCATGCAGGAGATTGAATTTCAGTTGATGAACGGAGATATGTATACGGAAAGAGTATTTCTGACAGGCGCGGATCCGCTTACAGTCGGATATGAGAAGATACTACGGATCTTGAAAATGATCCGGAAATATTATCCATACTGTGCCTGTGTGTCGGCGTATGCATCGGTCAGAACTTTGAAAAGATATCGTGTGGAAGAATTAAAAAAACTTCACGAAGAAGGTCTGGGGCTTCTTTATGTAGGGTTTGAGTCTGGAAGTGACGAAGTCCTGGGGAGGATAAAGAAGGGGAACACGGCGGCAGAGGCGGCAGCAGTCGGACAAAAACTTAATGAAGCAAAACTCTCATTCAACGCGATCGTCATGTATGGGATCGCAGGAGAGGGCGGTTCGGTGGAGAATGCGAAGCAGACGGCGAAACTTCTGAATCAGTTTTGCGCGCAGAAGATCATAACTATGAATCTGACTGTTTTTGATGGCACAGAGATTTCCCGTCTGGAAAAAGAAGGGAAATTCGTACAGGCACAGGGGAAGGAAAAATTGCTGGAGATACGCACGCTTCTTGAAAATCTGGAGGTGAAGAGGCCTACGGGATTTGATACGACCCACGCGACGAATATCGTGAAGATGACCGGGATGCTTCCGAAAGACCGGGAGGGACTTCTTAAGTTCTTCAAACGTTGATATTTCGTTGTAATTATTCCTTAGATCGGCACTTGATTTGACCACCTTTCAGAGTTGTATTTTATATCTTGGAGATGTATAATTATATTGAATAAAAAGGACGGAATCGTCTAAAATATGCAATATAGGAGGAGGTGGGCTTATGGATATCAAGAGAGATAAATACCTGACGGATCTGATCAACCGTATGAATAATGGTATGATCAAGGTTGTAACTGGTATCAGAAGATGTGGAAAGTCATATCTTCTGTTTAACATTTTTAAAAATTATCTGCGGGAACAGGGTGTGCCTGCTTCGCATATTATTACGATTGAACTGGATCAACGCAAGAACAAGAAATACCGTGATCCGGATGTTATCTTAGAGTATCTTGAATCTCTGATCGAAGATGACGGGCAATATTACATTATGCTCGATGAAGTACAGATGCTGCAAGATTTTGAAGAAGTTTTAAATTCTCTGCTTCACATCCGTAATGCGGATATATATGTAACAGGCAGCAACTCAAAATTTTTGTCTAAAGATATCATTACCGAATTCCGGGGCAGGGGTGATGAAATTCACATTTATCCATTGACATTTAAGGAATTTATGGCTGCTTATGATGGGGATATATATCGTGGTTGGGCAGATTATGTTGTATATGGAGGTCTTCCCCTTACGGTCACAATGAAAACGGAAGAGCAGAAGATTCATTATCTGACGGATTTATTTCAGGAGACATATCTAAAGGACATTATCGAAAGACATCATATTGAAAAAACGCAGGAGTTAGAAGACCTGGTAAATATTCTGGCTTCTGCCATTGGTTCACTGACCAATCCGCCGAAGATTGAGGCAACATTTAAAAGTGAGATCCAGTCGATGATCAGCCTGAATACGATCAGGCAGTATATTGAATATCTGGAAGATGCCTTTATTATCAATAAGGCGCACCGCTATAATGTGAAGGGAAGAAAGTACATCGGCACACCGTTAAAATATTATTTTGAAGATGTTGGGCTTAGAAATGCAAGACTGGGGTTCAGGCAGGTGGAAGAAACGCATCTGATGGAAAATATTATTTACAATGAATTAAGGAGCAGAGGTTATTCTGTTGATATTGGCGTGGTGGAAAAGCGTGGAACCAACAGAGCAGGGCAAGAGTATAAGAGTCAGTTGGAGATTGACTTTGTTGCAAATCTCGGCAGCAGACGTTACTATATCCAGTCGGCTTTCAGTATGCCGACTGAAGAAAAACGGCTTCAGGAAAGGGCTTCGCTTGTGAATGTCAAGGATTCTTTCAAGAAGATTATTGTTGTTAAGGATGTGATAAATGTTACAAGAGATGCGGATGGTCTTACCACAATGAGTATCTATGACTTTTTATTAAAAGATAATAGTCTGGAACTCTGACCGTGCAGGATCATTGGATGCCAGAATGCAGTTAAATAAAGAAAAAAGAATCTCCCAGAGAAATTCGATATTCTCTGGGAGATTCTTTTTTAAGAGTTAACACTTTATTAGTATTTTGCGTTGTCATTACTAAAACTTGAGAATCCGCTGCTGTAACTGTCTGAGAAACTATCTGCACTTTCATAAGAACTTTCATAAGCAGGTGCAGAAGTGGACGCAGGAGTTGGAGCAGGAGTAGCGATTCTTTCGGTTCCTTTCAGATGGAAACGTGCTACAAGGCTCTTCAACAAACTGGACTGGCTGAATAACTCTTCACTTGCAGCAGCGCTTTCTTCAGCTGTTGCGGAGTTCGTCTGTACAACGGAAGATATCTGGTCGATTCCCTGTGTAACCTGAGTAAGACCTTCTGCCTGTCTGTCTGTAGCGTTTGTGATCTTCATCATATTCTCAGCGATCTGCTGTGCATTGTCAACAACACTCTGGAGAGAATTCTGTGTATCTTCTGCAATGCGGTTTCCATCAGCAACTGCCTCTAAGGAATTTCCGATAAGTACAGTTGTGTCTTTTGCTGCCTCTGCACTCTTGGAAGCAAGGCTTCTGACTTCATCAGCAACGACTGCGAATCCTTTGCCGGCTTCTCCGGCACGGGCAGCCTCTACTGCTGCGTTCAGTGCAAGGATATTTGTCTGGAATGCAATATCTTCGATGGTCTTGATGATCTTTTCGATCTGGCTGGAACTTTCGTTGATCTTTGTCATAGCCTCCATCATCTCTGCCATCTTCATATTACTGTTGCCTACTTCCTGACCGGTTGTAGCGATCAGATCATTAATATCCCGTGCATTTTTAGCTGTATGATTTACCTGATCGGACAGTTCGCTGAGAGTTGCAGCCAACTCTTCAACAGAACTTGCCTGCTCTGTAGCACCCTGGCTAAGAGCCTGAGCACCGCTGGATACCTGTTCAGAACCGCTTGCGACCTGTTCGGAAGCCTGATGGATCTGACCAAGCGTGTCATTTAAAGCGGCAATGATCTGATTGCCGGACTCTTTGATAGACTCGAACTCGCCAAGATAATCCATATCCATCTCTACGTCTAACTCTCCGGTTGCCAGAGAATTCAGTCTGTCGCAGATGTGCTGAATGTAACTGGACAGCGTGGATAATACAAACCGAAGATTTTCTGCAAGCACACCCAACTCGTCTTTGGACTGATATGTAACCTCAGAGTGCATGTTTCCTTCTGCCATTCCTTTGATGGCATTTTCAATCTCCTCGATCGGACGTGTCAGTCCTTTTGTGATCGACAGGACAAGGAAAACTGTCATGATAATGCTGACGCCTGCCAGTGAGAATAAGATGATAAAGCATATCCGTTTGGTGCTCATACCGGAACGGTAGTACTCATCAGCACTTTCCTGTGCGGCATCAAGAACGCTTTGAACAGTGTCTGCGAAACTATCACAGGCATTTTTATAATCACCGGAAATGATTGCCAGCGCTGTAGCGTCGTCCCCTGCGCTGATAGCATCCATTGCATTTTTCCGGAGCGTTCCTGTCGTTTCCAGATCGGATTCTACTTTTGAAAGTAATGACGGATCTCCCTCATAAACTTCCTCCAGGGTTTCCAGAGAAGCGCTTACTTTTTCAAGCGTCGCGTCTACGTCTGCTGTAGCCTCCTGAATCTGAGCATCACTTGTTGCTTCCAAAATCTGCCAGACATCAAGTTGAACCCGGTTCGTGGCGCTTTCTAACTCTAAAGCAGCCTGGACAGTCGGATGTGGAGTATCATAAAAGTCCCTCAATCCGCCTGCAACACTTTTCAGACCAATCGCTGATGCGATTACTGCAATAATATAAAGTATTATTACAATACCGAAGGAGACAAGCAGTTTGCTCCTTACCTTTAGATTTTTTAACACTGATATAACCTCCTATTACATATACTTACATATACATTTTCTTATATATCTCTTATGGTATACTTAAAAAGCGATTATGTAAATAGGAATTTTTTAAAAATCTTAAATTTTTTGTCGATTTTTGCTTTAAGAAGGAGGAAAAATCAGGGAAAAAACAAAAAATGTTAAAAAACCATTGCAACCTTATACAAAAAGTGATAATTTTATGGTATACTAACCGTTAAATATCTTATGGTATATTCTGCAATTTCAAATATTGCAATTTTTGTAATGCAATTTATTATTGATTTATTATTGATTTATTATTATTTATTAGATTATCATTTATAGAAATCATTATGGAAAGAGCGAGGGATCATGTCAGATTATCAAGTTTATAATGAACAATATCAGCGTATGGAAAATATGATCGCACAGATCCAAAATTATGGAGACTATGCAAATTCTCTTAAGACCAGTTCTTTTGTTGGGGGATTGGATTTTCTGTCTCTGTTTCAGAACGCTTCTTCGAGGGTGGACTCGAAGGTGAGTGCGCCGGAGAGTATGGACGCGATCTTCGAGGAGGCGGCAGCCATATACAGGGTTCCTGCTAATCTCCTGAAAGCGATCGGAAAAGCAGAGTCGGGGTTGGATGCTTCGGCAGTCTCCGCGGCAGGCGCACAGGGAGTCATGCAGCTTATGCCTGCGACGGCAGAAGCCCTTGGGGTAAGCGATCCTTTTGATGCGAGAAGCAATATCATGGGCGGAGCGAAGTATATTTCGGATCTGTTGCAAAGGTATGGCGGAGATGTAGACCTTGCGCTGGCTGCTTACAACGCAGGAAGCGGGAATGTGGCAAAATACGGAGGCGTGCCCCCGTTTGAAGAGACGATGAATTATATAAAGAGGATCAAAGAATACATGGGAACGGATCTGACGGCAGAGGGTACTGTTGGGGGTTCGTTTGCGCAGGGAGTGGATAATCTCTACAGCGCGTATAATACATATAATAACAGTGGGATACAGTTTAGTAAGGAAAATGCGTTGTATCTGGTGGAACTTTTGAAGATTCAGATGCAAAATAAAGGAGTGACAGAATATGATATTTGGGAATAGTGTCCTGATGGCGGAAAAGGCTTTGAATTATCTGTGGAAGAAGCAGGAGGTTACAGCTGATAACATAGCAAATGTAGATACGCCCGGATATAAAAAGAAGCATATCAGTTTTGAAGAGACTTTCCGAAGAAGGCTTGCGGCAGCAAGTATCGGAGATGCAGATGAAACCATGGAACAGGCAATCCGGGGCTCTGATTACAATATCTGGGAGCGGAACGATTCTGCACGGGTGGACGAAAATAATGTGAATCTTGATGTGGAGAATACAGAACTTGCAAGAACAACACTGCATTACCAGTATATGCTCCAGTCGGTGAACAGTGATATTACCAGATACAGAACGGCGATCAAGGGATAGTATTTTATTGAAAGGGAGACAGGATAGATGAGCGAGATGTTTATTACGCCGATTCAGCCTATGAGTCTGGCGGAAATGGCAGGAAGTACGGAAAAGGTAAAGGGGCAGGAAGGAACGTCCATTTTCAGAGGAATATTTGATGCAGCGATCGATAATGTAAAATTGACAGAAGACGATCTGGTGAAGAAACAATACCTGCTGGCGACAGGGCAGATCGAAGATGCACATTCTGTTCCGATCGCAGCGGCAGAGGCACAGATCGCGGTAGACATGCTGGTGTCACTTAGGAATAAGGCGCTTGAGTCTTATAATGAATTAATGCGTATCAATGTATAATGTAGCGATACGTTTATGGTTAAGAGGACTGTAAGTATATGAATGTAAAATAGATATGGACAGGACGAAAGAACTTTGGGAACGATGAAGGAAAAACTAGGACAGGTAAAAGAATATATAGGAAAACTGGGCAGCAAGACGAAAAAACTGATCATTGCCGGTGCGGCAGGTCTTCTGATCGCAGCGATCGTGATAGCCCTTGTGTTGAATAACAAGCCTTATGAAGTGTTGTTTTCAGATCTTGGGACAGAAGAAGCGCAGCAGATTAGCGAGAAGCTTCAGGAGGAAGGCGTGGAATATAAGATAGAAGATGGTTCCACCATTCTCGTGAAGAAAGATGTCGTAGATGTCACAAAGGCAAAGTTGGTGCAGGAGGGTTATCCGAAAAGCGGATTTACATACGATACATTTATCAACAATGCAACCATGATGACCACCGACTCTGACAAGAAGACATACCTGTTGTATGAACTGCAGGACCGGATAGGCTCTACGATCCGATTGTTTGACGGAGTAAAGGATGCGAAGGTCACCATTGCCCTGGCAGAGCAGAGTAAGTATGCATTAAGCAGTGATGAAGAGCAGAGATCTTCTGCGACGGCGACGGTCATAATGAAGGACGGAGGCTCCCCTACAGAAGAGCAGGCAATCGCTATCCAGCGACTGGTGGCAAAGAGTGTGCCGAATATGGAACTGACAGATGTCGCAGTGTTTGACGGCAATGGAAATGATATGTCCGGGGAAGAGGACAGCGGCAGTGACAGTTCAGACGCGGAAGAGATCGCACTGATCGTGGAGAACCAGATCGCCCGGAAGGTTATGAGAGTGCTGGGACCGATCTATGGTGAAGATAATGTAAAGGTTTCCGCAAGGGCAAAGATCAATATGGAACAACTTCTCCGGGAGACAACTACTTACAACACGCCGGAGAAGATAGATGAAGAAGATAAAACCGGTATTATAGAAAAAGAAGAAGAGTACGTCGAAGGCGTAGGAAATGCGTCAGCGGCAGGCGGTGTGGCAGGGACAGAGACCAATGCAGACACGGCAGAGTACAATACGGAGGGAGATACAGACGGCACAGGCGCTTACAGCCGGAGCAACTCCAAAGAGTATCTGGTTGATCAGATCAAAGAGCAGGGACAGATCTCTCCCGGAGCGCTGGAAGACCTTACTGTGTCCGTGGCTCTTAATGGAACTGGATTTGGAAACCTGTCAGAGAGACAGTTGTTAGCGCTGATCGGAAATGCATCAGGAATTGCGGCAGCAGACCAGAGAGAGAAGATCGCGGTTGCCAGTGCTCCATTCTATGAAGACATGGAAGAGGAGGAAGCGACGGGAACAGGACTGTTGCAGGTACGGCCTGTTTATCTCATAGGCGGAGGCGTTGTGGCGCTGCTTCTGTTAGCGCTTCTGATCATATTTATCATTCTTAGAAAGAGGAATAAAAAGGAAAGAGAAGAAGAAGAGGAAGAATTACTTCAGACGATGGCAGAGAATGAAGTGGCATACGAACCTTTGCCTGACCTGAATAAAGAACTTCAGGAGATGCAGAACGACAGAGGAATGGAACTTAAGAGAAACATTCGGGATTTTGCAGAACAGAATCCTGAGATATCAGCACAGCTCCTGAAGAATTGGCTGAATGGAGGTAATGAAAATGGAGAATAGTAAATTATCGCCAGAACAAAAAGCAGCCACAGTCATTGTGTCTCTTGGCGCAGAAAAAGCGTCCAAGATATATAAGCATTTAAGTGAGGCAGAGATTGAGCAGCTTACCATTGAAGTTGCGAAACTGGGACATATAACATCCGATGAGATGGAAGAGGTACTGGATGAATTCTATAAGACCTGTCTGACGCAGAAGGTGGTCACGGACGGAGGTATGGAGTATGCAAGGAGCGTTCTTGAGAAAGCCTTCGGTGAAGCCACGGCGCAGACGTTGTTGGAGAAACTGTCAAAGTCTCTGAAGACAAGGCCCTTTGAATTTATCCGTAAGAGCAACGCCAAAAACTTGTTTTCCTTTCTGCAGCATGAGAGACCGCAGACGATCGCACTTGTTCTTTCTTATGCGGAACCGGATCAGGCTGCCAGTGTGATCTGTGAACTTCCTAAGGAGAAGCAGATCAAGGTTGTAGAGTGCGTGGCAAAGATGGAAAGCGCTTCTCCGGATGCGATCAAGGTTGTAGAGTCTTCTTTAAAGAAGCGG
The DNA here is from genome assembly GCA_964406595.1 of uncultured Dorea sp. Taxonomy (GTDB): domain Bacteria; phylum Bacillota; class Clostridia; order Lachnospirales; family Lachnospiraceae; genus CAPEBR01. Next base: position 50,420 of record CAYOSJ010000002.1, read on the forward strand.
TTTGAAAATATACTTACGACCGACTTTACAACGATTGGCGGAATCGATTACATTGCTGACGTCATGAACCACATGGATAGAGGAAATGAAAAATACATCTTCGATGAACTTGGCAAAGAAGATGAAGAACTGGCAGATACGATCAGGAAGAAGATGTTTGTATTCGAAGATATTGTTTCTATGGACAACCGGTCTATCCAGAGATTTATCCGCGAATGTGACATTAAGGATATTGTATATGCATTGAAAGGTTCCGAGCAGAATATCAAAGATCTTATCTTTGCAAATGTATCCTCCCGTATGGCAGAAAGTATTCAGTCAGACCTCGAAGTTACAGTTAATGTACGTCTGAGAGATGTGGAAGAGGCACAGCAGAGAATTGTTGGAGTGATCAGAAGACTTGAGGAAGCCGGAGAACTTATCATAGTCAAGAGTGGAAAGGATGAGATCATTGCCTAGGATCATGAAACAGCCGGAAGAGGAAGAGAAGATACAGCCTTATGACTTTTTTTCCGGTTTCACGATAAAGAAAGAGAAAGAGGAAGAGACTGCCGCAGAAGAAGAGCCGGAAGAACCGGCAAGAGAAGTCGTACCGGAGACTTCGCCGGAAGAGTATATCAGACAGGCGAAGGAAGAAGCGGAACAGATCCTTAGGGACGCCAGGGAACAGGCGGAACTTCTTCGGGAACAAGGTTATCAGGAAGGCAGAGAATCGGGATATGAAGAAGGCAAAAAAGACGCTTACGAAGAACACAAAGTAATCCTGGATAAAGAGATCCGGGAATTACAGACGAATATTGCCGATGTGATCAAAAGTGTTTCCATAGAAAAGGAAAAGATGATGGAGACAGTCGTCGATGATCTGAAGAAGATCTCTCTTGCGGTGGCAGAGAAGATCATCCAGACGAGCCTTCAGTCCAGCGAAGATATTATCAAAAGAATCATTCTTGCTGCGACAGATAAGATGAAGAAACGCCAATGGGCGAAGATATACATTACGAAATGCAACACCGGGATCTCGCTGGAGGCAGATGTAGAGTTTTTAGAGAGACTTTCCAAACTGTCCGATAATCTGAAGATCATAACAATGGACAACTCCGAGGAAGGAACCTGTATCATTGAACTTCCAGACGAGGTCATAGACGCAAGTGTGGGAACACAACTTGAAAATATTAAAGATATTATAAATAATGCGAGGGTATAGCCAAGGAGAAAAACATGTTTTCAAAACTGCCGGGTCTGATTCAAAATGCCGAGACGATGAGCCATATAGGAAAAGTTGAAAATATTGTGGGAATGGCGATGGAATCGTCGGGGAACAGAGCCAGTATCGGTGATATTGCCATGATCTATAATGAGGATCAGCATAAGCAGATACCGGTAGAGGTGGTAGGTTTTAAAGATGACAAGATCCAGCTAATGGCTTATGATAATATGAGTGGAGTTTCAGCGGGAAGTTTCGTGCGAAATACGAGACGCCGTCTGAAGATACCGGTAGGGGAGTTCCTCCGGGGAAGAGTGATCGATGCGACAGGAAGGCCGATCGATGGTCTGGGAGAATTTGAGTCCTCCAGATACTATTATGTGGAAAATACATATATTAATCCTTTGTCCCGCCCGCCGATCACAGATAGTCTGGAATTTGGGATCAAGGCCATTGACGGACTCAATACGGTAGGGAAAGGACAGCGAATCGGGATATTTGCAGGAAGTGGAGTTGGAAAGAGTACGCTTCTTGGTATGATCGCAAAAAATGTAAAGGCAGATATCAACGTGATCGCGCTTGTGGGAGAGCGTGGGCGTGAGGTAAGAGAGTTTATTGAGAAAGACTTAGGACCGGAGGGAATGAAAAAAAGTGTGCTTGTTGTGGCAACTTCCGATCAGCCCGCCATGCTCCGTATGAAATGCCCGCTTGTAGCGACTACGATCGCAGAATATTTTAAAGATCAGGGGAAGGACGTCCTTTTGATGATGGATTCTCTTACGCGATTTGCGATGGCGCAAAGAGAGATCGGGCTTGCGATCGGAGAGCCGCCGGTTGCAAGAGGATACACCCCTTCCATCTATGCAGAGTTCCCGAAACTTCTGGAACGAAGCGGAAAGTTTGAAAAAGGATCCATTACAGGTATCTACACGGTACTTGTAGAAGGAGATGATACGAATGAGCCGGTGGCAGATACTGTGCGAGGTATCCTTGACGGACATATCGTCCTCAGCCGAAAGCTGGCGAACCAGAATCATTTCCCGGCGATCGACATTAATGCGAGCATTTCCCGTCTTATGGCAAATATCGCAGAAGAGAAGCACAAGGAACTGGCGTCAAAGATCAGAGATATCCTGAGCATATATGAAAAGAATGAAGATCTGATAGCCATTGGCGCATACAAAGCAGGAACCAATCCGAAACTTGATTTTGCGATCTCCAAGATCGATAAGGTAAATGAATTCCTGATGCAGGGGATCGGAGAAAATTTTTCGCAGGAAGAGATCATCGAGAAGATGCGTCGTATTCTTGCTGAATAAAGTGAGGGGATAGAAGATGAAGAAATTCTTTTTTTCATTGGATACAGTATTAAGTTATAAAGAACAGATCCTGGAAAACCTGAAAGGGGAACATGCCCGGGCGCTTCTTAAGGTCAGGGAATGCGAAGAGGAGATAGACAGGCTTTTGGAGGAAAGGTTTTCCTGTGGAAAGAGGCTGGATCAGATCCGACGGGAGGGTACCAGGGTAAGAGATATAAGCACTTATGAAAATTACATGGAAGCCCTCAGGATCCGTATAGAGAATAAAAGGCAGGAACTGGTTTTCTTAAAGGAGAAGGAAGAAGAGAAAAAGCAGCAGGTGATCGAAGCGAAGAAAGAGACTTCTTCCATTGACAAGTTAAGGGAACATAAGGTAGAAGAATATAATAAGCAGATACAGAAACAGGAAGAATTATTTATTGAAGAATTCGTTTCTACGAAAAATGCCATGGCAAAATTAAATGGGTAATACTGCATAGCAGTTTACTATATATTATCATAAAAAGAAAGGAGGAAAAGCCAATGGGACAAATGCAAGTACGAGGAGCAGAATTTGTCGGTTATGTGGGCAGTAAGGAAGCACCGGCGAAGGATACAAAAGAAACCGGAGATGCCTTTAAGAATTTTCTAAAGGACAGATCTGAAGGAAAGAAAGAGATCAGGCCGGACAAAGAAGACGGAAGATCAGAAGAATCCATCAAGCCGGAGAAAGAAAAAGCAGACGAGCAGTTGCTTGGAATGCAGGTGGCACAGTTGATGTATGGTCTGCAGAATCCGGAAGCGCCAGTGGAAGAGAATCTGGTACCGGTCATGGAAGTGTCCATGGAGGGCGTTTCTGTGGAAGCATTGACAGAAGATGTGGCAGAGAACACAGGTATTGTAACAGAAGAAGGCGCAGCCGTTTTCTTACAGCCGGAAACCGGGATACCGGAAGAAGGTGCCACAGAAGAAAAAGCCATATCTGTGGATGGTCTTGAAAAAGAACAGATCACAGTGTCAGAGCCGCTCGTAAAGGAGTCTGTTTCAGAAGAGGTGATTCCGGTAAAAGAGAACAAAGATTCTATGACAAAGGAGGACGCCGCTGACACAGAGCAGCCGAAAGAAATGCAGGCAGAATATGCCGGCGCGCAGGTGCATGAGAATGCTCCGGTTACACATTCTGTTTTCGCAGATAAGACAGAGTTCGTACATACAGAGAAAATGAATGTTACGAGCCCGGAAGAGATCCTGGAGAAACTTCCAGAGAATATCGTGGAGAAAGTTTCCGCCGGTGTGAGAGAATTTGAGATTCAGATCGAACCTGAACATCTTGGGAAGATCGCGATCAAGGTACTCTATGAGCGTGGCAATACGATGATCTCTATCGCCTGTTCCGAACAGAAGACGATGGATATGCTTGCAAAGAATGCAAGAGAACTTGGCGCTGTGATGGAGCGTAATCTCGGCGAAGAGACGACCGTTGTCGTGGAGAAGAAGGAAACAGACTACCTGCAGCAGAATGACAAGGATCATGGAGAAGACAGAAGACAATCCGAGCAGGACAGACAGAGAGAAGAACAGAGAAAACAAAGTACAGACACAAGTGGACAGTTTTTACAGAGACTAAGGTTAGGACTTGTGGGTTAGGAGGAAAGGAAAGATATGGCAGTAGATGGAGTAAGCGGTTCAAGTAATCTGTATAATGAATTGCTGGCAACTCAGACAAGTGCAGTTGCTGATAACAGTCAGATGAGCATGGATGATTTCTGGCAGCTTCTGGCGGCGCAGCTTCAGTATCAGGATATGACGAACCCGATGAGCAATAGTGAGATGATGTCACAGATGACGCAGATGGCAACGATGAACGCGATGTCGCAGGTTTCCAATGCAGTTGCTAATTTTGCAACAGTCACAAATAATCTTTCACAGGTGACATTGACAAGTTATTCTACAGGACTTCTTGGAAAGGAAGTGACCGTAGCAACCCTTGATGACGACGGGAAAGTTATAGGCGAAGAAAAAGGAGTTGTAACCGGCGTAGACCTTACAGGAGCACAGTCCGTATATGTGAATGGGAAGAAATACAGCCTGTCTCAGATCATGAGTGTAGGCGAGGTACCCGAGGAGGGAGAAAAAGGCGGTGCAGCATAATGAATAACATTAGCCGTATTACAAACGCCCAGGCCTTAAAACTTCAGCACGCCACATTGCAGAAACAGTCAGGGAAGACGCAGGGTCTGCAGTTCGGGCAACTTCTGCAGCAGGAGACAGAGAAGCAGCAGGTGCAGTTTTCCAAACATGCGGTTCAGCGTGTGCAGGAGAGAGGCATCGAGATGAACGAGAACCTGATGCAGAATCTGAATGAAGCGGTGCAAAGAGCAAGGGCAAAGGGCGCGAGAGATGTTGTTGTAATCGGAGAGAAGGGAGCATTTATCGTAAATGTACCTAACAATGTAGTAATCACAACAATGTCAGGACAGGAAATGAAAGAAAACATTTTTACAAATATTGACAGCGCTGTTTTAATGTAAGCCGGACCATTTATGGAGGTTTTGCTTCCGTGTGACTTGCGGAGGCGGGGCAGTGTTCGTCGTAAAAGAAAGGAATTGAAGAAAAATGGTCAGATCAATGATAGCAGGAGTCTCAGGACTCCGTACACATCAGTCAAAAATGGATGTAATCGGTAATAATATCGCAAACGTAAATACATGGGGATTCAAGGCGTCCAGTTTCAACTTCCTGGATTCTGTGTATGCGAATTCTATTAATGGTTCTGCAGGAAGTGATCTTGCAGGAGGCGCCGGAGGCCGTAATGCTTCTCAGGTAGGTTACGGAGTAACCACAGGTTCCATTATCTCTACATTTGGAACTGGAGCGATGGCTCCATCAGCGGAAAATCTGGACTGTATGATCGATGGTACAGGATTTTTCCTTGTAGGAAACATGGTAAACGGAAGTTTTGAAGAT
>CAYOSJ010000003.1:0-52695 GCA_964406595.1 uncultured Dorea sp.
AATAAATAAAAATCACATTGATCATAAGAAGGTGAACATATTGGACCATACACATACGCATACGCATACTCATACTCATACTCACACTCACACTCATGGACATATCCACAGCCAGCAGGAAAAGAAGGCTGTCATAAACCGTCTCTCCAAGGCAATCGGACATCTGGAAGCGGTCAGGCGGATGGTAGACCAGGACGCCGACTGCAGTGATGTACTGATTCAGCTTGCAGCGATCCGCTCCGCGATCAATAACACAGGAAAAGTAGTTCTCAAAAACCATCTGAACCACTGCATTGTGGAAGCCGTAGAAGAACACGACACCGAAGCCATTGAAAAATTAAATCAGGCGATTGATAAATTTATGAAATAAGGGTCAGACCATAAAAACAAAGGCGGAACCAGATCCGCCTTCTTTACCCTCGATCCTCGCGGATATATCGAAGCCATTCTTTGATCTCTTTCTCTTTTCCATGATCCGACGGCTCATAAAAAGTCGTTCCCAATATCTCATCCGGCATATACTGTTGTTCCACATAATGATGCGGATAGTCGTGCGCATACTGATACCCGATGCCATGTCCCAGATTCTTAGAACCTCTGTAATGAGAGTCCTGCAAATGGGACGGAACCGTCGTCTTATATCGTCCTACATTTTCCATCGCCGCACTGATCGCGTTGACTGCCGAGTTGCTCTTTGGTGCAGACGCCACATAGAGTACCGCCTGGGACAAAATGATCTGCGCCTCCGGCATACCGACTCTCTCCACTGCCTGGGCAGCCGATACCGCTACCGTGAGCGCCATAGGGTCTGCATTTCCCACATCTTCCGATGCGCAGATCATGATCCTCCTGGCAATAAACTTGATGTCCTCTCCTGCATAGAGCATCTTGGCAAGATAATACACGGCAGCGTCTGGGTCAGAGCCTCGCATACTCTTGATAAATGCAGAGATGGTATCATAATGGTTATCTCCGGTCTTGTCATAACGGACAACCCTTTTCTGAATACACTCTTCCGCCACATCGAGCGTAATATGGATCTTGCCGTCCACACTCCGCTCTGTAGTAAGTATCCCAAGTTCAATGGCATTTAACGCATTTCTTGCATCTCCACCCGCAATATCTGCAAGAAAGTCAAGCGCGTCTGCCTCGATGACCGCCCCGTAACTTCCCATTCCTTTTTCCATATCGTACACTGCCCGCTTAAGAAGTATCTGGATATCCTCTTTGGAAAGCGGCTGCAGTTCAAAGATGCTGGAGCGGGAGATCAACGCCCCGTTCACTTCAAAATACGGGTTCTCCGTGGTCGCGCCGATCAAGATCACCGTTCCGTCTTCCACAAACGGCAGCAGATAATCCTGCTGCCCCTTATTAAACCTGTGTATCTCATCCACGAACAGAATGGTCTTCCTCTGGTACATGGCAAAGATCTCCTTCGCCTTTTCCACGACCTCTTCCATATCCTTCTTCCCTGCTACGGTCGCATTGATCTGGGTAAATTCCGCACTGGTAGTGTGCGCGATCACTTTGGCAAGGGTTGTCTTTCCCGTTCCCGGAGGCCCATAGAAAATGATCGAACTTAACTTGTCCGCCTTGATCGCACGGTAAAGGAGCTTATCCTTTCCGATGATATGCTGTTGTCCCACGACTTCTTCCAGTGTTGTAGGGCGAAGCCTTGATGCAAGCGGCGACTCCTTCTCCATATTCTTCTCTCTCGCATATTCAAATAGATCCATATTCCTCTTTCCCCTTTTCCAATATATCCCGTACTGCCTCTCCGGCAAGCAGAAGTCCGGCTACCGGCGGCACAAAAGCAATGCTTCCCGGCAGGCTTTTCCTTGCTCCCTTTTCCTCGCCCGTATCACGCGCTGATATATCCATTGGCCTCTCTCTGGAATATAATACCTTCAGATGCCGGATCCCTCTTTCTCTTAATTCTTTTCGCATCACCTTGCAAAGAGGGCACACAGACGTTTTGCTGATGTCTGCGATCTCAAATAATTCCCCGTGAAGTTTATTCCCCGTCCCCATGCAGCTGAGTATGGGAATCCCCAACTCTTCTGCCCGGCATACAAGTGCGATCTTTGCTGTCACAGTGTCAATCGCGTCGATAATATAATCCGGGCGTTCCGCCAGGATCTCATCTACATTTTCCGGCAGGACAAATGTATGATGTGTCACCACTTTGGTTCCCGGGCTGATGTCTGCGATCCTTTCCTTCATCACTTCTGTCTTATCCCTTCCCACGGTGCTGTGGTAAGCGATCGACTGGCGGTTGATATTCGTAAGGGACACCGTATCATTATCTGTCAGGATCAATTTCCCGATCCCGCACCTTGCCAGCGCCTCAATGCAATGAGATCCCACACCGCCCACGCCAAATACAGCGACACTTGTGCGTCTCAGAGTCTCAAGTCCTTCTTTTCCTATTAATAATTCTGTTCTTGCAAATTCATGGCTCATAGGGCATTCCTCTTATCTATCGCATTTCTGTCTGTTTAATCTAAGATCAACTCGTCAACCGTCACAAATTCATACCCTTCCTTTTCCAGGATATCTATGATCCGAAGAGCGGCGTCCACCGATGATCCGTAACAGTCATGTAATAAGATAATACCATTTTCCTCTGCGTCCGTCACTACCTTGTTCACAATTTCGTCTACATTTTCCGTTGTCCAATCCAAAGGATCAATGCTCCACATTATAGGTAGTACTTCCATATCAAGTTCCAGATCCTTCTGCCATATACCAAATGGAGGCCGCACATAACGTATATGCTCTCCGGTGATCTCATAGACCACCTCATCGGTCTTATGTAGTTCTTCTGCCGCCTCCTCATCTGACAGCCGCGTGATATCCACATGGCTGTATGTATGGTTTCCGATGGTATGCCCTTCGTCATAAATACGCTTTACTAATTCCGGATTATCTTCCGCATATTTCCCGATCAGGAAAAATGTGGCTTTCACATCCCGCTCTTTCAGACCGTCAAGAAGCCTCCCGGTGCTCCCTTCTTTTGGTCCGTCATCAAACGTGATCGCGATCTTCGGCGCTTCTTTTACTTCCGCCGACACCTCCGTGTGCGGAGTCTTCCTTCCGAGCAGACTACATATCACCAGGATCCCGCACAACAATTTTATATAATAATATTGCTTTCTCACACTCACTGTTTGCTTCTCCATACCCGCATCCTTGCACCCTTCATTTCCTTCATATATATGCCGTCATCTTTTTATGTATGTGGTACGTTGCAATTTAAAAAAATCAATGTTATAATAGCCCTTGCACTTAGGAGGTATAATATGTCAGAAATACAGGAAAATAAAATGGGCACGATGCCCGTTTCTAAATTATTGATCAGTATGTCCCTGCCCATGATGATTTCCATGCTTGTCCAGGCGCTTTACAATATCGTGGACAGTATGTTCGTCGCCAAATTAAGTGAAGATGCGCTGACCGCAGTGTCTCTTGCGTTCCCCATACAGTCTCTGATGATCTCCATCGCGTCAGGTACCGGAGTTGGTATCAACGCCCTGCTTTCAAGGAATTTAGGAGAGAAAGATTACGAAGGCGCCAACCGGGCAGCCAGGAATGGCCTGTTCCTTACGATCATAAGCTGTATCATCTTCGCAGTGTTCGGTGCGCTGGGTTCCCGGCTGTTCTTTACACTTCAGACAGATAACCCGGTGATCGTAGCGTATGGGACACAGTATATGTCCATCATCACTATATTCTGCGCCGGTATCTTCTTGCAGATCACATTGGAACGGCTTCTTCAGTCTACTGGACGGACCTTTTACAATATGATCACACAGGGGCTTGGAGCCATCATCAACATTATACTGGATCCGATCATGATCTTCGGACTGTTCGGTTTCCCCAGGCTTGAAGTTGCAGGGGCGGCAATTGCCACCATCACCGGTCAGGTCATAGCTGTAAGCCTCTCTCTCTATTTCAACCATACAAAGAACAAAGAGATCAATATGAGCCTCCGGCATTTTCGCCCGCACAAGAGAACGATTCTCGTTATCTACAAGGTCGGGCTTCCTTCCATCATCATGCAGTCCATCGGTTCTGTCATGACATTTGGAATGAACAAGATCCTGCTCATGTTCTCTTCTACCGCTGCAGCAGTATTCGGCATATACTTTAAACTTCAGAGTTTTATCTTCATGCCAATCTTCGGTATGAACAACGGAATGATCCCGATCATTGCCTACAACTATGGTGCACGGAATAAGAAACGGATTACCCAGACAGCGAAACTTAGTATCATGATATCCGTATCTATCATGATCGTCGGATTTTTCATCTTCCAGTTTGCTCCGGGGTTCCTGCTTAAGAACCTGTTCGATGCATCCGAGCACATGCTTTCCATCGGAGTTCCGGCTCTTCGGATCATCTCTATCAGTTTCCCGGTTGCCGGATTCTGTATTATCGCAGGTTCTATCTTCCAGGCGCTTGGAAATGGCGTCTATAGCCTGATGGTATCGGCCGTAAGGCAGTTAGTCGTACTTCTGCCGGTAGCATACATATTTGCTGTCCTGTTCGGACTGTCCATGGTATGGTGGTCATTCCCCATTGCCGAGGTGTTCTCCCTTACCATGTCATCGATTCTTCTTAAGCGGATCTACCGTCTGAAGATACATCCTTTAGAGAGTTAAGGGAAAGATAAGACCCGTGAAATGTAATTCCTGATGGGGATTACATTTCACGGGTCTTTATTTCTGTTTCTTCTGCCTCTTCGCAGCCTTCTTCACACTGTAGCCAAACCGTCCAAGTTCTTTCCCCATGGTAAAATACTGACCATGAGAATATGCCAGAAGCCCCGCGTCATTTAACTCAAATTTCCCATTCTCTTTCATATACTTTTCGTCTGCCTGCACTGCCAGAACTTCTGCCAGGAACATGTGATGCGAGCCCAGTTCCTTTACTTCTCTTACCTGACATTCGATATTGACCGGGCACTCTGCGATCACCGGGGCAAACTTTAGTTTCTCAGCCTTTCCTCTTGTAAGCCCTGTCTCCTTCCATTTGTCCACATCACGCCCCGAACGCACACCGCACCAGTCCGTCACACGGGCAAGTTTTTCCGTTGTAAGGTTTACCACAAATTCTCCGCTGTCTCTAAGCAGGGCATACGAATATCGCTGTGGCCGCACGGAAATATAAAGCATCGCAGGATTCGTACATACCGTCCCTGTCCACGCCACTGTGATAATATTGTCATTTCCTTTCTGATCTGCCGTACTCACCATCACCGCCGGAAGCGGATAGAGCATATTACCGGCTTTCCATACTTCTTTTCCCATATTAGAAACGGGAGGCGATCTTCTCCCCTCCCTCTCCTCTCTCTTCTTCGTTATATCCTCATCTCTTACTGCTGTAATGCCGCCACAAGCGCCGGTATCAGTTGTTTCTTTCTTGATACCACGCCTCTTAAGATCACCTTGTCTGTACCTTCCGGTATGTCAAACGCATCTACGATCGGCGCTTTGGAACCGATGCCTTCACACAGAAGTTCTGTACTTTCATCCAGAATATCTGTCAGCATGAAATACACGATATGTAGATTATTTTTCTCCAGAACTTTCGGAAGATAACCAGAAAGTTTTTCCTTGATCTTCAGCAGTTCTTCTTTATTCATGGAATTGATCTGTCCTACGCCAAATGTCGTACCACTTACCGTAAACTGTTTGAAATCCTGGAAACAGATCTCTTCCGCGCTCTTTCCTTTCAGGTTGCTGCCTGCATTGAACATATCACGCGCCATCTTCTCCAGTTTGATCCCTGCCTTATCCGCCAGTTTCTGCGCGGTCTGCTCATCCAGCGCCGTACAGGTCGGAGACCGGAAAAGGAGTGTGTCTGAAATGATCGCAGAACACAGCAAGCCTGCGATCTTCTTCGTCATCTTAACTCCCGCTTCCTCATACATCTGCGAAACGATCGTTGCCGTGCAGCCCACCGGTTGATTTCGGAAAAACACCGGGCTTAACGTCTCGATATTTCCGAGTCTGTGATGATCGATGATCTCAATGATCTCTGCCTCTCCGATACCATCTACTGCCTGAGACTTCTCATTATGATCCAACAAGATCACTCTCTTCTTGCTGGAATTCATGAAACGACGTCTGGAAATAAATCCCTGCAGCCTTCCATGCCTGTCGAGCACCGGGAAATCACGAAATTTATTCTTTGTCATGATTTCCTTGATATCATCTACATAATCGCTCATCTGGAACGTGACCAGAGGTCCTTTGCTCATAAAATACCTTACCGGAATACTCTGGTTAATGAGACGTACCGCCGTAAATGTATCGTAAGGCGTCCGAATGATCACCATCCCCTGCTCTTCTGCCTTTGCGACCAGTTCCTCCGGGATCTTCGCATCAAGACATACAACCAGGCACTTGACGTCAATATCAATGGCACACGCCTGAGATTCATAGCGGTTTCCCACGATCACCAGATCATCCCTGTTGATAAATTCTTCCATAAGCGCCGTGTTCGACGCTCCGATAGTCACTTTCCCCTTCGTAAACTTTCCATTCTCATCCCCGATGACCATGACGCCGTCTAACACTTTCAAGATATTCTTATATGGGGTTCTCGCCTCAGACAAGATATGATTGTCATGCACGTCCATGTATGACTTGGCAATATCGCCTGTGGAAATAACACCCAGCAGTTCCTCGTCCTTTACAACGGGCATCGTCTTTACATGGTATTCTCCCATCTTCTCCCAGGCGTCCTTAATGGAGAGTTCCTCGTCAATCCCTTCGATCTTATGAATATCCAGATCCTTCACCTGGAGTTTTACATTGGTAAGAAGCCTGGGCGGCTCTGCCTTAAAACGCTTCAGCACGTATGCTGTCTCCTCATTGATCTGACCCGCTCTTCTCGCCTCGTATTCATTCCCCGTGATTCTATGTTTAAGTGCTGCATAAGCGATCGCCGAACAAATAGAATCTGTATCCGGGTTCTTATGCCCTACCACATACACTTTTCTTACATCTTTTTCCATAAATCTACGCCACCTCAAATATATCCTATAGGATATAGATTAACATTTTTTTTCACTTTCGCCAACCTTAATCTCAGAAAGTTTTACATTTTCTCCCCACAACGGCTTCTTTTATGATATACTGATTTTAAATTTACTACTATTTTATTTCATATTTATTATTCATCAGAGACAGAAAGGAATCATATAATGAGTGAAGAATTATTACAGACAGCTGCTTCCGGAGAAACTGCTGAAAAAGAACTGACAATGGCAGATTTAGAAGAACATTTCGATGATGCAAATCCATGGAATGTCGTACAGGATTACATGGATAAGAAGACAGTCCTTGCCGTAAAAGTAGAAGGCATCGTAAACGGCGGCGCGATCGCTATGATAGAAGGACTGCGCGGATTCATTCCGGCATCAAAATTATCCTTATCTTATATTGAAGATCTGGAGTCCTATCTCCTCAAAGACATCGAAGTTCGCGTCATCGATGTAGACCAGGCAAACAACCGCCTGATCCTGTCCGCACGCGAGATCCTCAAGGAAAAAGAAAAACAGGCTCTGGCAGAAAAAATGGAAAACATCAAAGTCGGAACTGTCATGACAGGAACTGTAGAGACATTACAGAACTACGGCGCTTTCGTCCGTCTGGAAAACGGTCTGTCCGGTCTGGTACATATATCCCAGATCAGCCAGAAACGTGTAAAATCTCCAGCTGACGTACTGCATACAGGCGACGAAGTATCTGTGAAGATCATCGGTATAAAAGACGGCAAGATCAGCCTCAGTATGAAGGCTCTTGAAGAAATTCCTGAAGAACCGGAAGAAAAAGTTGAGATCCCAAAGGCTGAAAATATCGGCACAAGCCTTGGGGACCTGTTTAAAGGGATTCAATTATAAAGTTCGTATAATAAATGGAAATTTAGTGCAATAAAAGGCCAGTGGGAAGGAGCATAAGAAACGCTCCTTCTCACTGGCCGATTTACTGTAAATCTTTGTTATCAACTTCTTCTACCAGCAACATTTCCTTAGCCTTTGCTCATGTGAGATAAAGAAGTAAAAGAAGTGTAAAAAATTTTGTTATAAGCGAGAACCTGTAGAAATAAAGTCATTTCCAGTGTTTTAACTGTGAAAGGTACGTGTCAAATTGAATGCGTCTGGTTTCTTCATCTGTGTTATCGGGATTTGGCATATTCGCAACCAGATAATCCAACAAAGATTCCTTGGATTGATAAGCAAATTTCCCATCAGTATAACACCATTTACAATAGTCCTCGTTATAGCTTCCATCTGGTTCACGGCTAATTAGACCATCTTCATTCAATGGCATCCCGCAACACTGACAAACAAGTTGCCGTGGAGAACCCAGGAGCGTATTGATTGACACATCAAAAATTCGTGATAACAGTTTCAAGGTATCTGTATTTGGCTGCGTTTCGCCTGTTTCCCATCGACTGACCGCCTGTCGGGTAACTTGCACACGCTCTGCTAATTGTTCTTGTGTAAGATTGTTTTTCTCGCGTAAATTTTTAAGAATATCTTGTATTTCCATGTCCATCCCTCCTAAAAAATATTTGTTTTATTATAGTTTCAAAACAGGATTTTGACAAGCAACTCGCTGTTGCTACGGAATAGTGGTTGGATGCCTATCAAATATGAATTTAGTATCGTAAAACTTAAAATTTGTATTGATAATTATTTGGTTATGAGTTATAGTGTATATACACGAAAGGAAAAGGCTGATGACTAAAAAAAATTTTTCATGTTACTGCATTCAACTTCGAAGAGCAGCAAATTTTATGACAACGTTATATGATAGTCAGTTGCGTTCATTAGACATTTCGGTGACGCAATATTCTCTTCTAAGTAATATCAAAGATCTGGGACCTTGTAGTGTCAGTGACCTGGCTGCATATATTGACTTAGAGCGCACTACAGTTGTCCGTACTTTAAAGCCATTGTTCCAGAAGGGCTGGATTGAAGATATTTCTTCTAAAGATGCCAGAAATCGTAAGATCATAGTTACTGGAAAAGGAGAAACGCTTCTTAAACAAGCGAATGATGTATGGCGTCATGTACAAGAAGAAGTTCAGAACCGGATAGGAGCGGAAGACCTGGAAGATTTTGAGCGAATTTTAGCAAAATTATCAGAGTAATAAAGAGTCTGCACAAAGCGGACTTTTTATATAAGACAATTAGTGTACATACACGAAAAAAGGAGGGCTTATTATGTTGTATCAAAGTAAAGAAATGGAAAAACAGGCATTACTGCAGGTGGCTGCGCAGATGTGCACCGCCGCAAGAACCGCGCCAAAAGCAAAAGGAATTGATGAAATCCTTACATTAGTTTTAACTGGTGAGGAAAAAGATGCACTTGCAGATAAGATGGAAGAAATCGGACTTAGAGACTGGGGAGAGGGAAAAAATAAATGGTTTAAACGAGATTCTGAAAATCTGCGAAAAGCGCAGGCAGTGGTGCTGATAGGGACAAGAAAAACATATCGTGGCGTACAGAATTGTGGCTTTTGTGGATATGCAGATTGTAAAGGCTGTATGAATGCCAAAGGTGCATGTTTTATGGTTGCTATGGATCTTGGAATTGCGATTGGTTCCGCATGCGCAATTGCCGCAGACCTCCGCGTTGACAATCGTGTTATGTTCTCAGTGGGACAAGCCGCAATGGAGATGGATTACGGTTATGGAGATGTACTCTGGCAGGGAATTCCACTAAGTATTGCAGGGAAAAATGTATTTTTTGACAGAGTCTGATCGTGAAAAAAGTTCTTCATGGTTCATTCCCTGCACCAACTGTTTCGGATTCTGTTACGGGTGGGAATCGTTTATTTACTTTAGTATGCCTTATTTTGTACAATAAGAAATATATTAGAAGCGTAGAGCAAAAGCCCGCAGATCTATCATTACATGAGCAAGATTTTAAGTGAGAACGTTCCGAATATCCTTTGAAATCATTGTCAGGTTTCTATATGTGAGTTCCAATGAACGAGCATATCAGAAGCCATTACAATGATTCAAAGAGATGAGGTAAAGCGGAACGGTCTTGCATTGTAATGATAGATCTGTGGGCTTTCTTGTAAGTTTCTAAATAATTTTTAATGAACTAAATTTCAATCTGATCCAACTCTTCCATCCACACTGCTGGGCTGGCGTCGCTTGGCATTCTTAAATCTCCTCTTGGTGACAGAGCCACGCTTCCTACCTTTGGACCGTCCGGCATACAGGAACGCTTAAACTGCTGACTGAAGAACCTCCAGTAGAATGTGCGAAGCCATTTGTAAATGGTGGCATTATCGTATTCTCCTGCAAAGGCGCGTTTTGCGATCCGATAGATCTTTCCCGGTGAATATGCGGCTCTTACCATGTAATAAAGGAAGAAATCATGAAGTTCATAAGGTCCTACCAGATCTTCGGTCTTCTGGGCAATCTCCCCATCCTTTGGCGGCAGAAGTTCCGGGCTTACCGGAGTATCCAGCACATCATAGAGGATATCCCGTAATTCCGCATCTTCACAGGTATCAGCATAATAGCGCACCAGATATCTCACAATTGTCTTCGGCACAGAACTATTTACCCCATACATGGACATGTGATCGCCGTTGTATGTCGCCCACCCAAGGGCAAGTTCTGACATATCACCTGTACCGATCACCATGCCATTTACCTGATTTGCAATATCCATTAAGACCTGTGTACGTTCTCTCGCCTGTGCATTTTCAAACGTAACACTGTGATCTGCCGGGTCATGCCCGATATCCTCAAAATGCTTCAGCACTGCGTCTGCAATTTTCACTTCGCGTAAGTCTGCTCCCAGTTTCAATGACATCTTACAGGCATTCTGGTAGGTCCTGTCCGTCGTTCCAAAACACGGCATCGTCACTGCAATGATCCCTTTTCTGTCAAGCTCCAGAAAGTCGAATGCTCTGGCAGTCACTAAAAGCGCCAGCGTAGAATCAAGTCCGCCGGAGATACCTACGACTGCATGCTTACAGTGGGTATGCTCCAGACGTTTTTTCAGTCCCATCGCCTGTATCATCAGGATCTCCTGCCATCGTTCTTCCTGTTCTTTCTCACCAGCAGGTACAAATGGGCGGGAAGAGAATTCTCTTGTAAGTTCTGTCTCCTCCATAAGAATGGAAAAAGAGATCTGTGGAAGCGTTCTCTTCTTCAGACATTGGAATGTCGTATTTTTACGTCTCTCACTATTGATCCTCTGTATATCAAACTCTGAGTAGATCACACCATTTTCAAAATGTTTTCCTTCTGCCAGTACATTTCCACGTTCGGCAATGATATTATGACCGCCAAATACAAGGTCTGTCGTCGACTCTCCCTCCCCTGCATTGGCGTAAATATATCCGCAGATCAATTTCGAAGAATGACCGCTTATGAGCCCTCTTCTTCCTGTATCTTTTCCAACCTTCTCATCACTGGCGGAACAGTTTGCGATGATAACCGCTCCCTCTCTCGCCGCACGAATGCTTGGAGGGATCGGAGACCACACATCTTCACAGATCTCTGCGGAAACAACCAGTGTCTCCATCTCATTTGCCACAAAGAGAAGATTCGGTCCAAAGAACACTTTCTCTCCATGGAACAGGATCTCCCGTGCTTCTTCCGGTCCCTGGTAGAACTGGCGCATCTCATAAAATTCTCCGTAATTGGGGAGAAAACTCTTGGTCGTCAGTCCGATGATCTTCCCATCGTTGATAGCCGCCGCCACATTATACAATTCTCCGTCCACAGCCAAAGGCGCTCCTACAAAAATAAGAACCCGTTTCCCCTTCGTATATTCTGCGATCTTATAAAGACCTTCTCTTGCTTTCTCAAGCAATATATCCTGTGTAAAGAGATCCCCACAGGTATATCCCGTAATACACAATTCGGGAAATACGATGATCTTTGCCCCGTTTTCGACCGTCTCATCAATCTTCTGACAGATCTGGTCTGTATTGTAATACACATCAGCCACCCGGATATCCGGTGTGACTGCCGCCACTTTTATGAATCCATGTTTCATAAGTTCCTCCTGCCTGCTTTATCTGCTTCTTTTCATAATTTCTTTCAGATCTTCAACACTATACTGATACGCAGTATTACAGAAATGACATTTTACCTCAATATCCTTTCCTTCCTCGATCATTTCCTGTATCTCTTTTCTTCCGATACTGGCAACCGCCTGCTCCACACGCTCTTTGGTACAATTACAGTAAAATCTCGTCTCCATCGTATCTGTGATCTCAAGTCCAAGATTCCCAAGAAGAACCTCCAGAAGTTTCTCCGGCGTATACCCCTGATCCAGTAATGATGTAACGGACGTTACCTTTTTCAGGTTCTCTTCCAGCTGACTGATGGTCTTCTCCTCCGCAAAAGGCATCAGTTGAATGATAAACCCACCCGCACATTTTACGGTGTTATCTTTCTCCATCAATACTCCAAGCCCTACGGAAGACGGCACCTGCTCGGAATTGGCAAAATAATACGTCAGATCTTCCGCGATCTCGCTGCTTACAAGAACAGTCTGACCAGAATACGGTTCCTTCAATCCCATGTCCTTGATCACCTGTAAGAGTCCGACGCCAACGGCTCCCCCTACATCCAGTTTCCCGTTCTTTGGCGGGAGCATTACGTCAGGATTTAACACATATCCCTTCACATTGGCGTGGCTGTCGGCTGTCACCGTGATCCCCGCCAGCGGCCCGCCACTACGGATCTGAAGTGTCAGCATGTCCGTATCATTTTTCATCATGCTTCCCATCATGGCTCCTGCCGTCAGAAGTCTCCCAAGGGCTGCTGTCGCTACCGGGCTTGTATTGTGATGTTGCCTCGCTGTCTCTGTCAATTCCCTCGTTGTCGCAGCAAATGCCCGCACCTGCCCATTTGCCGCCGTCGCTCTTACTATATAGTCTTTCATGTTATTTCCCCTTCTCTCTTGCCACCACACAGATTCTTTCACTGCGCTCTGTCGGCATTTTTCTCGTATAGGCGTCATAAGCAGTCACAAAAGTAAGCCCCGAACATTCGATCATTTCCTGCATCTCTTCAAGTGTATACGCCCTCTGAAAATGTGTCTCCTGATATTTTCGATACAAGTCCTTATCTGCCGTATCCCGGATAAATAACGTCAATTCATATTCATTGATCTTCTCTTCTTCATAATAGTAGTTGTCCCATATAAAACTACTGTCTTCCCTGTCCTCAGCGATGACCTGCTCTCCCAGAATCTCCCTGTATTTATACTCTGTATTAAAATCAAAGAGAAAGATGCCGCCCGGATCCAGGTAATTATTGACCAGCCGAAATACCTCTGTAAGTTCCCCCTCTTCCGTAATATAGTTCACGGAATCACAGACACTCACTACCGCTTTCACAGTGCCATAGAGTTCAAATTCCCGCATATCCTGTTGCAGGTAAAGGATATCATATCCACTCTTTTTAAGTTTCTCCATCGCGATATCCAACATCTCTCCCGAATGATCCACGCCGATCATATCATACCCACGCTTTGCCAGTGCTTCTGTCATGCTGCCTGTCCCGCAGCCAAGGTCCAGCAGCAAGCCGTCATTGATCCCGTATTCACTTAATAATTTCTGCAGATAATCTGCCCACTCCTCGTATGGCACATTGTCCATAAAAGTGTCATAAACTTCTGCAAAACTTGTATATGCATCCATCTTGATCTCCTTAAGACTTACAGAACATTTCTGTTATCAGAATAACATTCTTATTATAACGCATTTTTCACAGTAAGCCAAGAGCCTGACCAGCATATCTTTTCCCGTACATGACCGCAGCACCTAATACTCCTTCTTACGGATCACGCCTATCGAAACAAAGACCGACGCACATATAAGCACTATACAGAACACACATACTCCTGCAACGAGCACAGCCCTGCCGAGCCCCAATACCCGGTTTAACACCTCCAATGGGTCTACTCCTCCTTTTGTGTCTAACATTCTAAGGAGAAGGTAAAAAAGGAAAAAGAAGATACCAAGCACGATCAAAGAGCCAATCCTCCCTTTCTCTGCTCCAAACTTAATCTCTACCGGAAGTGAAAGACATATAAAAATGTCAGAGAGCATCATCGAAGCCAGGGATACTGCCGCCCACTCTCCCAGCGCATAATCGATCCCCTGAAGTTTCACGATCACCCCCGTCAATACAGAGATCGCACCCCAGACAACTGCTGTAAAGAGAAATCCGAATACATATTTCTCTATCACATAAGTTTTTCTGTCAAAAGGAAGCGTAAAAAGATATGCACCTCCATTGTCAAAATCATCATAACTGATCGTCGCGATCGAGAACATCGCCGCCATGACTGTCATATAACCGACCGCAAAAGAAGGAATATCATTGACAAACATATTGAGGATTCCTATCGTGCTCAGCACCACAAATACCCATTTCTGATTTTTCATTAATTTCATATCCTTGATCAATAAACCTTTCATACTCTCTCACCTCGAATCATCATCATGATCAACTCATCAATACTTCCTTTTTCTACCACGATATCCGGATAATTTTCCTGATAAAACTGCTTCTGATCCGTAAGACAGCTGTAGCCGAATTCCTCTTTCTTATGCCGAAGAATATATTCTTTATCCAGTTTTTCATACTGCTCTTCACTGACCTTCAACAGTCCGTACTCCTCGGTCAGGACATCCGTTTCTTCATGCAGGACGATCTTGCCATCGTCGATCATATAGATATCGTCACAGAAGTCTTCCAGATCACTGGAAATATGGGAACTGATAAGAATCGATCTTCCTTCCGTCTCCATATATTCCCGCAACATATTTAACAGTTCATCTCTTGCAACCACGTCGAGTCCCGCAGTAGGCTCATCTAAGATCAGCAGTTCTGCCTTATGGGAGATTGCCGCCAATACCTGAAGTTTCCGCTTCATGCCAGTAGAAAATTCTTTCACTCTTTTATTAAGCGGCAGTTTAAAATATTCACATTTCCTTAGAAATTCTTCCTCCTCAAATTCCTGATACATTCCTCTCATAATGGCTGTGATATCTTTTATAGTCAGATATCCACTGAACCCGGAATCTGCCAGCACCACGCCGATTCTCTCTTTGTCTTTCGCTGTGATCTTCTCTACCGGCTTTCCTAAGAGTTCCACCTCTCCGCCGTTCACCTGGATCAGTCCAAGAATTGTTTTAAACGTCGTGCTCTTCCCTGAACCATTGGCTCCGATCAGTCCCGTAATACAGTTCGTCTCCACTTTCATGGAACAGTCCAGCGTAAAATCTTTATATTGTTTTCTTACATGTTCCAACCGTATCATCTTTTATTCCTCCAAAACAATATCAAATAGTTCCCGAAGTTCCTCATTGCTCATGCCACAACTTCTTCCTTTTCTGATTGCCATTTCAAAATCCGTCTCAACTTCCTTCCGCTTCTCCTCCAGCATACGCTCCTGGTTGGCAAAGGCTACAAAACTCCCCTTCCCATGAACCGTGATGATGAACCCCTCCATATCCAGCACATCATACGCCTTCTTTACCGTCAGCGCACTTACTTTCAATTCTTTTGCTAATGTTCTCACAGACGGAAGCGCCGTATCCGCCTGCAATTCCCCCCGCATGATCTTCCCCTTGATCTGCTCTACGATCTGCTCATAGAGCGGCTGCATGGAAGAATTATTTATAATTAACTTCATCTCATCCCTCCTTCTTAATAAACAGTATAAAACAGTTGATAACTGTTGTCAACTGTTTTATACTGTTTATTAAGTTGGGGACGGAGTAAATTTAAATTTACTCCGTCCCCAATTGAATTAAATCTTATATATCCATCCTTCGGGAGCTTCAAGTCTGCCCATCTGGATTCCTGTCAGTGTATCGTATAATTTCTTTGTGATCGGCCCCATCTCTTCCATTCCGCTTGGGAAGCAGATCTCTGTTTCATGGTCTACGATCTTTCCGACCGGTGAGATGACTGCTGCCGTTCCGCAGAGACCGCACTCTGCAAATTCTTTCACTTCATCGAGATATATCTCTCTTTCTTCCGCTTCTAATCCAAGGTATTCTTTTGCCACATACATCAGTGACCGTCTTGTGATAGAAGGTAAGATTGTACCGGACTTTGGTGTTACTACTTTATTGTCTTTTGTCACAAAGATGAAGTTGGCTCCGCCTGTTTCTTCTACTTTTGTCCTTGTGGCTGCATCGAGATACATATTTTCGTCATATCCCTGTCTGTGAGCGTCCATGATCGCATGTAAGCTCATGGCGTAGTTAAGTCCTGCTTTTACATGTCCTGTTCCATGTGGCGCTGCACGGTCAAAATCGCATACGCGGATAGTAATTGGCTTTGCACCGCCTTTGAAATATGGCCCGACCGGTGTGACAAACACGCGGAACTGATACTCGTCCGCCGGTTTTACTCCGATCACGGCATTGGAACCGAACATATATGGTCTTACATAAAGGGTCGCTCCTGAACCATAAGGCGGAACATATCCGGCATTGGCTGCCACGGTATCTCTCACCGCCTGGATAAATTTCTCTTCCGGGAATGGCGGCATCTCAAGCCTCTTTGCTGTGTCCGCCATTCTCTTTGCATTCAGGTCCGGGCGGAACATCACGATATCTCCATGCTCTGTCGTATATGCCTTCAATCCCTCAAAACACGTCTGCGCATACTGCAATACACAGGCACATTCGTTGATCACGACATTTGCGTCAGAGGTAAGTTCTCCCTCGTCCCACGCACCGTCTTTATAATTGGATACATATCTCTTATCTGTCTGTACATACCCAAATCCAAGATTACTCCAGTCGATATTTTTCTTCTCCATGGCTATTCCTCCGTTCTCACTGGATTTTTCATCTTTTTTTATTATAATACCTTGTTCTTCGAAATTCAAGAGCGCGCTCTGTTTTTCACAAAAAATATCAAGGTTGCGCTCTAACGCTCCATCATGCTGATAGACTCAATTCCGACACTTCCTCCGCGCACGACTTCGATGAGTTTGAACTCCTCCTTCATCAGTTTCACGACCGCGTCATTCTTCGTTGCTGTCTGCACAAATTCCAATAACAGCCCGTCCTTTCCGTAATCGATGACTGCTGCTTTAAAAGTCTGTGCGATCTGAAAACACTCATTTTTTTCCTCCAAAGTACATTTCTTCACCTTGATATACATGATCTCTTTCATGTGCACAAAAATGTCAGAGAAATCAATGACTTTAATAACTTCCACCAGACGGTTCAACTGCTTCTTGATCTGTTCAAATGTCTCATCATCACTGTTTGTGGCAATGGTCATTCTGGATATGGTCGGATCTTCTGTCGTTCCTACAGTCAGGCTGTCAAGATTGTAGGACTTACCGGAAAACAATCCGGAAATCTTCGATAATACACCAACCTGGTTCTCCACATAGAGAGATAACCATCTTTTTTTCATTGTACTATTCATATCGAAAGCCCTCCCTTCCTAACAATCCATGATCATATCTTTCAAAGTTCCCCCCGGCTGGATCATCGGATATACCAGATCCTCCGGATCTATCTCAAACTCGATCAGTACCGGCGTCTTTTTACTTTCCTTTGCCCTTTCAAATGCTTCCCGGATCTCTTCTTTTTTCGTCACACGGATTCCGATCGCGCCATAACTCTCTGCAAGTTTCACAAAATCCGGTGTATACGTCGGACATTCCACCTCGCCGCATCTACCTCTGCAGGCAGCGCCGGAACGAAGACACGTCATCGAATAACGCTTTCCGTAGAATAATTTCTGCCACTGACGTACCATTCCCAGATTGTTGTTATTGAACACACAGGAAATGACCGGCAATTCTTCCAGTACCGCTGTCGCCAGTTCCTGAATATTCATCTGCATTCCACCATCGCCGGAAATAGAGATGACCGGAGTGTCCGGGTTTCCGATCTTTGCCCCAATGGCTCCCGGAAGTCCATACCCCATGGTTCCAAGCCCGCCTGACATCAGAAGTTTCTTCTTCTCGGTAATCTCCGCAAACTGAGCCGTAAACATCTGGTGCTGCCCCACGTCTGTAACGATGATGCTCTCGTCAAACATCTCGTTGATCGCGTCCAACACGTCCTGCGGCGTCATGATTGGTTTCTTCTTCATCACAAGAGGATGCGCCGTCTTCCACTCCCCGATCTGTGCCAGCCAGTCTTCTGCTTTATAATCCTCCACATACTCCAGCATCTTTTCAATGGCTTCTTTGGCGTCCGCTACGATCGGTACATTCACCTGCACGTTTTTGGAAATCGCCGCCGTGTCAATGTCAATGTGCACGATCTGCGCTTTCGGCGCAAAGGAATGAAGTTTTCCTGTGATCCTGTCGTTAAATCTCGTTCCGATAGAAAACAGAAGATCGCACTCATTGACCGCCATGTTGCAGGCATAAGCGCCGTGCATTCCCACATTTCCGATATACAGCGGATGGGTTGTGGAAATAGCGCCTCTTCCCATAACCGTTGATACAACCGGAATATTGGTCTTGTTAACAAGTTCTGTAAATGCCTCATTGGCGTGAGCGATATTGATGCCACCGCCTGCCAGGAATAAAGGTCTCTCTGCCTTTCCGAGCATCTTGATGGCACGTTTCAGCTGACCGATGTGCACGGAAGTATTCGGCTTATAGCCCCGGATATTTACCTCTGACGGATATTCTGCGTCGCCCAGTTCCCCCATCACATCTTTCGGGAGATCGATAAGGACTGGCCCCGGCCTTCCTGTCCGTGCGATATAAAATGCTTCTTTGATCACTCTTCCTAAGTCTTCTCTCTTCTGGACCAGTACGCCATACTTCGTGATGCTTCTTGTGATCCCAACGATGTCAACCTCTTGAAAAGCGTCATTTCCGATCAGATGTCTTGCCACCTGCCCTGTAAAGCACACAAGCGGAACACTGTCATAGTAAGCCGTTGCAAGCCCGGTCACCAGATTTGTCGCGCCTGGCCCGCTGGTAACAAGACATACCCCTACCTTCCCCGTAGAGCGGGCATAAGCATCCGCTTCATGAACAAGCGCCACTTCCTGCCTTGGCAGAACGACTTTTGTATAATCCTGTTTATACAGTTCATCACTGATATCGATCGTACAAGCTCCCGGATACCCAAAGATCGTATCTACGCCTTCCTCTCTGAGCGCCTTTACCAGTAACTTGTTCCCACTGATCTTCCTCATATCCTTACCTCCTTCACGATTCCATATATCCATTCCTACAAAATGCACTGGTCTGCGATTTTCTCCCAGGAGATTCCGCTTACATCTGTAAGGTTTGTCTCTTTCTGCCTGATACTCGTTCTCAGTGCTTCCATAAGCCGCATCTCAAATTCCGGCAATGTCTCCGGCACCGGCTCGTCTGTATTTCTCATATCCGGCAATCTTACATACTGCACGTCAGCGCCCGGCGCCACAGCCGCAAGCCATTCCCGGATTCCCGGAAGATCTGTCATAACGATACGGTTCCCACAGGCAAGCGCCTCGATCACCACAAGCGGGATCCCTTCAAAGAACGACGGCAATACAAAGATATCACTCCTGTGATACACCTTCGCAAGTTCTTCCTGCGGAAGTCTTCCTAAAAATTCCACCTCGTAAGGGCACTTCTCTGCCAGTTCCCGGATCATCTCATATTCTTCTGCATTACCTGTGCTGCCTGCAAGCGAAAGTTTTAACTGCCCCACAGGCACTTTCTCCCCGTCTGCCGCGTCTGCCAGCAATGTCAGGCTCCGAAGAAGGCTCATGACTCCCTTCTTCTCCGCGATCTTTCCCGCAAATACCAGTCTTGTCACCTGGTCTTTTATCTTTTCGCCGTCCCGCCGGAAGATCTCGCTGTTATAGCCCATTCCCACTTGCGTAATCTTGGATATGTCTGCGCCATAGATTTCCAGCACGCCCGTTTCCTGCGCTTTCTGGGGTACAAAGATACGGTCAAGTTTTTTTATCTGTTCACGGATATATCTTCGCTTAAGATCGGTCTTTCTCATTTGCCGAAGATCTGTGTTATGGCAGAAGCCATAAACTTTATGCCGGGGAAAATGTTCCCGCACAAGAGCCGTCAGGTAATAAAGATGATGACACAGGATCAGATCCGGTTTCAGTTCTTCCACCGCACGCCCGATCACTTCCAGAAAAGCCTCTTCAAATTGCTTTGTCATCTCCTGCGTCATGTCACGATATCTGGTACTTGGATATGGCATCTCATCAGACATTCCCACGACAGGAAACGGCAGCTTTGCACTGTCAAAATATACCGGGTAGAAAGAAACGCCCTCCGGCAGTTCTATCTCATCTTCCTTACAGACGCCTGCCACCACCGCCTGTTCATGTCCTTTCACCGCATATTGTTTCACAAGTTCTGTAAGATAAATGCCGCTCCCGGTACTATTCGGTTTTTGCGCTGTAATGCTTAATATCTTCATCTACTTCGAGATCCTCTCGTATACCGTAAAATAATATTCCAGGTCAAAGCATGTCTGCTCCTCACTGATCTTTGTCATTCTCCACGCAGGATCTTCATCCAGATTCGGGAAATAGGTATCTGCGTCAAATGCGTGGTCGATCTTTGTGATAAACGCTGCATCACAATAGGGCAGCATCGCGCGGTAGATACTCTCCCCTCCGATCACATAGATATCACCCTCATATTTTTCTGCCTCTGTGACCGCCTCCTCAATACTTCCTGCGATCACTGCACCCTTTACCTTATACCCGGCATTTCTCGTGACCACAATATTGACCCTGTCCTTCAGAGGCTGCCCCTGCGGGAAACTCTCCAGCGTCTTTCTCCCCATGATCACGATATTTCCCTTCGTGATCTCCCGGAAATATTTCATATCCGCCGGAATACTCCACATCAGTTTATTGTTTTTTCCAATTGCCCAGTTCTTATCCACTGCTACGATTAGTTTCATTGGTATGATCTCCTCATCTAAATTGCTACCGGAATTCCTTTGATCTGTTCATGCGTCTTATAATCGAGCAGTTTCACATCATCTGCCGTAAACTCATAGAAATCCTTCACTTCCGGATTCAGCCAGAACTTCGGCGCCGGAAGCGGCTCTCTCTGGATCAATTCCTCGATCATGGGAATATGCCTGTCATAAATGTGCGCGTCTGCGATCACATGAACGAACTCTCCCACTTCCATATCACACACCTGTGCAAACATGTGAAGCAGCACGGAATACTGACATACATTCCAACTGTTTGCTGCCAGTACATCATTGGAACGCTGATTTAAGATCCCATTTAATGTCAGTTTCTCATGTCCCGGTTTCTTTGTCACATTAAAGGTCATACTGTATGCACACGGATAGAGATTCATCTCGTGCAGATCCTGATGGACATATATATTCGTCATGATCCGCCGGCTGTACGGATTATGTTTCAGATCATACAACACACGGTCCACCTGATCGAAAAGCCCTTCCTTATACTGGTGTTTCACGTTCATCTGATAGCCGTAAGCCTTGCCGATGGACCCGTCCTCATCTGCCCAACTGTCCCAGATATGGCTGTTCAGGTCGTGGATATTATTGGACTTCTTCTGCCAGATCCACAAAAGTTCATCTGTTGCACTCTTGATCGGTGTTCTCCGAAGTGTCAGTGCAGGAAATTCCCTGCTCAGATCATAGCGGTTCACTACACCGAATTTTTTAATCGTATACGCAGGAGTACCGTCTTCCCACACCGGACGTACCTTCTCACCCCTCGTATCTGTTCCGTTATCAATAATATCTCTGCACATATTGATAAACACCTGATCCGCGTAACTCATAACATAACCTCCTTCTAACTGCCAACTATGGTTCCTCTATATTATAAAGCACACGGCTTAACATCTTCTCAAGAGCCGCCACTTCTTTTTTATTCATATTTATGGTGAGCATCTTATCGAGTTTCTTCCTGTCCAGCTCCATACGTCTCTGAATATCATAAGCCTTCTCTGTCAAATGGATATTCTTACAGCGCTTATCCTTATTGCTCGTTACAGACAGGATAAACCCCCGCTCGTCCAGCCTCTTTAGCAGTCCGGTCACGGTAGGATTGCTTAAACTCAAAGCCTTCTCAATGTCTCTTTGTGTCACTGCCTCCTTATTGCTGCGGAACAGATAGTCGAGCACCGCACACTGGGAGGATGTAATTCCAAGGGTACGCAGGCGATTATTAAACTCTTTTTCATAAATGGTATTGATCTGTTTAAACATAAACCCAAGAGGCATTCTCTCCTGCATAACCGTTCCCCCTTCCTACCGTAACGCGCTCCTTCCTATGATACTGAACAGATTTGTCCTTTCCAACATCCTGGACACCACATAGAATAACAGGATCTCCACCGGAAGCATGATCATCTGTTTCACCGCCCTCGCCGGGAAAAGCACTGCAAATGTATCTCCGTAGAGAATCGTCAGCCAGTATGTATTCAGCAACAGATTGATCAATACGGTCACTGTAGTATTCGCCACGATAATCCGCTTAAGGCTCAAGGGCTTTTTATACAGGACCACTCCATAGATCACGGCTGCCAGCATGGCGCTTATGGTAAGTCCCGGGAAAAATGCTCCGATCGGTTTCATGATATAAGCAATGATGTCTGCAAGTCCCGCAACCACACAGCCTACCACCGGTCCGAACACCATAGACGCCGTTTCTTTTGCGATAAAGTCAAAACCGATCCGGATGGAATCGGTAATCTGTAACCGGTAAAATCCCAGCACGACTGTGATCGCAAGAAGCATCGCTGCAGCAGTCATAGTTTTTAACTCCTTTAATTCATGAAAAGAGTCGACAAATTGTGTTTTGATTTTTTTCATAAAAATTACCTCCTTTGCAGTAGTCCTCAAGCTACGCATAAGCAGGCTCTCTCTTCTGTCTATGTGTAGCAGCGGGATGCGGAATATGTACCGCGGATATAAGTTTTTACTGTCTCCTTCGTTTACCCGGCAACTCCCCGTCCAGATAACACTTAACGCACATATTCCTACTCTGCTCTTCCTATAAAAAATGATGAATAAAAACTACTATCTAAAAATCATATCATACCTTTCTTCAAAGGTCAATGTCCGCCGGACATTTGCTGCTGCAGCCTAATATTCCCGGATCACACTGCAGATTTCCCGGATCGTTTCCCTCTTTTTCAAATGCTCCAGCGCTTCCCATATATGATATTCTTTCACCGCTTCTGTTCCGAATACCAATTCTGCCACTCCATCCGTAACGCCCTTTTGAAGCACCTTGGTGATACTTACTTTGTGCTCGGCGAAAATTCCCGCAATCACCGCTAATTCGCCCATTCTGTCATTGGACTGCATACGGATGTAGAATTTGTTCTTCACTTCTCCGAATTTCTTCACCGGAGTTCTCCGATAACAGGTACAATGAATTCTCCCGTTACAATGATACTGGATATTGCGCACTACATCAATGACGTCCCCCATCACGGCGCTGGCTGTCGGAAATTCCCCCGCGCCGCGCCCGTAAAACATCGTATCGCCTACCGCGTCTCCATGAACGAACACTGCATTGAAGGAATCCCTCACGGAAGCAAGCGGGTGGTTCTGAGAGATCAACATCGGGTGAACGGCAACCTCGATCCCCTCTTCCGTGTTGTGTGCTACTCCAAGAAGCTTGATCGTATTGCCGAACTCCTTGGCATAAGCGATATCACGGGCAGAAATCTTCGTGATCCCTTCTGTATACACGTCAGGAAATACAACCCTGGAATGAAATGCAATCGATGCCAGGATAGAAACCTTCCGCCCTGCATCCAGACCCTCGATATCCGCTGTCGGGTCCGCCTCTGCATAGCCAAGTTCTGTCGCTTTCTGAAGCGCCGTCTCAAAATCCATATTCTCCTCAAACATTTTCGTCAGAATATAATTCGTCGTGCCGTTTACAATGCCGATGACCTCATCAATCTCATTTACTGCCAGACACTGCTTCAATGGACGGATGATCGGTATGCCTCCTGCCACCGCAGCTTCAAACAATAGATCGACCCCGTTATTCTCCGCCGCATCCAAAAGTTCACCACCATATTCTGCCAACAGATCCTTGTTGGCAGTTACGACATTCTTTCCCGAATTGATGGCTTCCAGTATCATCGTCTTCGCCGGTTCGATCCCACCGATCACCTCAATGACAATCTCGATCTCTTTATCATTAATAATATCTTCCCATCTATCTGTAAGAAGGCTCTGATCCACACCTTCTCTTTTCTTTTCAAGATTATGTACAAGAATCTTGCTAATCTCCAGTTCTGCGCCTGCTTTCTTGCACATCTCGCCCTGTCGGCTCTGAATCAGTTTATACACTCCGCTTCCCACTGTGCCAAGTCCCAACAGGCCTACTTTCACTTTCTTGCCACACATTTTTTATCAGCCTCCTTTTCCATGTTTTTTAGTATACCACACTTTAGATATCGAATCAAAAAATTTTCACTTAAGAAATTTCTGAGAAAAGTTGTTGACAAAACATATTTCATATAGTATAGTAGTTATTGTTCTGAGGAACTTCAATATGTGCGACAGTGGCTCAGTTGGTAGAGCACGACCTTGCCAAGGTCGGGGTCGCGGGTTCGAATCCCGTCTGTCGCTCTTAAGGAATCGCAAGATGCGATTCCTTTTTTTATATTTTATAATATCCGTTTTGTTGGCACACCTGATGTATTGTTTCGGCAAAAATAGATCTGGATTTTTTATTATCATCGGTGTTTGCATTCTTTTTATCTATATAATTGTCTCTAACCTGTTGCCAAAATTTATGTTTTTTAATCCATTTAATTTTGGCTGACAATTCATAATACCCTTTTGATTGATATTCCCACGAATAACTATTTTGTTTTTTGTTATAATGAATATATTGCTGTCGTCCATCATCACATTCGTATATAATACAAAAATCGCAACTGTGCAGGATCCGAGAGTTTACTTTATCCTTTACTTTGATTGTAAGAACACGAGTAGAATCTTCGGTATAATCGTACCCGAAAATCGAATAACCATAAGGATTAATGACCTTATCTAGCCCCCTGTGGATAATATTTCGAATTTTTTCTGCAGAGTAATTCTCATCAGGATCGTTTACTTCAATATTCACATCAAAGTCAAAACCAGTATTAGAATTTCGGTCACGGGTTATCATCTTGTGTTTGCTACTGCCCACGAAATGATGTTGAAAAGTAAAATCATCTCTAACTTCATCCCGTAGCCTGTGGATAATTTCAAAGAGTTCATTTTTAATCGGTTCCCATTCTTCACTAGAAACATACTCGAAATCGTGCATAACCATAATACCTCCTTTTATCCCAAGCCACCCAAATAGATTTTATTTAATCTAAATCTTGTCATTATATATTCATTATACTTAAATGTCAACTATTTTTCATGATTTTCGGTCAAAAATTAAATATCCCTGCGATTATCGGAGTTACATTGATAATCACAGGGTATGTTATATTAAATCTTTTTGGAAATGTGGGCATTAAGACAAATAATGCTCCTGTATATCTTTTAGCATGGTTCTTCCTCTCTCTTCACCTCAAGCCCCAGTTCTTCCAGTTGCTCTGGTGCAACTTTCGTCGGAGCCTCTGTCATAAGGTCAGAAGCATCTTTGACCTTCGGGAACGCGATCACATCACGGATACTATCCTCTTTTGCCATCAGCATCACCATACGGTCAAGACCATACGCCAGTCCTGCGTGTGGCGGTACCCCGTATTTGAATGCTGTCAGAAGGAATCCAAACTGCTCCTGTGCCTGCTCTGGGGTAAATCCAAGTACCTCGAACATCTTGCTCTGGATCTCTGGGTTGAAGATCCGCACACTTCCGCCGCCGATCTCATTTCCATTCAAAGTAATATCGTATGCCTTTGCACGTACTCTTCCCGGATCGCTGTCAATATACTGCAGATCCTCCTCCATCGGCATGGTGAATGGGTGATGCATTGCCACGAACCGATTCTGCTCTTCACTCCACTCTAACAACGGGAACTCCGTGATCCACAGGAATTTATATTCACTCTTATCAAGCAGTTCTAACTGACGTGCAAGTTCCAGACGAAGGGCTCCCAGTACGTCCCAGACCACTTTGTTCTTATCTGCTGCGAAAAGAAGAAGGTCTCCATTTTCACCATCCATTGCCTGGATAAGTGCAGACATTTCCTCTTCTTTCATGAATTTTGCAAAGGAAGATTTTACTGTACCATCCTCCTGGATCGCAATATACGCAAGTCCCTTTGCACCATAAGTCCTGGCGAAGTCCACCAATTTATCAATCTTCTTACGCGGCATCGCTCCCTGCCCCTTGGCATTGATACCACGGACACTTCCACCATTTTCAACCGCACCTTTGAACACCACGAACTCACAGTCTTTTACAACCTCTGTCACATCCTGAAGTTCCATGCCAAAACGAATGTCCGGCTTATCAGAACCATAACGGTTCATTGCCTCCTGCCACGTCATTCTCGGAATCGGAAGAGACACTTCTACACCCAAAACTTCTCCAAATAACTTCGCAAGAAGCCTTTCATT
This sequence comes from uncultured Dorea sp., assembly GCA_964406595.1. Lineage (GTDB taxonomy): Bacteria > Bacillota > Clostridia > Lachnospirales > Lachnospiraceae > CAPEBR01. Next base: position 26,560 of record CAYOSJ010000003.1, read on the forward strand.
TACATCAATAACGTCATCCACATCTACAAAAGATAACTCCATATCGATCTGCGTAAATTCCGGCTGTCTGTCTGCACGGAGATCCTCATCACGGAAACATTTTGCAATCTGGAAATAACGGTCACACCCGGAGCACATCAATAACTGTTTGAAAATCTGCGGTGACTGCGGCAGCGCATAAAAATGCCCCTGATGGATACGGCTCGGCACAAGATAATCTCTTGCCCCCTCTGGCGTACTTCCGATAAGGATCGGCGTCTCAATCTCCATGAACCCTTCTTCAGCAAGAAACTGACGAGTCAGGGTTGCCACCTTGCTTCTCATCATAAGATTACGCTGCATATCCGGTCTTCTAAGATCCAGATAACGATATTTCAGACGGATCTCTTCCTTTGTCTTTGAATCCTCCTCGATCGGGAACGGAGGCGTCTCAGATTCAGAAAGAACACGAAGCTGCTCTGGAATGATCTCGATCTCACCTGTGGCAATATTTTCATTCACCGCGCCGGAACGCTTCTCGACCTTTCCAACGATCGCCACTACATATTCCGCACGAAGCTTCGCTGCCTTCTCGATCAGCTCCGCTGCTGATTTTCCTTCCTCAAACACAACCTGAATAATACCAGAACGGTCTCTCACATCTACAAACACAAGTCCGCCCTTGTTACGGTTCTTCTGCACCCAGCCCATGATCGTCACCGTCTCGCCGATATTCACCGCACTCAGTTCCGCACATCTGTGGGTCCTTTTTAATCCATTCATTGACTCTGCCATAATTTATCTCCTTTTCTTAATTGGGGACGGGGTAAATTTAATTTTACTCCGTCCCAGATTGAAAATACCCTGTCCCTAATTTGCATAGCAGTCTATGATTTCTTCATATCCTTCTTCTGCCAGTTGTTCTTTCTGGAACTTCTTGTTTTTCTTCATATTTACGATCAGGACTTTTTTACCTGCCTCGCGGTCTGTCTTTGCCTGTGCAAATACGTTTAACATATCTTCTTTGGAAAGTTTTTTATCCAGTAAGTATGCTTTCTTTGTGCCTTTCTTTGGAATCTCATAATCGTTTTCCAGCAGAAGCATCACGATTCGCTCGAATCCGATGGAGAATCCGCAGGCGGGTGTGTCCTGTCCGGTAAATTTTCCGATCATCTTGTCGTAACGTCCGCCTCCGGCTACGGAACCGCCGAAGTCGTCCATCGTCACTTCAAAAATCGTCCCGGTATAGTAGGACTGCCCGCGCACAAGTGTCGGTGAGAATTTTAATGTAAATTCACACTCTTTTGCTGCCTCGACGCTTGACATGATCATCTCCATGCCGTCCGCCGTCTCTGCACTTAAGTATCCATCCAATTTCTCTTTCAGATATCGGATGCCCGTCACGTCTCCTGCTACCTCGTCGAAGAGTTTAAGATAGGTCTCTACACTTTCTTTTGCGTAGCCCAGTTCCTGCAGTTCCGCTGATACCCCGTCCGTTCCGATCTTGTCCATCTTATCTAAAATAATAAATACTTCGTCGTAATCTTCCTCGCGAAATCCGCTGTATGCCGCCATGGCTTTTAAGATGTTCCGGTCATTGATGCATACTGTAAAATTCTTAAATTCCAGTTTCCCGAGCATCGCCGTTGTCGCTAAGATCAACTCAATCTCAGAGATGACCGAAGCCTCTCCCAAAATGTCGATGTCACACTGCATAAACTGACGGAAACGCCCTCTCTGCGGGCGGTCTGCACGCCACACATTCCCTATCTGAAGTGCTTTAAATGGTGACGGAAGTTCGTTGGCGTGGTTCGCATAATATCTCGCAAGAGGCACGGTCAGATCATAGCGAAGCCCACTGTCCGCCAGGTCATTCTCCTCTTTCGCCTCCTCGATGCGAAGTTTCTCTCCACGCTTCATGATCTTAAAGATCAGTTTCTCGTTATCGCCCCCCTGTTTGCTGCACAGATTCTCAATATGCTCTACGCATGGGGTCTCCATAGACTGAAATCCAAAAGTCTTATATGTCTCTTTGATCAGATGGATCAGATAATCCCGCATCTCCATCTCGCGGGGCATCATGTCCTTCATACCTGTGACAGGTTTCTTCTTTAATGCCATAGCCATTCTCCTTTTCGCTCTATCATCTCGTCGATACGCCGGATATACGCGTCAATTGCCTTTACATTCTCAAGTCTTAAAAGACTTGTCTGTTTCTTCGGATTCGCCGGGTTTTTCACGGGTTCTTTGAAAACGATCTTTGTCGATGCCCCTGCTCCCACGGCGACGATGGATTGTTTTTCCTCCATAATAAGTATATTGTATATTCCGGCTTTGTCAACCTTTGCATAGCCTACATTCTCAAAATTCCCCGCAATATTCTTCTGGCGGTACAGATAATAGGGCTCCATCCCCAGATCATGCGCCGCTTTTGCCGCCGCATCTATCATAGCGCCGATATCCTGACAGCTGACCGTCTGTTCCCCTTTCTCCTGTCCCATCTTCGCCGCCCGTTTGATCGCAAGGGAATGAACCGTAAGACTGTCCGGCGAAAATGTCCGGATCTGCGCCAGTGTATCTTCCATATCCGCAAGGGTTTCTCCCGGAAGCCCGGCGATCAGATCCATGTTGATATTGTCGAATCCGACTTCCCTCGCCATGGCATAAGCCACGCGGATATCCTCCACCGTGTGTCTTCTTCCGATCGCATCAAGGGTTTTCTGCTGCATGCTCTGCGGATTAATGGAGATTCTCGTAACTTTATGGCGCCTGAGCACCTCTAACTTCTCTCTTGTGATACTGTCCGGGCGCCCCGCTTCCACCGTATATTCTAACAAATGTGTCCGGTCAAAATTTTCATCTATACAGGTCAACAGCCGTTCCAACTGCACCGCATGAAGGGTGGTCGGCGTTCCCCCGCCGACATAGATGGTGTTCAGACGTTTCTTTTTTGACATCTCTGCCACCGCACAGATCTCCTTACAAAGTGCATCAAGATAGTCCTCCACCTGTTCCTTCCAGTCGGACAGCGCGCCGGAACTAAAAGAGCAATAGGTGCAGACCGTCGGGCAAAATGGGATCCCCACATAGAGGCTATACCCATCCGTCATGTCCAGACGGTCAAGAAGCGCTTTCTCTTTCTTCGCGATCTTCCATGCCAGCGCTGCTTTTTCAGCACTTACAAAATAATTCTCCCGATACCAGGAGAGAAATTCCGCTTCTTCCACGCCTTTCTCCAACTGTCTCATCGCCAGTTTGGTCGGACGCACTCCCATCAACATTCCCCATGCAAGGTTCTTCCCGGTGCGCTTAGACAACTCCAGGTAAAGCGCCCGGTCGATATCTTTCTTTGACAGCCCCTCTGTGATCTCAATCTTTCCGTCCTTTTCTGCCCCGGCCTCCTCTTTAAATTCTACCGTGACATAATTAGAGGCTTTTTCCTCCACGCAGGAAGCAACTTCCTGCGCCGGATAAAAAGCCTTTACCGTATGATATGCATTATAAATATATGTCTCACTTTTACATACAATCTGAATCATTCCTGCTCCCTTTGCCTCAAGAATCCATATATACTATACATAAGGATTGTACTTTTTTTCGTGTCCGATCGTAGTCTCGCCGGAATGTCCCGGATATACAAGTGTCTCTTCCGGCAGTTCAAACAATCTTTCCCGAATGGAACGGATCAGGCCAGACGTACTGCTGTTTGCAAAATCGGTCCTTCCCACAGAATTTTGAAACAGCGTATCACCGCTGAACAGCACACCTTCTGCTTCCACATAATAGCAGACGCCGCCTTTGGTATGCCCCGGAGTATGGATCACCCTGAATGTCTCTCCGATCAACTCTAACTCCTGTCCATCCTGCACATACTCCGCTCCTTCGTAGGTATAGCCGGAAGTATAACTTTTAGACTGATTGAGGTAGATGTCATTCATGGCATCCTCGTCATCTTCATGAACATACACCGGCATCTCCCATGCTTCAAGAAGTGCATCAATTCCCATAATATGGTCAAAATGTCCATGGGTCAGAAGGATTGCCTGCGGTTTTAATCCTTCCTCCTGAATATATGCCATCATTCTCTTAGATACTCCACCCGGATCTACGATCACCATTTCCTTCGTCTCTTCATTGCTGACCAGATAGCAGTTGGTTCCAAGAATCCCTACTGAAAATTTCTTTATCTTCATAACCGCATACTCCTTTTCCTGCCTAGCCTGTGGCTCTCTCTATATCGATCACGTCTTCGATCTGACGAAGTTTTGCAACAATCTTTGACAGTTCCTCTCTGCTGTGAACGATAAACCCGGTCTCAATGGTCGCCGTTCCCTGCTTACTCGTACGGACATTCATAGATTTTACATCTACATCTGCCTCCGTAAATATCTTAGATACCTCCATAAGAAGTCCCTGTCTGTCATTGGTATACATCCGGATCTCCGCCAGATACTGACCTTCTTCCTTCTCGGCAACATGACTCTCCCACTCAACCGGGATCAGCCTTGCTCTCTCAGATTCCGTAAGGTGGATCATATTCACACAGTCCGTACGATGAATGGTCATGCCTCGTCCACGGGTCACAAATCCCACGATCTCATCTCCCGGAACTGGATTACAACATCGCGAAAAACGTACCGCCATATCGTCAATGCCCTTCACTACGATACCGCTCTTTGACTTGGCGATATGAACCTTGTTCTTAGCCGCCTCCGCCACACGCTCCAGTACGCTCTCGTCTGTCAGTTCCTGCCTGTGGTCTTTACTGTATTCTTCCACAAGGCGATTCACCACTTGCCCTTCTTTGAGTCCTCCATGTCCGATCGCGGCAAGGACAGCGTCCCAATCGCGGAATCCGTATTTCATCTGCACGATTTCCTGATACTTCGGCTGTACGATATCGGATAAATGAATGGTTTTGGCTTTACAGTACGCCGCCATCATCTCTTTACCCCTGATGATATTCTCTTCCTTAAATTCCTTCTTAAACCACTGGTTGATCTTATTCTTCGCCTGTGTGCTCTTCACCACATTCAACCAATCACGGCTTGGTCCTTTGGAGTTCTGAGAAGTCAGGATCTCGATCCTGTCTCCATTTTGTATCTTATACCCGATCGGAACCAGTTTCCCGTTTACTCTGGCGCCAACCATCTTATTGCCGACCGCACTGTGTATCGCATAAGCAAAATCAATCGGTGTAGAGCCGTTCGGCAGGTTTTTTACGTCTCCCTGCGGCGTAAAGCAGTACACATCTTCCGCGAACAAGTCCAGATCTCCCTTGATGAGATTTAAGAACTCGCGGTTATCCGACATGTCTCTCTGCCACTCCAGGATCTGCCGGAGCCAGCTTAACTTCTCTTCTTCCTGCGTTGCAACACTCTTCTTGCTGTTTCCATTCTCCTTATACTTCCAATGGGCTGCAATACCATATTCTGCCGTCTTATGCATCTCTTCCGTCCGAATCTGGATCTCGAAAGGCTGCCCTACAGAACTCATAAGTGTCGTATGAAGGGACTGATACATATTCGGTTTCGGCATGGCGATATAGTCCTTAAAGCGCCCCGGGATCGGTGTATATAGTTCATGGATCACGCCAAGCGCCGCATAACAATCCTTGACCGAATCTACGATAATGCGGACTGCAAAGAGATCGTAGATCTGATCCACCGTCTTATCCTGGTTCACCATCTTTTTATAAATGCTGAAGAAATGTTTTACGCGCCCATTGACGTCTGCCTTGATATGGGCGTCGTCCATGTGTTTCTTTACTTCGTTCACGATCTGCTGTACGAACTCTTCACGCTCTGTCTTTCTGTCATTGATCTGCTTCACCAGATCAAAGAACACCTCCGGCTGAGAATACTTAAGCGCCAGGTCGTCAAGTTCTGTCTTGATCTTCGATATACCAAGTCTCTGTGCGATCGGTGCATAGATATCCATGGTCTCCTTCGCCTTCTCTTTCTGCTTGGCGGGAGTCATGAACTGGAGCGTCCTCATATTGTGGAGACGGTCTGCCAGTTTAATGATGATCACACGGATATCTTTTGCCATGGCAAGGAACATCTTACGCAGATTCTCTGCCTGTACTTCCAGTTTGTCAGAAGAATAAGATAATTGCCCCAATTTGGTAACGCCGTCAACAAGCAGCGCCACCTCTTCGCCGAACATCTCACTGATCTGTGCATCACTGATCTCTGTATCCTCCACCACGTCATGCAGCATCGCCGCAATGATCGTCTCCTTATCCATCTCAAGATCTGCAAGTATGATCGACACCCACAGTGGATGCACGATATACGGCTCCCCGGACTTGCGTTTCTGATCGCCATGGGCTTCTTTTGCCAGATCGTATGCTTTCCTTATCATACTCACATCCGTAGATGGATGATATTTACGGATACGGGCAATCAACATGTCATAGAGTTTATCCGGATTTTCATAATCATCCGGTGCTTTTACTGCATGGCCATCTACAACTTCCAGTCCTTCTCCCATATCTCTGGTAAGCGCTTCCGGCGCAATACGGTCATCAAAAGATTCATAAGTCGTCACCTTATCTGACATATCATTGCCTCCTCCCTTTTCTCATTCTCTCTCATTCTTTCATCTCTCTTTTATTTCCCCGGATACACGATCACAGAATCCAGATCGTACCCTGTCAGTCTGTCACGCCCCTTAAGGCCTGCCAGTTCCATGAGAAATACGGCTTTTACCACTTTACCGCCGAGCCCCTCGACCAGTTTGATCATTGCCTCATTGGTTCCGCCTGTCGCGATAAGGTCATCAATGATCACCACTCTCTGTCCCGGTTTGATCGCATCTTTGTGGATCTCTATCTCAGCAGTGCCATACTCAAGATCATACCGGATGGAAGATGTCTCACACGGAAGTTTTCCCTTCTTACGGATCGGCACAAATGGTTTGTGGAGATTATATGCGATCGGCACACCAAAAATAAACCCTCTGGACTCCGGTCCCACAACAATGTCAAAATCTACACCTTCCAGCCGTTCCTGCATCAGGTCGATGGCAAGCGCCAGGCCATCTGCATCCTGCAGCACACTTGTAACATCCCGGAATATGATCCCCGGCTCCGGAAAATCCGGAATACTTCTTACATACTCTTCTATCTTCTTCATACTCGTACACTCCATCCTTTTTTATATAAACATCTTTTATCGTGGGTAACATGCCCATGGGTTGCGCCCGGATCACGGGACGCCCGAATGAGCCTACATTTTAGTATATCATTAATTCGATATATTTTCAAATATTTCTACTTATAATGCGTAATCATGACCTGAAGTGTTCTTCTTCCCATATATTCATTCACTTCAGGATAATAAGCAATGGTCAGTTTCCCGCCCCGCTCCTTTAATTTCTCCTGAAATGCTTCCACATCGCCAAAATACACGGCACTGACTGTCACACCGCTCTTATCATGCGCACGCATCTTTAATACGTTTCCATTCTTCCCAAGAATACGCATATCCGTAAACCAGATCTCTCTTCCACCAAATACCGGCTTCGCATTTCCCTTTCCAAAGGGCTCCAGCACAGAAAGTTCTTCGATAAATTCTTCCGTCACGCAGGAAAATGGCAGTTCCATGTCAATGACGATCCTTTCCGTCATATCCTGCTCACTTAAGGTACAGTTCTCATTGATCTTACGCCGGAATTCCCCCACCTGTTCCCGTTCCATGGATACGCCTGCTGCCAGTCGGTGTCCTCCGTATCTGGTAAATAATTCTTTACACTTTGTCAGTTCTTCATACATGTGATAGGCTTCAATGGAACGCCCGGAGCCTTTCACACCTTCTTTCGCATCTGTCAGCACAAATACCGGCTTATAAAAATGCTCCCTCACCTTTCCTGCCACAATTCCCGCCAGACTTTCATGACAGTCAGGAAGGTAGATGACAAGTACCCGGTCCTCTTTTTCTTCCGTTTCCTCCACCTGTCGGATGGCATCCTCCACCGCCTGCACGGTCATATCTTTTCTGCTGTCGTTCAAAGCCTTAAGATCTGCCGCCAGCATTCTTGCTTCCTTTTCGTCCCCAGCCCGCAGCAGTTCCAGCGCACGTTTGGCAGTGCTCAGCCTTCCACTGGCATTCAGGCAAGGTCCCAGGACAAAACCGATATGATATGCACGGATATTGTCCCTGCTTAGTCCGGTACAATCCATCAACGCCCGAAGACCCGGATTCACCGTACGTTTTAACATCTCAAGCCCTTCTTTTACAAAGATACGGTTCTCTCCCACCAGATCCATCACGTCACCTACCGTAGCGATCGCCACATTCTCGATCAGATAATCCATATCCTCCGCATCACGCCCGGCAGCCTCATGGAGCGCTTCGACGAATTTATACGCCACAGCCGCACCACACAATCCCGGAAATGGATATCCGCACCCTTCCTGCTTCGGGTCGATGACCGCGTCCGCCGGCGGAAGCAAAAACGTTCTTCCCTGGCCTGATTCTTCATAAGGCACCTCATGATGGTCCGTTACGATCACCGTCATGCCAAGACGCTTTCCATAGGCAATCTCTTCTGCCGCAGCAATGCCGTTGTCACAGGTAATGATCGTATCCACCCCCGCTTCATACGCCCGCTCCACAAGATGGATGTTCAGTCCATATCCATCTTTCATACGGTCGGGTATGTCACTGTCCACCAAAGCGCCCAGCCTTTCCAGCCCCTCCAGCAGGATGTAAGTGGCATTGATGCCGTCAATATCATAATCACCGATGACTCTTATCTTCTTGCGTTCCCGTATCTTCTCCAGCAGAATATCCACTGCCCGGTCCATGTCCTTAAGAAGCATGCCATCCCCCAGATCCGAGATCGTACCGGTAAGATACAGGCCGATCGCCGGATCGCCGATCACCTCCCGGTTGCGGATCAGAGACGCCAGTCTGGGACTGATCCCATATTTCTTACCAATTCCTTCAAAATCAGCGCCTTTTCTAAGAATTACCCATTGCTCCATCATTTCCTCCATAAATTTAAAACGGCGACCGGGGTAAGTCTTACCCCGGCTGCCGTTTTGCTATGGGAAAAGCCTCCCTCTCCCGTTTCTTCTTTTACCACTTTATTTTGCAGATTTCTTCTTCATCACATACCACAGCGCACCTGTGATACATACCGAAGAATATGCTCCGCAGACGATACCTGCCATCAGCGGCAACGCAAATTCCTTAATGGAACTTACACCCATGATAAAGAGTACCGCTACCATCACAAATGTTGTCAGAGACGTATAGATACTTCTTGTCAATGTCTGCGTAATACTCTTATTTACAATTTCTGCAAGATCCGTTTTCTTTGCCGCATATTTCATCTCCTCACGGATACGGTCAAAGATAACGATGGTCGCATTGATCGAGTATCCCACGATGGTCAGCATACATGCGATAAATGTATTTCCCACGGAGATCCTTGCCACACCATAGAAGGCAAGAACTACCAGGACATCATGGAGAAGCGCCATAACCGCGCTGGTCGCAAATCGGATGTCTTTGAATCTGAACCAGATGTAGAGAAGCATACAGATGGTTGCCGCGATCACTGCGATGATCGCATCACGTCTCATCTCGTTGCTGACAGTAGAACTGATATTCTCTGCTGTGATCTTCTCTTCATTTACCTGGAATTTATCTACAAGCGCCGCATTTAAAGCCTCACGCTTATCAAGGTCTAAGGTTACCGTCTTAATGATGACTTCATTGGTGCCTGCAACTTTCTGTGTCTGCACATTCGCATCACCTGTCACGTCCTCTACGACCGGAACGATCTTCTCGTCAATCTCCTCGATGGAATAATCCTCATTGAATGTTACATTGGTCGACGTACCACCTTCAAACTCAAGGCTGTATGCGAATGCACCCTTGCCGCCTGCCGCATTTGCCCCGATGAATCCGATTCCGATCACGATCACAAGCAATGACACGCCAAAGAACACTTTCCTTTTGGAAAGGAAATCAATGACCTTACGCTCTTTGCTCTGTCTGTAGTAAAGTTTCTCACTGCGAAGCCCTACTGCATAGAAAGCAAATACGATCATTCTTGTGATCACAAGTGCTGTAAACATCGAAACAAGGATACCAATCCCCAATGTCTGCGCGAATCCTTTTACAGTACCACTTCCCATGAACCACAGTACGATCGCTGCGATCAGTGTCGTCACGTTCCCATCTACAATGGCAGATAGCGCTTTCTGGAAACCTGTCTTCAATGCATTTCTCACACTCTTCCCTCGTGCCATCTCTTCTTTCACACGGGCAAAGATGATCACGTTGGCGTCTACAGCCATACCAATGCCAAGGATGATACCCGCGATACCCGGAAGCGTCAGTGTGATCTGGAATGCATTTAAGATCACCAGTACAAGTCCGGTATAGATCACCAGCGCAAGGCTGGATGCCAGTCCCGGAAGCGCATATACAAATATCATAAACAAAAATACAATGATAAGTCCGATGAGTCCCGCCTTCAGACTGGTGCTGATCGCCTGCTCACCTAACTGTGCACCGACAACATTTGAACGAAGTTCGGAAAGTTCCAGTTTCAGTCCACCGATACGGATGGTAGAAGCAAGGGCATCTGCCTCTTCAAATGTCATATTTCCACTGATCTCCGCCTGTCCGTTCTCAATCGCTTCATTGACAGTCGCAACGCTTGCGAAAGCGCCGTCATAATAGATGCCGATCGTGTCTCTTGTTGCCGCTGCTTTCGTCGTCGCCTCTGCGAATTTCTCTGTGCCCTCGTCTGTAAATGTAAGGCTGACCACATATTTATTCTGCTTTGTGATCTGATCCTCCCTGGAGCCTGCCTGCGCGCCCTTCACCTCGTTACCGTTTAAGATGACAGAGCCGTCTGCCTCCAGTTCTTCAAGGGTCTTATTGAGTTTATAGTCCTGCGCCACATCTCCGGTAGAATTTACCTGTGAATAGTTCTCTGTACCGTCGCTTCCTTTCTGCGCGATAAAATACAGGGAACCCGGCTGTCCCAGGTCATCCAGGATCTCATTGGCATTGGATACGCCCGGGATCTCGATATTAATCCTGTCATTTCCCTCACGGTATACGCTGGATTCTGTACTATACTGTTCTACACGCTTCTGGAGTTTGTAGATCGTATCGTTCATATCCTCTTCTGACGCATTCTTATCCTTTACCTCATAAGTAATGCTGACACCGCCTGCAAGATCAAGACCTAACTTGATGTTCCTTGCAGAACCGCTGTGGGATTTTCCAAATCCTACAATTGTTGCAAACCCCAAGACTCCGATCAGGACCACTGTCAGGATCAGGCTCAGGACACCTCTGCTCTTCTTCATGGTAATCTTTACTTCCTTTCTTCTCTATCTCTTACGGCTCACTTAATGCCGCCTTTATCATGATCGCACATTCCACACGCTTACGCTGCATCTCACAGCCGATATCGTAAGCATCATGGATCGTTCCGTGGAAATGATAAGCGTTCGCCATACAGCCGCCGCTGCAGTAGAACTTGGCAAAACAATTCCTGCACTTCTCTTTGGAATATACATTACAGTTTCTGAACTCATCTGCGATCTCCGGCTTTACAATGCCTTCGTCCACATTTCCCATCAGGAACTCTTCCTGCCCTACGAACTGATGGCACGGATATAAGTCTCCCCACGGCGTGACTGCCAGATATTCTGTCCCGCTTCCACAACCGGAAAGACGCTTTGCCACACACGGTCCTCCGTCCAGATCGATCATAAAGTGGAAGAAGTTAAATCCTTCTCCCGCCTTTTCTTTCTTGATCATGATCTTCGCAAGACGGTCATACTCTTCTTTAATTGCCGGGATATCCTCCTCGCGGATGGCATAAGGATCGCTCTCGTCCCCCACCACCGGCTCAATAGATATCTGCTTAAATCCAAGATCTGCAAAATGAAGGATATCTTCGCCAAAATCCAGGTTATTTCTCGTAAATGTACCGCGGACGTAATATTTCTCCTGATTCCTGCTCTCTGCAAGTTTCTGGAACTTTGGTACGATCAGGTCATAACTGCCTTTCCCGTTTCTAAAAGGACGCATCCTGTCATTGATCTCTTTCCTTCCGTCAAGACTCAGCACGACATTGTCCATCTCTTTATTTACAAATTCCTGGATCTCATCATTTAACAGGACGCCGTTCGTCGTTATGGTAAACCGGAAATGCTTGTCGTGAATTTTCTCCTGCTCTCTTCCGTAAGCCACCAGATCCTTTACGACCTGCCAGTTCATAAGCGGTTCTCCGCCAAAAAAATCCACCTCAAGATTGTGGCGGTTACCAGAATTGGCGATCAGGAAATTAAGCGCTTTCTTCCCGACTTCATAACTCATCAGGGCTCTTCTTCCATGATATTCCCCTTCTTCTGCAAAACAATATCTGCAGGCAAGGTTGCAGTCATGAGCAATATGTAAACACAGCGCTTTTACCACTGTCTTATGCTCCTTCACAACCTCCATCATTCCTTCGAATGCATCCTTTACAAAAAGTTGTCCTGCTTCTGTCAGTTCGATGATATCTGAAAGAGCCTCCAGGATCTCTTCTTTCTGATAGGCGCCCCCAAGCTTCTCTTCTAATAATGCCGCAGTCTCCGGTGCCGCAAGGGTATCCTTTGTATGTTCTTCATTCTGCTCATTTAATACAGCAACTACATCATAGCACAGGTCATCCATCACATGTACAGAGCCGCTGTATACATCAAGAACGATATTATATCCATGATTCTTATACTGATGTATCAAAACAGTTCCTCCCAAAGCAATCGATAGTAACAACAAGAAACAGCGACCCTAAGACCGCTGTCTCTTAAGTATCACGTATAATCTTTTCCTATCTCTTCTGTTCACAAGTCTGGTTTCCTACAGTACAAGAAGTCTTACATGCTGACTGACAAGATGTCTGGCATTCTCCACAACCGCTCTTCTTTACTGTATTGTTAAGAGTCTGTGTATTTAATGTCTTTACGTGTTTCATAGAAACATTCCTCCTTACCTTATGCTTAACTTTGGTCATTATAACATTTTCTTATTCTGTTTGCAAGATTTACATGACAGAATTTCGCATAACCTGTCAGGATCAGGATATCATCCCTCCCGCCATACCGCCGCCCGCGCACAGGACAAATGTAGTCATCAGATGCACCGCACTGGTATCAAGCGTCCGGTATACCCCCAGTGTGATAAGAAGCAGAAGCCCAAAATACACCACGCCAAGCCCCATTCCCCACAGGAATCTTCTGACCTTCGCAAGTTTTCCCAGAATGATGCCGCCGATAAATGTAGACACAAGATAAACTGCCACGATCGCTGCTGACGCAGCCTTTTCATTCATTTCAAACTTATACAGAAACAGCGTCAGTATAAGAAGTAAGACTCCTGTGATCAGATAAGATGCAAGGAGCGCTTTTAATACCCACATTACTTTTGAATCTTTCTTCACCTGTCTGTTCATCATATCCCTCCCTTGTCTATCACAAGATATGACAGGGATGCCGGTTTTATTCCTATGGCGCGGCGTCCGCGCAGGCTGCTTTCTACTGCTCCATCTGCCTTCCCAGAAATGCAGCCGCGCAGGCCGCCACCTTCTGTTCCAGTTCACTGAATTTCTTCTTATCGTCCTTCGTAAGGAGCAGTACCCCGCCGATCACATCCCCTTCACAGATGATCGGGGCAACTGCCTCTGCCGCATACTCTTCCTCCTGATTGCTTACGATCTTTACATATTTCTTTTCCCCTTTGGACGCCAGGATACTGTTCCGGTCCTCCAGTTCTTTCTCCAGAGATTTGCTGATATATTTCTCCTGAAGTTCTTTCCTGCCGCTCCCTGCCGCCGCAATGATCTGATCCATATCACAGACACTCACAAGGCACCCCATCGTCTGGGCAAGGCTTTCCGCATACTGTTTCGCAAATGTGGATAACTCACCAATGGGAGAATATTTTTTCAGGATGATCTCTCCTTCTCTGTCTGTAAATATCTCAAGCGGATCCCCTTCCCTTATGCGGAGTGTCCTTCGTATCTCCTTTGGAATCACAACCCGTCCCAGGTCATCAATTCTTCTTACAATTCCTGTTGCTTTCATATATATAGATTCCTCCATCTGTAATTTTTGTTAGTATCTGTAAACAGAGGAATTTTATACCTCGGGTACTGGATATTTTTTTCACAATCCTGTATAATAAAGGCTATCAAATACAAGGAGGACTATGATTATGAGCAAGATCGAAGAAGTAAGAAGCGCAATGGTCGCAGCGATGAAAGCAGGTGATAAAGAGACAAAAGAGACATTATCCATGCTCCTCTCCGCGCTTAAAAATAAAGCCATCGACACACGGGCAGACCTGACCCCCGAAGAAGAAGTCCAGGTGGTGTTAAAAGAGATCAAACAGACAAAAGAAACGCTGGAGATGACTCCTGCTGACCGCACGGATATCATAGACGAATGCGAGAAACGTCTCGCCGTCTTAGAGCAATACGCTCCAAAAATGATGGACGAAGCCCAGATAAGAGAGATCATCACCGCCACCCTCGCCGAGATCGGCATTGAATCTCCAACCGCTAAAGATAAGGGCAAGATCATGAAGGTGCTGATGCCAAAGGTAAAGGGAAAAGCCGACGGAAAACTGGTCAATGAGATCGTAGCGACATTTATGAACTAGAAAGTGAATATAGAAAAGAATGCAAAAAAAGACGATGCCCACATCGTCTTTTTTACATTCCAACGGCTCCAGACCAGACACTATATATGAATCTACATCCCCTCATCGATCAGCAGATCATCTCCATCTGCCGCAGTCGTTGCAAGATCGTCGCATCTCTCATTTCGGGGATGCCCGTTATGTCCCTTAATCCATGTAAATGTTACCCTGTGTCCTTCTTTCGCCCTCAGCAGGCGCTTCCAGAGATCTGTGTTTTTCACAGGTTCCTTCTTTTTCCGTTTCCAGTCATTCTTAAGCCAGTTCTCTATCCATTTCTGGTTAAAAGCATCTACAAGGTATTTGGAATCTGACGTGATCTCCACCTCACAGGGATTTTCCAGAGCCTCCAGTCCTGCAATGGCGCCCATCAGTTCCATACGGTTATTTGTCGTACAGACATATCCCTGGGAAAATTCTACAGTACAGGGGCTGCCTTTCGCATCTACATACTCTATCATCGTACCATAACCTCCCGGACCCGGATTGCCCTTTGCAGATCCATCTGTATATATACATACCTTCATTCTTCTTATCCCCTTTCCATACAATGTCCTATTCCGTCATATCCTGCACAGTCGTATTTCTCCACTTTGCAGGGTTTCTGCCCTCTGGTAAACAGATAAGCCGCCTCCACCGGCATATCCAGGATCGTATTTGCCGATTTATTCGCTTTTACCGCAATATATTTCGCAGTCTCCACATCTTGCCCGCCCAGATAAAGGCAGTTATCGCAGTTATTGATGATCGTCTTCCCTTTCTCTGTCCCGTACATCGCATACAGCTGTGTAATGCTCTGCAAAATAATACTGACATAGATCTCTCTGGAGCGGATCACCGATATGATCTTATCAAAATCCGGTATCGTTGTATTGGATGCAAAGTCATCCAGTATGATCCGTACCGGCACTTTCAACCGGTGGCCTTTGTATTCTTTATCTGCGCTTCTGCAAAGGTGATGAAACGCCTGTGTATAAACCATATTCAGGAATTTATCCTGCGCGCGCTCCATATCACTGACATTCAAAAACAAAGCGATCTTCCGCCTGCCCATCTCGCCAAAATCTACCTGGTCCGGATGGAGCGCGAATTCCATCGCACCTTCCGTGACAAATGGATTCAGTTTTTCTCCTATGATAAGTTCAATACAGCCCTGGGTCGTAGTTTCCTTCCCCCTGTTATGAAAGAGCCGCCACTTTTTGACTGCGATACTGTCCGGGCAGGCGTCTTCCCATTGTTTAAATAATTTTGCACAGACGCCCCCTGATAAAAGCCCCGCAAGTCTTGCCACACTTCCCAGATGATGTTCTTCCTCCGGGAGCGCCTCCAGCACATAGGCGATCAGAGCCTCTATTTCAAGGCGGACTGCATAATCCCAGTATGGCTCTCGAGATTCAAACGGAACGATCGCCTCTGCCACAAGCATCATATCCTGTTCATTATACCTGTCCTGCTCCTCATCATAACGAATTGCCGACAAGATATTGTAGCCCATCGGTGAATGCTTCATATCGGTAAAATCCAATAACCACACCTCATATCCTGCCTGTTCCAGTATCGGTTTAAACTCCTCATAGAGGGCGCCTTTTGTATCTGCCACAATGATACTTTCGTTTGCATGCCGCAGATTCGGCATGACATATCCTCTCGTCTTCCCCGAACCGCTTACGCCAATGATCAGATCATTGTTATTGATCCCTGTCACCCGCGTGTTATTATTCATCCTCTTATCTTTCGCAAGAATTCTATAGGTATCTTTCTTCTCTGTCTTGTCCGGCATCATAAGACCCTCCTATAACGTTGTGATGATTTTATCTGCAAGTCCAAACGCGATTGCGTCTTCTGCATAAAAATAAGTATCTCTTTTGGTTTTCTCCAGCACTTCTTCCATCGTACGGTGCGTATGCTCCGACAGAATCTTTGCAATGATCGTCCGTGTATTCATGATATCCCTGACCTGTGCGTCCAGATAGGTCGCACTTCCACTGATTCCGCCGCCTGCAACCAACGGGTCGTGAATCATCACCCGGGAATGTGCCAGCATCTCTCTTTGGTCTCCCGCGGCAAAGAGAAGCGCAGCCATACTTGCTGCAAGCCCCATACATACAGTGCGGATCGGACACCGTACCGCCTTCATCACATCATAAAGCGCCAGCCCGCTGGAAACCTCACCGCCGGGGCTATTGATATAGATCGTGATCTCTTCCTCCGGGTTCTCCCGCTCCAGATAACGGAGCTGCAATATCAAAGAATTCACTGACTCCTCATGGATAGTCCCCACACATTCCACTTCCCTGTGCATCAGCATTTCGTCCTGAATGGAATAAAGCGTATGTCCATTACAGGTTTCTTTCATGATCATTGGCATTCTCATGCTATTATCCCCACTTTCTGCTTAAACTTTGTCAATATTCAGTCAAACGGTGTCTCATCCTTATCATCCAGTTCTTCCCAGTTACATGCAAACCGTATCTTCTGCCACTGGTCAGCGAACGGCAGGATCAGGCTGTCATATATATGCTGATGCCTGTCCTCGCTTTTTTCAAGCCCCTTTGTCAGGTACTTTCCCACAGTGCAGACATTGCTATAGAGGCACTTTGGTATCTGCTTTTTCATTGCACTGGCCAGCGCAGCATTCCCTGTAACCGCCGCGATCCCACGGCAATATTCTGGAATTCCGGTCTTATAAAACAACTCCTGCACCGCATACCCGGGATCTGTCTCATCTTGTTTCCTGATCCCTTCCATCTCAAGAATCCGTATTTCTAATGAAATCTTCTCTGCCATACAACTGCCCCTTTCTGAGCATTCTTCTTTTCATATTAAGGTAACAGAAGGTCAATCGCTTCCAGAACCTGCTTTCCCGGACTTTTCCCGTCAAATGTCTCTTCCCATTTCCGGCTGATCTCCAGACACACTTCCCCAAAACACATATTGCATATCTCATAGGGACTGATATCCAGACATTCCGTAAGCCTCTTCATTCTCTTCGAAGCGGTCTCATGATCTATGTACAGGATATAGTCTTCTATAAACATCCTGCACACACGTTCCAGGGTCTGAATGCTCTGATTGATATCAATGACTCTGCCCAGCATTGCAGCGGAGATCCTTTCTTCCAATGGGATTTTCTCAACCTTCGCCTGCCGCACATATTTTCCTGCTGTCATACTCATGTATGTTCCTCCCTTTTTTGATCCTACATTTACTTAGACAATCCGAAAAGAGAAAAAGTTTTATGATCATCTGGAATTGATCGCGTTTACAAATGCCATATAACAGGCAAAATCACCAAGTTTTTTCCTGTTATACTTATCATCTTCTTCATATCCAAGTCTCTCACGCCATTCTGCCGGTTTCCCCTGCTGGCGCAGATATCTCGCCAGCATATTGAAATGGGTAATGAGGGAATCATGGCAGGACGTCCGCCCCGGATCTGTCTTTTGTTTTTCCTCCCTGTCAAGAAGCAGCCAGCCGGCACGGATCGCCGTATACTTATTCCCCACGGCAAGCAGTTCTTCATAATATCCTCCCGCCTCTTCATCCCCCTGTATCTCCGTAAGGATCTCCTGATGCAGTTTGTGCATCTCTTCCATTGATAAAATATTCTGATTGGATAAATAATCCTGATAATTATAGTACATCATTCCACACGCTCCCATATAATCCCATTTGTAATATCTTCTAACCCCCCTGTGCCTGCTGCTCTTCCTTAGCTATAACCGCAGAAGTGAGTTCTGCATTCCCATTCCTGCAGCATTCTGCATTCTTTTTCTGGTAATCACCTGCTCTGCTACCCGATTCTTTATCGCGGTATAGACATTTTCTTTCTCCCGATATGCACATTCCTCTCGGAACAGATGCAAGAACAATGGAAGCGGATCCATACCGTAAAGGGTGTAGCCTTTCTTCCGCATGGTCTCTCCCTGCGCTCTGATATGATCTCTTCCGTATTTCAAGCGGGATTTTACGGTGTTCTCCGAACACCCCAATTCCTGAGCGATCTCTTTGATCGATCTTTCTTCCAGATAGAACATCATGATACAGACTCTCTGTGCATCCGGAAGCACGTCGATCATCTCCCGCACCATCTGCCTTGTTTCCTCCCGTGTATAAGACAATTCCGGATTCATATCCTCACAGTCATCCTCAATCTCATACTCCGTATCCTCTTCCTCTGCAAGATCAGAAAATACCAGCGGATTTTTCTTTTTCAGGGCATTCTTTGCCGTATTGGCTACAACCGTTTTCAGCCATGCCGGGAATTTTTCCGGTTCTTCTAACATATTCAGTTTTGAAAATGCGCTTATGTACGCATCCTGCACCACATCTGCCGCATCGTCATCATTTTTCATATACATACGCGCCCGGGAAAATGCGTATTTGAACGTTTTTTCATATAAAACTCCAAATCCTCTTTCATCATTCCCTCTGGCAAGGCGTACCGCCTCTGCATAATCCATATCTCATCCTCACTTTCTTTATATTCTTATCTTGATTTTAAAGTGTACTTTTCCCCTTTGTATACTTAGACAATAAAAACAGAGAAAAAGTTTTATAAAACAAAAAAATTTTTGAAATAACGGCAGGTGTCTGCCCGAATCCACCGTTAGAATACAAAAAAGACGATGCCATCACCGTCTTTTTTTGCATTCTTATGGATGCCTGCCCTTTACTACACGAACTTTTTATTCTTCCGCATCCAGATCTACCTGATCGTCTGTCTTCACGTCTTCTGTGTATGGGATATCTTCCTGCAGCACCATCGTCACAGACATATCATTGAAATCAATCTTCTTCCAGACACTCTTGTGGTCTTTGATATCAGATTCTTCACGCCATTTTGCACAAGTGTCCTCGTAAAGTTTTGCCTTGCGCTCTGACACGATACTCTCTTTCTTCGCATCTGTCGCCTCACGGTCGAGAAGACTTGTTACTTTTCCCACATAGCAGCCTTTTTCCGACTCGATCACATCTGTAGAGCCGCCTTCTTCCAGTGCGTCTGCCGCTTTGATGAAGTCCGCATCCGGGCTCTCGCTTTCTTTATCAAATGTTACCGTACTCACTTCCACGCCGGCTTCTCCTGCCAGCGCCGTGATATCGCCTCCTGCCTTTAAGCCTTCTGCCAGCGTAACGGCTTTCGTCTTCACCGCTTCCTTCTCTTCATCGGAAAGTGCAGTTGTCTGTCCTTCCTCATCTGTTGTCTCGTAAGAGAAGAAGACATAACTCATAGCCTTCTGTGCCGCTTCTTCATCAGACACCTCCGTATCTGCCCCTGCCTGGATCGCTTCTGTCATCTTCTGTTCGATCGCCATCAGAGTCAGTACCCGCTCTACAACTTCCTTATCACCGCTTACCTTCTCTTTTTCCTCCAGCACATTTGCCTCGTCAAATTTCTGCGCTGTCTCTTCAATCACCTTTTTCTCACTGTCAGAAAGAGAAACTTCATAATCACTTACATGCTGTTCTAAGAGAAGCATCTCTTCCAGAGATCCTCTGACTCTGTCCTTGACATTCTCTTCGTAAGTCTGCCCTTCAGATGCCTCTGAATTCCACATATCTTCTCCCAGATATGCAGCCATATAACTCTCATACTGTGCCTGATTATATCTGGCATAAAAATTCGCCACATCTGCTGTAAGTTCTGTATCATTTACTGTAATCGCCGTCTCATTTCCGTTAACAGAACCACAGCCTGTCACTGATATAGCCGCCATAACACCTGCCAATACAGGCAGGACTAATCTCTTCTTCATAATTCTCGTGTAACCTCCTTCGTACCGTTAACCATTTTATTATAGCCTTTTTCTTCTATGCAATCAATCCTTTTATGCCAATTAACACTTTTTTCACAACTTCCGCAGGACTTTCCACTTCTGTCTTTTTATTTCTTCCTTTCCTTCGGTATACAAAACATGGATGCTCCGCATCCGCCTTAAAAGACAGTTCTTCCCTGAATTCCATAAGCAGTGCAGGGATCCGCTCCGGGAGCACTTTTGCCCGTTCATACATGGTAAATGTATACGTCTCTCCTTTTTGCTCCACCTGCGTCACATACGCCGCATGGGCAAGGGCTTTTAACGACGCTACTTCCAGAAGCATCTGTACCTTTTTCGGAAAATCTCCAAACCGGTCGATCAACTCCTCTGTCATATCCTCCATATCTTCCTCCGACTCAATGGCTGCGATACGCTTATAGATATCCAGTTTATGATATTCATTTGCGATATAGCTGTCCGGAATGTATGCGTCAATATTCAGGTCAATGGTCGTCGTATAGTCTTCCTCATCGATCTCGCCTTTTAAGTGGCGCACCGCCTCATTTAACATCTTACAATACAGGTCATAACCTACAGCCTCCAGATGCCCATGCTGTTCTGCACCCAGGAGATTGCCTGCCCCACGGATCTCAAGATCGCGCATGGCGATCTTGAACCCGGAACCCAGATCTGTAAATTCCCGGATGGCAGATAACCGTTTCTCCGCGATTTCTTTTAGCAGTTTATCTCTTCGATACAACAAAAATGCATAAGCCATCCGCCCGGAGCGCCCCACACGCCCGCGCAGCTGATACAGCTGAGATAAGCCCAGCCTGTCAGAATCATGAATGATCATCGTATTGGCATTGGAGATATCAAGCCCTGTCTCGATGATCGTCGTTGACACCAGCACATCAATATCTCCATTGATGAAATCAAACATGATCTTCTCCAGTTCCCGCTCCTTCATCTGCCCGTGGGCAAACGCCACATTCTGATCCGGCACAAGTTTCTGCACTCTCGAAGTCACTTCAACGATGTCTTCCACACGGTTATACACATAATATACCTGTCCGCCTCTCGCGCACTCCCGCTCAATCGCCTCTCTTACCATCTCATCGCTGTATTCCATGACATAAGTCTGGATGGGCAGACGGTCGCCCGGCGCCTCCTCCAGCACACTCATATCACGAATTCCGATCAGGCTCATGTGGAGCGTCCGCGGAATCGGCGTGGCAGTCAGGGTAAGAACATCTACATTTTCTTTTAATTTCTTGATCTTTTCTTTATGCTGGACGCCAAATCTCTGCTCTTCATCTATGATCAGAAGCCCCAGATCTTTGAATGTTACGTCGTCACTCAATACGCGGTGGGTACCGATGATGATATCTACCAGTCCGCGTTTCAGATCCTCGATCGTCTTCTTCTGCTGCGCAGATGTACGGAAACGGCACATCAGGTCTACCCGCACCGGGAAATCTTTCATTCTCTGAAGGAACGTATGATAATGCTGCTGGGCGAGGATGGTGGTCGGTACCAGATAGACCACCTGTTTATTCTCCTGCACTGCCTTAAATGCCGCACGGATCGCAATCTCTGTCTTGCCATATCCCACGTCGCCGCAGATCAGCCGGTCCATGATCTTCTTACTCTGCATATCCCGCTTCACTGCCTCAATCGCAAGCAGCTGGTCTTCCGTCTCCTCAAACGGGAACATTTCCTCAAATTCCCTCTGCCATACCGTGTCTTCCCCATAGACATATCCTTCTTCTTTCTGACGGGCAGCATAAAGTTCTACCAGATCTCTGGCGATCTCCCTTACGGCTCCCCTTACACGGGTTTTTGTCTTCGTCCATTCCTGCGTACCAAGGCTGTTGAGCTTTGGCTTCTTAGCGTCGGAATTGGCATATTTCTGGATCAGGTCAAGCTGCGTTGCCGGAATGTACAGATTTCCTCCTTTGGCATAAGAAATCTTCATATAATCTTTGGAGACCTTATCTACTTCAATCTTTTCGATCCCCTGGTAGATTCCAAGACCATGATTTTCATGTACCACATAATCTCCCGGCTTTAACTCTGAGAAACTCTGGATCTTTCTTCCTTCATAGACTTTTCTCTTCTTTTTCTTCTTCGTTTTACCAAAGATATCGGTCTCCGAAATGACCGTGAACTTAAGGAGCGGATACTCATATCCTTCTGCCACATACCCGTAAGCAGTCATGATCTCTCCTGGTCCTACCTCACGGTCCATATCATCACTGTAGAAGCTGCTCAGGTTATAATCCCGCAGATCCTCCGCCAGACGCTTCGCACGGGTACGGGAACCCGACAGCAGGATCACTCTGCTCTGGTTTCTTTTTAACCGTTTCAGATCCTGTGTCAGCAATTCAAAACTTCTGTTGTAAGGCTGTACGCTCTTCGTCTGCAGGCTGTAAGACGCACGCACATCATACCCCTTACACTGCGTCTCAAGGACTGCAAATCCGATGCTGCTGTAAGCATTGATCTTCTTTAATACTTCCGCTGTGGTATAGAGTTTCCCCTCTGCATCGAACATCTCATAACCTTCTTCGATCCTTCGCTTCTGCGCCTCCATGAATTCATCTTCCACTGCCTGCCCTTTTTCCGTAAGACGCACAGGCTCGTCTAAAAAGAGCCTTGTCTCTTCCACCGGGAAATAGTCCAGAAAAGACACCCTTTTTCCTTCTTCTTCCGGAAATTCCGTAGCAGGATAGATAACAACCTCCGTCAGATTCTCAATGGAACGCTGGGTCTCCGGATCAAAGGTACGGATGGAATCCACCTCATCTCCCCACAATTCGATTCGGATCGGCAGTTCCTCCGTCAATGGATATACATCTAAAATACCACCCCTGACAGCAAACTGTCCGGGGCCGTCTACCTGAACTTCCCGCTCATACCCAAGACCTGCCAGCCTCTGCTCCACTTCTGTCATATCCAGGATCCCATCCCCGGATATCGTCAGGGTCCGGTTCCTGATCTCTTTCTTCGGGATCAGCGTGTCCATAAATGCATCAAAACTTGTAACAACAGTCAGAGGCCCCTCCTCTGCCACAGCCTGCACCACTTCCATACGGGCTTTGACAAGTTCACGGCTTCTGATATCCGCATGATAAAACAGCAGATCCTTTGCCGGATAGAGATAGGAATCCCCGTCCATAAAATGGTACTCTTCATATACCTGCCTGGCTTTTGACTCACTGGAACAAACGATGACTTTATATTTACAGCCATCGCTAAGCGCATACATCAGATGTGTTTTCTGGGAATTCACACACCCGGCAATCCTTACCATACCGGGGATCCCCTTACATGTTTCTACAATTTCTTCATATTCCGCCAGTTCTCTGAGCGGCGCGGTCAACGCCTGCATGTGCTACGCCTCCGTCTCTTTCTCTTTTACTTTACGGTTGTATTCATTCATGGCAGACTGGATATCTCCTCTGACGATCAGTTCCATGGCACACACTGCATGTTTATATGCTTCACTCAAAAGTTCCCGCTCTCCTTTCGAAAAACGGCTCAGTACATAATCTGCCAGATCATATTTCTTTGGTTTTTCTCCAATGCCCACCTTGATCCGTGGGAATACAGTAGTCCCAAGATTTGCGATAATATTCTTGATCCCATTGTGCCCGCCTGCACTTCCCTTGCTTCTCACACGGATCTGTCCGGGATTTAAACTGATGTCATCATAGATCACAAGAAGTTCTTCTTCCGGATCAATTTTATAATAGTCCACAATTCCTCGGATACTCTCACCACTTAAGTTCATATATGTCTGTGGTTTTACCAGGATCACTTTCTGCCCTTCGATGATCCCTTTCCCAATATACGCACGGCTCTTTCTCCCGTCCACGGATATATTATATTTATCTGCAATCGCATCTATGACATCGAACCCCACGTTATGTCTCGTACCTTCATACTGCGCTGTAGGATTCCCAAGTCCGGCTATGATATACATTTTTTATTCACCTCGCATTTTTCTCCTATTCATTCTACAGGAAGGAAAGCATATTTTCCACTCTTTTTTCATACATTATAAAGAACCAGACCATAAATCAAGGATAAGAGGAGGACATTATGAGTTCTAAAACAAAAATCGTTGTACTTCACATGAAGGAAATTATATATACGGTCGTATTCGTCGTACTGGCAATCGTATTGATCTCGTTACTTGTATTTATGTTTCTTCCAAGAGGAAAAGACGAAACTACAGATAAGAAAAAATATAATCCCGGCGTCTACACTTCCACCGTAACACTCAACAACACGGCTCTTGAAGTAGAAGTTGCCGTAGACGAAAGCCATATCAATTCCATACGCTTCGCCAACATTGACGAAACTGTCACGACCATGTTCCCATTGATCCAGCCTTCCATCGAAAACATCGCAGAACAGGTATATGAGACACAGTCTCTGGAAAACATCGAATATTCACAGGAAAACCCTTATACTTCTCAGGTCATCCTAAGCGCTATTGATGACGCATTACAAAAAGCCGTAGCTACTGAATAGTTACGGCTCTCTTTCTGTCAACCTGCCAATCTGCCAATCTGGGACGGGGTAAATTTAAATTTACCCCGTCCCAGATTAAAAATACCCTGTCCCAAATTGAGTGTTATCCTTCCACGATCAGATATCTTCCGCCCGGAACAACAAATACCTCTGACGCCTCTTCCAGTTCTTCATCAGACATTCCTGTAACATCTAATCCCGCTTCGTCAAAATATTCCCTCACCTCATCAATGCTGTCCACAACAACTGCCATGCAGTCCTCAAGAAAGGCCTCCGCCTCCCCTATCGTCTCTGCCACCGGCTCATCAAACAGACGTGACTGGTTCTTAATAAAAGTTTTCAGGCAATCTTCATCATATTCATACATAATCTTTCCCTCCTGTTTTCTTTCCTTTTATGCCTATACAAATCGCAGAAGTTCTTCCGCCTTATCTATTATATATTCCGCTCCTGCGGCTTTTAGTTCTTCTTTTGTTCGAAATCCCCACGATACACATACTGTCTTAACTCCCGCATTCCTCCCGGTCACAGCATCTACCTCAGAATCCCCCACATACAGGCAATCTGATAGTTCCACTCCCATCTCTTCTGCTGCCAGATAGATCCCCGCCGGATCCGGTTTTCGTGAAATTCCTTCTTTCTGCCCCTGTATATAGGAAAACATCTCTTCTCCACACATGGCATGGACAACTTTCACGGTCTGCCTGTGAGGCTTGTTCGATAATACTGCCAGTTTAAGCCCCTGCGCCTTCATGGCACTCAACATCTCCATGATCCCTTCATAGGCTTCCACCCGATAAGTACAGTTCTCATCAAAAACCCTGCCGTATACCTCCATACCTTCCTCAATTCTCCGGGAATTTCCTTCCCCTGTCGCTTCCAATGCATGCTCTATAAGATATCTCGCTCCATTTCCCACAAAACTGATGCACTGCTCATCCGTAATCCCCGGCAGCCCCATCTCTTTCAGCGTAAGCCCTACCGAATATACAAGAGACTCTCTGGTATCCCCCAAAGTTCCGTCCAAATCAAAGATACATGCTTTCATTCTACTGTCATTCCTCTTCTCTATGATATATTGACATTATCATAGTATGAACACCGCAAAAATGCAATATGTAATCTGGGACGGGGTA
>CAYOSJ010000004.1:0-30994 GCA_964406595.1 uncultured Dorea sp.
ACTCCTGCCTCGTATGCTCCTCTGGCAATCGCTTCATTGCCAAGCATGATTACTTTCTTCTGTTCGGACATTTTAACAAGCCTCCCTCTTTTTATCAATACTTTAAAGCGTTAAATTCCTAATATTTTTTCATTTTACGCCATAGCCTACAGCATTGTCAATTCCCTAATTATATTTTTTTGTGTTTTTTTGTGATTTCCCTTATATCTTTATATATTTTTATATATCTTTGATCTCTTCTTTAAATCCTTCTCCTACAACCTCATTGGACTCCATAATAATGGTAAATGCCTGCGGGTCAATGCTGTGAACCATCTTCTTGATCGTATACATCTGCTTATTGTTGCACGCACACATAATGACATCTTTCTTCTGTTTGGAGTAACTTCCAGTTCCGTGAAGAATGGTAGAACCTCGTCCTGAATACGCGTCAATCTGTTTTGCCAGCTCCTCGCCCTTCTCCGTAACAATAAGGGTCATCTTTCCTTCATCAATACCATACAATATCTTATCCATAATGCTTGCCAGGATATATGTCACGATAACACCATAGATCAGCCCGTCCACATCTTTAAACACCAGGATGCTTCCAAGCACGATCGTCGCCCCGTCAAGCACCGCCGTGATCACGCCCAATGATATATGCGGTTTTACTTTCTTGATCGCCACACTGATAAAGTCCTGTCCTCCTGTAGAAGAACCTCTCATAAAAATAAGCGCATATCCGATTCCACATAACACCCCCATACAGAGCGCTGCCAGCAGCCTGCTCCCTTCGTACACGGGGAACAACGGCGCCACATAATCCATCAGCACGGAACTGATGACCATAGATTTCAGTGATTTTAAGAAAAATGTCCTACCCAAAAATCTATAACAAAATACAGCTACCGGGATATTTAAAATGATCGTTCCGATTCCCACCGGGATCCCCAGAAGATGATACATGATAATGGCGATTCCTGAGAATCCTGCTACCGGAAAATTCGCCTGCAGTGCAAAGTTATAAACTCCTGCCGCAATTAAGATCCCGGCGAGGATATCTATCAGAATATCTGTCCCTATTTCTTTCCATTGTATTGTTGTTTTCCTGTTTTTCATGTGATGTCTCCTCCTTTATATCGCAAAAATAGACGCGAACTATATATTCATATAATTCGCGTCTGCTCTTATATTATGAGTTTAGACCAAAAATCATGTTCTGTCAACGGGCAGTTTCCCACGAGTCACCGCTTCCGCTCCATATTTCTTGCGTATCTTATCAAGCGCCTTGTCCAGTTCCTCTAACTTCTTATTTTTTCTCTTCCGTGTCTCTTGCAGATCAGCCGCCTTTTCATACTCCATATCGAAAAGGCTCAGCTGCTCCGGTTCAGCCTCATCCACAAGTTTGGAACTTCGGATTCCGAGAAGACGGATCGGCTCCTTATTCCACAGTTCCAGAAAGAGACTCACTGCCTGTTCATAGATCGCGCTGTCACTGTTCGTTGCCCGCAGGAACTGTTTCTGATGAGAACTTGTCTCGAAATTATAGTATTTAATCTCCACGCTCAACATTCCGGCCTTCTGCCCGGCATTCCGAAGCCTCCTTCCCACGCTCTGCGAAAGCCACAGGAGTACCTTCCTTGCCTCTTCTTCTGTCACCGCGTCTTTTGAAAGGGTGGTCGAGTTCCCAATCCCCTTTGCCGCCTCCTGCTCTGCTTCCACCGTAGAATTATCAACTCCGTTGGCAAACTCCCATAGTTTACGCCCATGACTTTTCAGATGCAGTTCCAGTATATGGGGATCTGTCTTTGCCAGATCTCCGATGGTATGAATCTCTAGTTTTTTTAGTGTCTCTACGCTGGAACGTCCCGCCATATACAGGTCAGACAAAGGCAGCGGCCACATCTTTACCTGTATCTCCTCCGGAAATAAAGTGTGCACTTTATTGGGTTTCTGAAAATCCGACGCCATTTTTGCCAGCACTTTCACGCTGGATATCCCGACATTTACTGTAAATCCGAATCTTCTATATATTTCGTCTTTTATCTGAAATGCCGCCTCTACCGGTGAATGATACCTGCCTGCGATCCCTGTAAAATCAAGATAACACTCATCGACGCTCACCTGCTCGATATCCGGCGTCAATGTCCGAAGATAATCCATCATACTATCGCTGTACTTTTTATACATCTTGTGATCCGGCGGTTCCATCACAAGATTCGGACACTTACGAAAGGCATTCACCACCGGCTCCCCGGTATGAATGCCATATTTTTTCGCAGGGACAGACTTTGCCAGGACTACCCCGTGGCGCGATTTGCTGTCCCCGCCGATAATGGCGGGGATCTCGCGAATGTCTGTCTTTGCTCCGTTTTTCAACTGTTCCACCGCCGTCCAGCTAAGATAGGCGGAATTTACATCAATATGAAAGATTACGGACACCTTACTTACTCCTTGCAGTCAGTTTCTCATTCTCACAGTCAATGAGGATCGTCTCACCTGCGCCGATGTCACCCTGAAGCATCAATTTTGCCGCCAGTGTCTCTACGTTCTTCTGAAGATAACGTTTCAGCGGTCTCGCGCCGTAAGTCGGATCATAACCTCCCTCGACCACCTGCCGCTTTGCGCTCTCCGTCAATTCAATACACATCTCCTTGTCGGCAAGACGTTTGTTTATATCTGTTACTAATAAGTCAATGATGTCATAAATATTTTCTTTCGTCAACGGCTTAAATAAAATCGTCTCATCCAGACGGTTCAGGAATTCCGGGCGAAAATGTGCCCGTAAGTCTTCCATTACCATGTTCTCACAGGTTTCATTGATATTTCCATTCTCGTCAATGCCATCTAACAGATACGAAGAACCAATGTTGGAAGTCATAATAAGAATCGTATTTTTAAAGTCCACCGTACGTCCCTGTGAATCTGTAATCCTACCGTCGTCCAATACCTGCAAAAGCACATTGAACACATCCGGGTGCGCTTTCTCGATCTCATCAAACAGTACGACTGAATACGGTTTTCTCCGCACTGCCTCTGTCAGCTGGCCGCCTTCGTCATAGCCTACATATCCCGGAGGCGCTCCGATCAGCCGTGACACGGAATATTTCTCCATATATTCACTCATATCGATACGGACCATATTGTTCTCATCATCAAAAAGGCTCTCTGCCAATGCTTTGGCAAGTTCTGTCTTTCCTACGCCGGTCGGTCCAAGGAACAGGAAGGAACCAATCGGCTTCGTCGGATCTTTGATACCCGCTTTGGAGCGGATGATCGCCTCCGTCACCAGTTCCACGCCTTCGTCCTGTCCAATGACACGTTTATGAAGTTCCTCTCCAAGATGGAGTGTCTTACTTCTCTCGCTCTCATTTAACTTCACAACCGGGATCCCGGTCCAGCGGGACACGATTCTTCCGATCTCTTCATCTGTCACACTCTCATGCACCAGAGAGTAGTCTTCTTCTTTTACTTTATTTTCTTCTTCCTCCAGCTGTTTCTGCAACTGCGGAAGAGTTCCATACTGAAGTTCTGCCGCCTTATTCAGGTCATACGCCTGCTGTGCGCGCTCGATATCTTTGTTGACTTTTTCCATCTCCTCGCGGAGTTTCTGCACCCGTTCTACGCCCACTTTCTCATTATCCCACTGGGCTTTCTTTCCGGCAAATTCTTCGCGTAGTTCTGCCAGTTCCTGCTGCAGATGCTCCAGCCTTTCACGGCTTAAGCGGTCTTCTTCTTTCTTAAGGGCCGCCTCTTCAATCTCCAACTGCATGATCTTTCGCTGCAGTTCATCAAGTTCCGTCGGCATAGAATCCAGTTCCGTCTTGATAAGGGCACATGCCTCGTCTACAAGGTCGATCGCTTTATCCGGCAAGAACCGGTCAGATATATACCGGTCAGATAAGGTTGCCGCCGCAACCAGTGCTCCGTCCGTGATCTTGACTCCATGGAACACTTCATAACGCTCTTTCAGTCCCCGGAGAATGGAAATGGCGTCTTCCACCGTCGGTTCATCCACAAGCACCGGCTGAAAACGTCTCTCCAGCGCCGCGTCTTTCTCGATATATTGACGGTATTCATCTAAAGTCGTCGCGCCGATACAATGAAGTTCGCCCCGTGCCAGCATCGGTTTCAACATATTTCCTGCATCCATGGCGCCGTCCGTCTTACCTGCGCCTACGATGGTATGAAGTTCATCAATAAAGAGAATGATCCTGCCGTCACTCTTCTTCACGTCTTCAAGCACCGCTTTTAATCTCTCTTCAAATTCTCCCCGGTACTTCGCTCCTGCTACAAGCGCGCCCATATCCAAGGAGAAGATCGTCTTGTCTTTCAGACCTTCCGGCACGTCTCCACGCACAATCCGCTGGGCAAGGCCTTCCACAACGGCAGTCTTGCCAACTCCCGGTTCCCCGATCAGCACCGGGTTGTTTTTCGTCTTTCTCGAAAGAATGCGGATAATATTTCTTATCTCACCGTCACGCCCGATCACCGGGTCCAGTTTTTGTTCCCTTGCTCTCTCTACAAGATCTGAACCATATTTGCTCAGTGTATCGTAAGTGCTCTCCGGGTTGTCGCTTGTCACCCTCTGATTTCCACGCACGGTTGCCAGCGCCTGTAAGAACGTATCCCGGCTGATCCCCATCTCACGGAAGATAACCTTTAGTTCTTTATTTGCATATTTCATAAGAGATAAGAACAAATGCTCCACAGACACATACTCGTCACCCATCTGCTTCGCTTCATCTTCTGCATGGATAAGCGCTTTATTCAGATCCTGCCCGACATACGCCTGCCCGCCCTGCACTTTCGTACGCTTTCTTAAGGCTTCCTCCACACGGTTGATGATCATATTCTTATCAATGCCCATCTTCTCCATCAGTTTTAAGATAAGGCTGTCTTCCTGTATAAGAAGCGCATATAAGAGATGCTCCTGTTCAATCTCCTGGTTTCCATATTCCATCGCTGTGCGTTCACAGTCCTGCACTGCCCGTAATGATTTCTGCGTAAATTTATTAATGTTCATAACAAAGCCTCCTTTGACATATTACATTCCCATCTGTTCTATATGTAATATATCACCAGTTGTTAGCACTGTCAATAGGTGAGTGCTAATTTTTTCTTTGCATACAAAGAGGTAATTCTAAGTTATTTTCTTCCAGCAGTGTCTGATCGGAAAGGATCTCTTCCGCCGGTCCATCACAGATAATTTTTCCATCTCGCATCAGAATTATTCTGTTGCACGTATCTAAGATCAGGTCAAGATCATGGGACGCGATAATTTTCAAATGTTCAAAAGAGTTTAAAATGCGGATCAGATTCCGTCTGTTTTTCGGATCAAGTGCTATAGATGGCTCATCCATTAGAATAATATCCGGCGTCATAGACAAAATTGTTGCAATAGAAACTAATTTCTTTTCTCCCCCGGACATTTTATAGATATGTTTATCCTTCAAATGAGAAATTCCTGTCATCGACAATGCAGTTTCAACACGCTTGTTTACTTCCTGCTCTGAAAACCCATAATTTCTCGGTGCAAACGCAATATCCTCAAAAGCCGTAGACATAAAAAGCTGACTGTCCGAATCCTGAAAGACATACCCTGTTTTTTCCCGTATCAGGGGCAATGTTTTCTGTTCCACAGGGATTTCTTCCACTCGGATAGAGCCGGAAAAATTCATATTTAACCCCACAAGGAGTTTCAGCAAAGTAGATTTTCCGACTCCATTTGCACCGATCAGACCAATAGAATCATGCTCTCCTGCATGAAAAGAAATGTCCTTCAATACCTCTTCGCCCTTTTCATATCCAAAACTTACATGTTCAACATCTATATGTATATGACTCATCCGATCAAACCTCCACACAAATTTCCGAGCACGAGTATCACAGGGATCTTGCGAAACAGCAGGATCAACCCCAGCCACACCAGTAAGAATGCCATGTCCTGCCATCTCCGGCGCATGTTTGATCCTATATGACAAAACTCCCCCTGATAGCCTCTGAGAATCATGCTTTCATAAACCACAGTCGCTCTGTCCATACTTCTAAGAAGCAGCTGTCCCGTCAACGATCCCCACACTTTAAAATGAACGCCCTTCTGCCTCGGCGCACGCAGGGCATACGCCTGTGTTATTCGATTTACCTCTTCCAGCAAAACAGTGATATAACGATAAGTAAGCAGGATCTGCGTTACAAGAATCTGAGGAATATGAAGCAGGCGAAAAACATAACACAATTTCTCTATAGAAGTCGTCGCGATCAACAGATAAGATGCAAGTACAGTAAATACGCCTTTCATCATCAACGTGACCATGGAAAGGATCCCTGTCGTGCAATGGATATTTCCTATGGTAACCGGGATTTTATCAAAAAATGGATTCAATATGCCGATCATACACACAAGAGGCAATACCACCCTTAGTCTCCTCAGACTGTCTGCAAATGACAGATCAGAAAGAAGAAACATTGCCAGAGGGTAAAAAAACATTCCTGCAAGACCGATCAGGTCATATTTTTGAAAAGATACCACTGTAACGATATATGTAATTGTCAAAACAAACTTAACCAGTGGGTGAATCTGGTTTACCCACTGGTCTCTTGACGCAATCCTTTCCATCGAATGGATCTCATAAATTGCACTTCCTGTTTTACTCATGATACTTTTTTCTTCCTGAAAAATTTAAATGCATAACATGCTCCGATGCATACAACGACCACGACCACACTTCCCACGATCCCGGAAAAAGTTGTTCCAAGTGCCGACTCTGAACCCTGAAATGCGTAGTCCGGCAGCAATGCGGTATTTTCCTGTATTTCACCTGCCGTATCATAGATTTCACCTGATGACTCTACTTCCGTGGAACCTGTGATCCTTTCAATGGACCACTCCAGCCCATCCGGATGAGAAGACGCAACAAGAGACAGACCACCGCCGATCAGGACTGCGAAGGTTCCCAGGATAGCAAGGGTCTTTTTCAAAGAAAATCTGCCCTGGTCCTCCCCTGTTCCAATTTTAACATTCCCATATAATAATTCCGGTCTTGCTTCATAGACAAAGACCAGGACAGCCGCTGTGATCAGACCTTCCACAAACCCGATCGCCAGATGGATCGGCTGCATCGTTGCCACAAACATACCAAAAGGAAGAGATGTGATCCCAGACGCCATCGTTTCCAAAGTCACACTAAATGCACCTAACTGCAACGTGAGCACACAGCCAAGAATCGAAGCCAGCGTAATCTTCGACCTGGAAAATCCTTTTTTCATGATCGGTTTCCAGATAAGAAGCGCTCCGACAAAGCATCCATA
The DNA here is from genome assembly GCA_964406595.1 of uncultured Dorea sp. GTDB lineage: Bacteria > Bacillota > Clostridia > Lachnospirales > Lachnospiraceae > CAPEBR01. The sequence continues at coordinate 7,294 of CAYOSJ010000004.1, forward strand.
AAATGCCATATTCCATATATTGCACCCCAATGCCAGCAATCCGCCATCTGCAAATAGCAGGCACTGTATCAATAGCACGCCGATCATGGTAAGAAATCCCGCCGAGGGTCCCAGTAATGCAGATAATAACATTCCCCCGCAAAGATGTCCACTGGATCCTGTTCCCGGAATTGTAAAGTTGATCATCTGTGCCGCAAATACAAAAGCGCCCATCACTCCCATCACAGGTACTTTCTTTGGATCGCTTTCTAAACGTACTTTTTTCACCGAATAAGTAGCTGCTGCCGCGGAACAGATATACATTGTCGTAGCAACGGCAGGAGCCACCAGAGCATCAGCCATGTGCATGATTCATCCCTCTTTCTTATTATGTATAGTTGTTGATTGACTATCTTCATTTTACCGCTTCACCACAGCATTACAAGCCTCCCGGGGGGATATTTTCCAAAGTTCCATCAAAAAAACAGAACGGCATGACCTTCAGGCAAAGCCGTTCTGTTTTTTGATCTTCACTAATTTGTATAGTTGTCAAAATATCCCTGTACCAGTACGACCGGTGTGCCCTTATCGCCGGATCCACTTGTCAGGTCACATAAAGAACCGATAAGGTCAGTGAGCTGTCTCGGTGTTGTTCCCTGAGATTCCATATTGCCTACAAGGTTATCATCTTTCTCTTTAATACGTTTGGAAATCGCCTCTTTTAAAGCCTCTCCGCTTAAATCTGCAAAATCATTATCTGCCAGATATTTCAGTTTTACTTCGTTCGGTGTTCCCCGAAGCCCTTCTGTAAATGCAGGAGATACGACCGGATCAGCAAGTTCCCAGATCTTGCCCTGCGGATCCTTAAATGCACCGTCACCGTATACCATTACTTCCACATGCTTTCCTGTCTTCTTTAAGAGGATGTCCTGGATCTTCTCTACAAGATCGAAGCACTCTCTTGGAAATAACTTGATACTTTCTTCTGTAGACTTATTGGAACCAAGAAGACCATACTTCTCGTTAAACCCACTTCCATTTACAGATGCATTCAGGATCTCATCCATTCCGTATACTTTCTCAGCGCCATTTGCCTTCAAGATACGCTTCGTTCTTGCGCGTGTATGAATATCACAATTGATGATATTCTTTGTATAATCAAGGATCATCTTTGGATCGTTCGCAAAGATGATCTCTACCTCTGCGCCTGCTTCGCGTACAACCTCACTGTAATACTGCACATAATCGACACCTGTAAACTCATGCCTGTTTTCTCCAAACAGTTCTCTGTACTTCTCCAGTGTCAAGACATCGCTGTATGGATTAATTCCTGCTTCATCTAATTTGTCCAGTGATACAAGTCCGTTTCCAACCTCGTCGCTTGGGTAACTTAACATAAGAACAACTTTCTTTGCTCCCATAGCCATACCTTTTAAGCAAATGGAGAATCTGTTTCTTGAAAGAATCGGGAAGATGATCCCGATTGTCTCTCCGCCTAATTTTGCTCTTACATCATCGGCAATCGCACGAATCGGAGCATAATTACCCTGTGCTCTTGCAACAATAGACTCTGTCATAGCGATCACATCTCTGTCTCTAAGTTCGAATCCTTCACTCTCTGCTGCGCCAAGCACACTGTCCACAACGATTTCCGACAGATCATCTCCTTCACGGATGATCGGACAACGAATTCCTCTTGAAATGGTACCTACTCTTCTTTCCATGTTAATCCCTTCTTACTTTGATAAGTGTATTTTTTCTTGTCACCATATTACTATAATACAATTTTCCTCGATTGTAAAAGATTTTTTATAAAAATTACGATCTTTAACAATCCTTTTTATAATGCGTATGCCCATATTGCGTTGATCTGATCCTCGATATCGCCATAGTTCCAGGTCTTCTTCGTATTTTCTTCATTAAACGGATCATGGACTGTAACCTCTCCATTATTATATCCGGTAATTACGATAAAATGTCCATTCTGCGTGAAATTTCCAGGACCAAGGGCACAGATGACAGGTCTGCCTCCAGACAATGCCGCAGCCACACTTGACTCATCCTTTGCGATCTCCAATGCAGTAACACCCCAGTTTTGCGCCGCTTCTGCCATAAATGTCCACGCGGTGTCATTCTCCTCCGTAATATAACCATACTGTTCGCTATATGCCGCCATGACACTTGGCGTGATCGTATTATCTCCCGTAAGTCCTGCCACGACCATGGAAAGACAGGTTGGCCCACACCCGCTGACAGCAATGGTACTTGTTCCATAAGATGAATAACCCCAGCCTTCATCCCATTGCATAAGGTACGGGATCTCACCTTTTGTTATCTCTCCGATTGTTTCTGCCGCCGGTTCATTTTTCTTCTTTTCATAATTTTCCACAAAATCCACGGTCTTTGGATTCTTTTCAAGAAGTTCTATGATCTCCGTCGGATAACCCGCCACCTCAGCCTGCACCTTTACACGCTCCAGGCGCTCTTCTTCCTTCTCTTCCTTACTCTTTTCCTTACTCTTTTCTTCCTTCTTTTTCGCTTCTTGCTCTGCGAGCTTAACTGCTTCCTTCTCTTCTTTCTTCTTCGCACACCTCTGCGTACAGGATACGATAGATATAATAATGAGAAGCAAGATCACTCCCAGCATGATCAACCGCCTTCTCACCTGCATCCTGCGCCTGATGCTTCTTCTGCTTCTGCGCACCGGATTTCTTCCGTTTCTGTTCGCCGGATTTCTTCCATTTCTGTCCACCGGACTTCTTCCGTTTCTATTCACTGAACTTCTTTCGTTTCTATCCACCGGACTTCTTTCGTTTCTGTTCACCGGACCTCTATGATTATCATTTATCATGTTGTTTTCACTCCTATCAGACATTCATTATACTATAACTATTAGTCCCAGACAACAGAAAAGAATCTTAAATTTCTATAGTTCTTTTAAAACCCTCAGGACATTACCACTCCAGATCAGTTCCAGCTGACTTTCCGGAACACCTTTTTTCTTCAGGGCGTCCCACAGTCTTTCCATCTGTGACACATCAGGAATATCCATGTAGACAAGTCCGTCAATCCCATCAAAATCTGTTCCGATAGCAGGAAATTCTTTTCCGCCGATAGCGATCATACGCAGAATATGCTGTACCATCTCGTCTATTCTTGATTCTCCCTTCGTCCCAAGAAAGGCGCCGTAAAAATTAAGCCCGGATACACCGCCCTTCTCTGCCAACGCATGGATCATCTCATCACTCAGATTCCTCGGATTCGGACAGAGTTCCCGACAATTTGAATGAGTTGCTACAACAGGGCCTTTCGCATAGTTCAGGACATCATAAAAAGTACCGTCGGAAGCGTGAGATACATCTGCGACCATGCCAAGTTCTCCCATACGCTCCACTACTTCGATTCCAAAAGGAGTCAGTCCTTTCTTCATGGCTTCCGGATCGATATGATTCGGATGTCCAAGGCAATTCTCATAATTCCACATAAGCGTCATCAGGCGGACGCCTTTATCATAAAGCGTATCCAGCCGCTCCATTTTCCCATTTAAGATACCGCCTTCCTCTACCGTCAGTACCGCGGATATCTTCCCCTCGGATCTGTTTTTCATGATCTCGTCATAATCACGTGCAAAAGCAAGGTCCTCCGAAAATTGTCCCACCTGCCTCTCCATACACGAGATCATGGCAAGCGCCTGTTTGTAACAGTCTTCGTAACCTCCCGCTTCTGCATGATCCTTAAGATATGTAAAACAGGCAAAAAACTGTGCCAGCGTCCCTGCTTTCTTCATTCCCGGAACGGAGATGCTGCAATCCGTATCATACAAGTTCTGCTCCGGTTTCTTGATGAGGTGCATCAATGTATCACAATGCATGTCGATCAGGTTCATATTTATTTTCTCCTTCTCATAATATTTAGCAAACTACAACTTTACTTGATTATACTCCTTTTGCAGGAATTTCAGTAAAGATTTTACAAATGGAAGGAGGTTTTTATGAATCCGGTTATTGGTATCATAGTCTGCGGCACTGAGAACAACAGACAGTTTGTCTCTCACCCTTACATCGAGGCAGTAGAATCTTCCGGCGGTGTACCCGTGCTGATCCCCTGCACAGAACTGACTGAAAATTATCCTTGCTATTATGTGCTCTGTGACGGCTTTCTCTTCTGCGGGGGAAACGATATATCTCCCCGCCTTTTTGGGGAAGACCTCCTCACCAACAAAGGACGCACGGACACCAAAACCGACCTTTTTCATCTGTCCTTTATGAAATATGTCCTTTCCACATCTCTCCCTGTCCTTGGCATCTGCCGTGGGATGCAGGTGCTGAATATCGCCCGTGGCGGCACCATCTGGCAGGACATTCATTTACAGGAAGGAACTTTTCAGAACCATATACAGTCCTCTGCCAGACGCAGCGACGTCAGCCACCGCATCTCTTGCCCACAACATAGTATGCTATATAATATTTGCGGGAATTTCATCGAAACCAACAGTTATCATCATCAATGTGTAAAGACAGTCGGACAAGGACTTAAGATTACCGCACTGGCAGCCGACGGCGTCATTGAAGCGCTGGAAGATATGTCCCATCCCTTTCTCATGGGCGTCCAATGGCATCCTGAATGTATGTATCACACAAGTCCGCCTATGAGAGATTTATTTTCCATGTTCACGGACCATGCAAAAAAAGCCAAGACAATCTCCGTTCCAGTGTCATTTTCATAAGATATTCCTTCTATTCTCAAGAATATTTTCTCCTGCATCTACACATACTAATCGAGAAAATAATGGTAATAAAGGAGGAAGACCACATGTCTGAATTATCAGTTTTAGACCTTCAGAACCTGCGTCACCTGATCAGCGGCTATGACATCAGCCACTGTAAAATGGAGGACTATGCAGCACAGGCAAAAGATCCTGAGATCAAAAAATTATTCCAGGACGCTGCAAACTCCGCAATGCAGAATAAACAGGATCTGATGAAATTCTTATAGGAGGGAATATTATGTTAGACGAAAAAACAATGGTAACCGATGCTTTAAACGGCGCCAACGGAGAACTTACAAAATTTGGAGAGATGATTCCGCAGACAGAAAACAAAGAATTGAAACAATGTTTAAAACAACTTCGCAACCAGTGCGAAATGTCTCAGGAAAAATTGTACCAGACAGCCCGGGAAAAGAGTTATTATGTCCCGGCTTCCAAGGCTTCACAAGAGGAAGTATCACACGTAAAATCCGTACTGACCGGACTTGCAATGAAATAGGGCTGTGGAGAAAACCAATGATCTTAAACAGGGGCAGGTGTGGCTTATATGGGTCACACCCCTGTCCTGCGGAAGAATCTCGTCTGTATATTTCCTATAGTCTTTCCCTTTCCCAATTTCTCCATAGTTTATCACTATTTTATGTTGAACTATATATAGGAACTGCTATATTTATCATATTCTTCTACTTCAGAAAAGTCTTCCGTTCTTTATATTTTATAACTTCAAATATTCTTTCTTGGTAAAGTCCCATTTTTCTTGCCTTTGTAGAGGATGACGAGGATTACCGCTTTTAGTAAGTGTCCCAAAATAATATACTCTAACGCCAATTTCAGACAACATAGATTTTATTTGTTGTTTTCCCTTAATAAGTGCTTCAAGATTTTTGTCATCTCCCCAAGCCCCCCACACTTCATTTATTTCATTTTCAACAAGATACTTTCTCATTTCTTTAATGTTCTCGTTGGATAACTCTTGTTTAAAGGCATCCATTCTATTAGCATCTGTTGCCCTTTCCGGATAAATATTAAATACCATCCAACCATCCATTCCAAGTTCCTGGCTCACTTTTATAATTCTATTAATAGTTCTATCACTTAATCCTTCTTGTGCTGCAGATGGATTCATACAAATAACAATAAGTGGATTTTTCCCTTTTCTCCCTAATACAAAACGATACGAACAATACTTAGATGGTATTATATAATTTGGTTCATATCCGTTTGGGTATTGATAAGTATGCTTTGTTATCTTTTCTTTCAAAATAACCATTCCCTTCTCCATTATCCTGATATTTTATTTTTAATTTTCACCTTGTCAAACCATTTGAATCATTATAATATTTTACAACGAAGTTTCCCATATCGTAAAAAAGACTACATATTAGATAGACAAACCATGCGGTCCTTATATATAATTATATTATATAACAATCTAACTGTACAGGAGGAAGAGAAATGACGAAGTTATATGAGAAAAGTGAACTGAACTTTGCACTTGTCTGGATCGGGATTTATTGTGTTGTACAATCCTTAGCCAACCCGCTGAATCAGATTATCGGAATTGAGAACTCTGCAAGTGCAGTTTTCTGTATCATACTGGCGATTATCCTGTGTGCCTTTATGCAAAAAAATGGGCTGCTCCACAAGTATGGGATCTGCACTCCTTCTGCACCCTCTCGGCAATTTCTTTATTATATTCCTCTCTTTATCCTGGCTTCAAGTAATCTTTGGAATGGGATTACGGTGAATTACTCCTGGTTGGAAATGATCTTTCACATAAGTTTAATGCTTGGGGTTGGATTTGTCGAAGAAGTCATTTTTCGGGGATTCCTCTTCCAGGCTATCGCAAAAGACAATGTAACAGGGGCGATCATCATTTCGAGTGTTACATTTGGGGTCGGGCATCTGTTGAATTTAGTAAACGGAAGCGGTATGGAACTTGCGGCAAATTTATTTCAGGTTATAGGAGCGATTGCTTTTGGCTTTCTGTTTGTCATCCTTTTTTACCGTGGCGGAAGCCTCCTCCCCTGCATCATCACGCATTCTGTGATAAATATACTGAGTGCTCTGGCAAATGAAGCTGGTCTCACAACAGAAAAACGCATCATTTTCACATTCATTGAATTTATCATCATTGCTTTCTATATCATCATTCTGAGAAAGACTCTGCCACAAAAGAAAACGGTGTAACCCATTTTCCCTTAAGTTACACCATTCCTCTACATAGAGATTATGCACTTCTCTCAAATTGAGAGTTATAAAGTTCTGCGTAAAATCCTCCCTGTTCAAGCAACTGGTCATGGTTGCCCATCTCCACAATATCTCCGTCTTTCATGACGAGGATCAGATCGGCATCGCGGATAGTCGACAGACGATGGGCGATCACGAAACTGGTCCGTCCCTTCATCAGATTATCCATCGCCTTCTGGATCCTTACTTCTGTACGGGTATCGACAGAACTTGTCGCCTCGTCAAGGATCAGGATCGGCGGATCGGCGAGAATGGCTCTTGCGATCGTAAGGAGCTGTTTCTGTCCCTGAGATACATTGGTCGCCTCTTCATTTAACTCCATGCCGTAACCACCCGGAAGTGTCTGCACAAAATGATGCACATAGGCTGCCTTTGCTGCTTCTACTACTTCCTCATGGGTTGCATCTAACTTACCATAACGGATATTGTCTTCGATGCTTCCTTTGAAAAGCCATGTATCCTGCAGCACCATGCCAAACATTTCCCTCAGCTCACTTCTGTTAAAATCACGGATATCATGGCCGTCCACGCGGATCGCACCGCTGTTCACATCATAGAATCGCATGAGAAGTTTGACCATCGTTGTCTTTCCGGCGCCTGTCGGTCCTACAATGGCGATCTTCTGCCCCGGCTCTACCCGGGCGCTGAAATCATGGATGATCGTATGGTCAGGGTTATACCCGAATTTTACATGATCAAATTCCACGCGTCCTTTGAGTCCTTCGATAGACACAGGGTTTTCTACCGTCTGATCTTCCTCCTCTTCTTCTAAGAACTCAAATACACGCTCTGAAGCCGCTGCCGTGGACTGGAGCATATTTGCCACCTGCGCCACCTGCTGGATCGGCTGTGTGAACTGGCGCACATACTGGATAAAGGACTGGATATCTCCCACTTCAATGGTGTTCTTGATCGCCAGCGCCCCGCCAAGGATAACCACTGCCACATAGCCCAGATTTCCTACAAACTGCATGATCGGCATCATCATACCGGACAGGAACTGAGATTTCCATGCGGAACTATAAAGTGTATCATTATCTTTGTCAAACTCTGCGATTACGTCCTCCTCTTTATTAAAAGCCTTAACAATATTATGTCCGCCGTACACTTCTTCTACCTGACCATTTACATGTCCCAGATACTCCTGCTGGCTCTTGAAATATTTCTGCGAATGCTTCACGATCACAGAAATAAGTCCCATGGACACCGGCAGTATCAGAAGTGCGATCACGGTCATAAGTGGACTGATGCTCAACATCATGATCAGTACACCGATGATGGTCGTCACAGAGGTGATCACCTGCGTCGCACTCTGGTTCAGACTCATGCTCAACGTATCTACATCATTCGTGATGCGGGACAATATCTCGCCATGGGTCATTTTATCGTAATAATTCATAGGCAGACGCTGGATCTTCTCCGAGATCTCTTTCCGCATGCGATACGTCAGTTTCTGGGAGATCCCTGTCATAATATAACCCTGGATAAAGGAAAATGCAGCGCTTACCAGATACAGGCAAAGCATCGTGAACAATATTTTCCCGATCTTATCAAAATCAATCCCTGCGCCTCCTGATACTTTTCCCACCAGTCCATTGAATATCTCTGTGGTTGCTTTTCCCAGTATCTTCGGTCCTACAATATTGAAAATGGTGCTTCCTATGGCAAAGAACATTACAAAGACAAGACCTATCTTATATTTCCCGAGATATCCCATGAGTTTCTTCATAGTTCCCTTGAAATCTTTCGCTTTCTCGCCTGCCATCATTCCGCCGTGAGGTCCGTGGCCGCCATGTCCACCACCATGTCTTCTGCGTCTTTCTTCCATATTAGCCCACCTCCTTCATGTCCGCTTCCAGTTCTTTCTCAGACAACTGAGAAGAAGCAATCTGATAATATTCTTCACAGGTCTTCAAGAGCTCCCTGTGCGTTCCTTTTCCTGCTACCTTTCCTTCATCCAGTACGATGATCTGCTCTGCGTGAAGGATCGTACTGATCCGCTGTGCAACGATCATAACGGTACTTTCTTTTGTCTTCTGTTTCAATGCATTCCGAAGTGTCACATCTGTCTTATAGTCAAGTGCAGAAAAACTGTCGTCGAAGATGTAGATGTCCGGATGTTTTGCAATGGCTCTTGCAATGGACAGACGCTGTTTCTGACCGCCGGACACATTTGAACCGCCCTGTGCGATCGGGCTGTCGTATTGTTTGTTCTTCTCCGTGATGAACTCTCTTGCCTGCGCGATCTCTGCTGCCTCTTTCATCTCTTCTTCTGTTCCATCCGGATTCCCATATAAGATATTCGACTCGATGGTTCCGGAAAACAGCACCCCTTTTTGAGGAACATACCCCAATCTGTCTCTCAGATCGTGCTGGCTCAAGTCACGCACATCTACGCCGTCTATAAGAATGCGCCCCTCTGTCACATCGTAAAATCTCGGGATCAGATTCACAAGCGTTGTTTTTCCGCTTCCTGTACTTCCGATAAATGCAGTCGTCTCTCCCGGTTTTGCCGTAAAAGATATGTCATGGAGAACATCTTCTTCTGCACCCGGATAGCGGAAAGATACATGGTCGAATACGACCTCTCCTGTCCCGTCCTTCGGAAGAGCCTTCACATTTTCTGCATCATGGATCAACGTCTCACTCTTCAATACTTCATCCACACGATCTGCAGATACTGCCGCTCTTGGAAGCATCACAGAGATCATACAGATCATCAGGAAGGACATGATGATCTGCATGGTATACTGAATAAATGCCATCATATCTCCTACCTGCATAGCGCCCGTATCTACACCGTGGCCACCAACCCAGATGATCAATACGGAGATACCGTTCATGATCAACATCATCACCGGCATCATAAACGTCATGGAACGGTTTACAAACAAATTCAACTTTGTCAGGTCTTTATTTGCCTTATCAAATCTCTCTTCTTCATATTTCTCCGTGCTGAATGCGCGGATAACCTGAAGTCCTGTGAGAATCTCACGGCTCACAAGATTTAACCGGTCTACCATGGACTGTACGATCTTGAACTTCGGCATTACGATAAAGAATAACAATCCTACAACCATAAGTATGAGTCCTACGCCCAGAGCAATGATCCATGACATATCTACGTTAGTATGGAACACTTTCCACACACCACCGGCTGCCATGATCGGCGCATACAATACCATGCGGAGGATCATCACTGTCAACAGCTGGATCTGCTGGATGTCATTGGTACTTCTCGTAATCAGTGAAGCAGTAGAAAATTTATCGAACTCTGCATTGGAGAATCCTACTACTTTACGGAAAACATTTCTTCGAAGTCCCCGTCCGACGCCTGCTCCGACTCTCGCTGACATAAACCCTACCAGAATACTTGCACACATACCAAGACCTGCAAGCGCCAGCATTTTTACCCCCGTATTCAAAATGTAAGAAGAACTGCGCTTACTGGTGTCTACTCCTGCATTTTCATAAACACCTTTGATATACACAGTCGACGCCTGCTCCAGGATGGAATCCGGGATATCCTCAAGCTTCTCGTCCATCTTCGCAAGCATCTCTTCCTGCATCCTTGCCTGCATCTCTTCCTGCATCTTTGCCCGCATCTCCGGAGGCATCGCTGCTAACTCCTCCTCCGTCATGGCTCCGTCCATGCCTGCCGTGCCCGCGCCCATATCTTCCATGCCCGCGTCCATATCATCCATGCCGTCCACATCAATCATGCTATTTTCAGATGTCATAGCTGCCGCGACCATCATCGGCTTTTGCAAAACCTCCGCCAGTTCCGCCATAAGCGCCTCGTCCGTCTCCACCGAACTCTTAAGCCTCAGAATCGTCCCCTTCTCATCACCAGAATAACGAAAACTGTCGTAAGTCCCTTCTTCATAAGCATTCTGCACCATTTCCTGATCTTCCGCCGGCACAAACATCAAAAGCGTCTGAAAATCGTCCGACATCAGTGTATATGGCACGGTTTCATCAATACCACTCTGCTGAATTCCCACATTCACAATATCCGATGTGTAAGTCGGCAGAGACAAATCACAATACGCCTGCACCAGCAATACAAGGAGAATCGCCAGCACAGAGCCCGCATAAGGCTTCATAAACTGAAATAATTTTCTCATATTCTGTCTTCCTTCCTGTCTTTTTCAATCTGGGACGGGGTAAATTTAAAATTACTCCGTCCCAGATTCAATTTACCCTGTCCCAAATTAAAATCCCTTTTTTTCATCAAACGGCGGACATGTCTTCTTCATAACAGAATGCATATCCAGCCCGTTGAATTCCTTCTGATCCATCAGGTTTTTTCTCATCTCGAGGAGAAGCCGCTTCAAAAACATTCTTTCATCACCGGATATATTTAAAAGAAGTAATTCTTCTATATCTTCCAGAATATTTTTGATACCTTCGATACATTCTTTGCCTTTCTCTGACAGACACACCTTATAACTCCGCTGATCATAGAAGTCCGTTTCTTTCAGGATATAACCTCTTCCTTCCAGTTTCTTGATGGCTGCCGTCATGGACGGAGGCGTGATTCCCATTCTCTGCGCAAGTTTCTTCTGCGAAAGGCTTCCCTCCGCATTCAACACAAAGAGTATGCCCGCCTGCCCCGGCTTTAAATCCAGGGTTTCCAACCTCTTCATGGCATGGTATTTTCCGATATGCCCCAGCTGATCTAAGAGCATCATAATAGATGTATCTTCTATCTTCATCTTCGTCTCCTCTCAATTAGTTAGAAGTCTAATGATTATTTTATGATTATTACCTATAAATGTCAAGATAACTCTTTTCAATTTCACAATTATTTAACAATTTTACACAAAATTAATTTTTTCATCTAATCAATTCCAAATATATTATCAAAAGTAGTACATGTCTGTATCAACATATTTCATTTTACAAATGAATGATTTTATCCTATACTGAAAATCAGAAAATACTGAGGTAAAAATAAGGAGTAGTGGTATGCATTCAAAAGATAAGCACACAGGGATTATCTTTGTGACATTGGCTTACGTGATGTGGGGCTGTCTCCCCGTTTTCTGGAAATTACTAGATGCTGTTCCTGCGCTATATGTTTTGTGTGCCAGAGTGGTGTGGTCATTGATATTTGCCGCATGTTATCTGACTTGCAGAAAGGGATGGGAAAAGATCGGGAGGATCGTGAGAGATCGAAAAACAGCGGCGCGGTGCGCTCTTGCAGGAATCGTGATATGCATTAATTGGGGAAGTTATATATGGGCGGTGAATAACGGACATCTGATCGACAGCAGTCTGGGTTATTATATAAATCCAATCCTGGTCATAACTCTCGGAGTCGTATGTTTTAAGGAAAGGCTGACTGTGAGGGAATGGCTGGCTGTTTTCATTACAGGGGCAGGGGTGATCTATCTGGTGATCCGCTCGGGAACTGTTCCGATACTGGCGATCGTGATCGGCGGCAGTTTTGCCATATATGGAATGATCAAGAAAGGACTTGCAGTGGACAGCGTGGAGTCCTTATTTCTGGAGACACTTTTTGTGTCGCCGATGGCACTGGGATATATCCTATATGCTGAAATCTGCAAAACAGGGGCAGTTGGAGTTCTTTTAGGATTTCAATGGGGTCTCCTTCCGCTTGCCGGTATTATTACGGCAATACCGCTTCTGACATATTCGGCGGGTGTGAAGAAAATTCCTTTCTATATGACTGGGATCTTAATGTACCTTAATCCCACCATACAGTTTTTAATAGGTCTGTTCTTGTATAAAGAAGTGCTGGATAAGGATAAACTCCTGGCATTTGTGTTTATCTGGGCTGGAGTAGCACTTATGCTTTTTCGCGGAAAAGAGACCGGACAATCGCAAAATCACAAATAATTATAATGTATCGGAATCTAAAATAATCGTAAATGGTCCATCGTTTACCAGACTGACTTTCATATCTGCACCGAACCGTCCTCTTTCTACGACGTCTACCTGTTCTTTGCACTTGCTGATAATGTACTCGTACATATCGCTTGCCATGTCAGGTGCGCCTGCCTCGATAAAGCTTGGGCGGTTTCCTTTTTTACAATTTGCATACAGTGTAAACTGGGAAATGAGAAGCAGTTCTCCATTTACTGCATCTAAAGAAAGATTGGTCTTGCCCTGCTCGTCTTCAAAGATACGAAGCCCGAGCATTTTCTTTACCATCTTATCTGCGATTTCTTTTGTGTCGGAATCTGATACACCGATCAGTACCATGAAGCCCTTTCCTATTTTTCCCAAAGACTCTCCGTCAACTTTTACTTCGCTTTCTGTCACTCTCTGAATCACAAATCTCATTTTTATATTCTCCTTCTCTCTTTTATCTTATTATCTCAACTGTTCCTGCGCCTGTCTTTCTGACAGTTGCTTCTCCGGCAGTTGTGCCAATATGATCGCCACAAACATGAGCACGCACCCTGCGAATTCTCTCACGGACAATTTTTCCCCCAAGATGAGCCAGCCTGCAAGCACGGAAAAACAGGATTCCAAACTCAGGATCAGTGAAGCAATCGCCGGATTTACATTCTTCTGTCCGATGATCTGTAACGTATACCCTACGCCGCAGGACATCACACCCGCATACAAAAGTGGTGCATAGCCTCTCAACATTCCCTGGATCGTCGGCGTCTCAAGTGCAAACATAAATGGCAGTGAGACAATCCCGCACACAAAGAACTGAATACAGGACATCTTCACCCCATCCGCTTTCGGTGAAAAATGATCAATCACTAAAATATGTGCCGAAAATATAAGGGCGCACAAAAACACATATATATCACCCTTTCCGATCGTAAAACCGTCTGTGATACATAAGAAATATAGCCCCGCCAAAGCCAGCACAACAGCAACCCACACTTTCCAGCCGATTTTCTTTTTCAAAAAAATCCCAAGCACTGGGACGATCACAATATAAAATGCTGTCACAAATCCTGCTTTTCCCGCCGTTGTATATTGAATCCCGATCTGCTGAAGGCTGCTGGCTGCGAAAAGAAGAAGTCCGCAGGCAACTCCTCCCGCTATCAGATTCTTCCTGTCCACAGATTTATCGCCGCTGATACTCCCCTGCTTTCCATTGATTTTCTGCAATAACAGAATACAGGGAAGAAGGGCAATTCCTCCGATAATACTTCTTATCCCATTAAATGTAAAAGGTCCCAGGTAATCCATACCTACGCTCTGGGCAACAAACGCCGTTCCCCATATAAATGCCGTCAGCATCAGCATACCTGCATTTTTTGCTTTCATTTCTCAAGCACCTCGTCTTCATCGTAATCTCGTTCTTCGTCAGGGGCATCTGACGCATAACATTCGTATTATAGCATATTTCTTCCTCAAGGTGTATAATAAATCTGATCCTAGAAACACTTTATACCGGAGGCATATTATGAACAACCGACAGCAAAAACTTTTTTTATACTGTGGAATCCTCATGTTCACAAGTGAGATATGGAAACAGTGGTGTCTGACCTTTTTTGTAGGGAACGGACACTATAACTGGTGGTATTTCCCGTTCCAGTTATGCAGCATTCCCATGTATGTCTGCCTGCTCATCGGACTGCTGCCGGACAGATCCCACAGCCGCTTACGGGCGCCGCTCCTTACATTCCTCATGGATTACGGACTGCTCGCCGGCATATTTACCTTCTTTGATACAAGCGGACTTCATCACGCATACTTTCCACTTGAATTTCATTCTTATATGTGGCATATCCTGCTTATAGTCCTTGGGCTCTTTGCCGGACATTCTCGTGCGGCAGACTACACAAACTCCGGCTATAAAAAAAGCACCGGCATCTTTCTTACCTGTGCTCTGATCGCCACGCTATGCAATCTTGCATTTTCTCCCTTTGGGAAAATAAATATGTTCTACATCAGCCCTTACCTTCCTATGACCCAGAAAGTATTCCGGCAGATCGCCGCCCTTCTTGGCAACCCCATCGGAATCCTCGTCTATATGCTTTCCATTATGTTGGGTGCATGGCTCATTCATCATTTATGGCAGATTCTCAAAGGTTCCTGATAATCCTTACTCTACCAGAAAGCCCTTTTCCTGCAAAGCCTCTTCGATCATATCCAGCGTTTTCTCACTGTCCGCGCTGACCGTATGATAATGGTACCCTGACGTGATATTCTTAAGAGGGCTTGACTTTCCGCTCTTAATATCCTGCATGAATTCCACAACTTTCCGCCTTGTATTCACACCCAGTTCTGCCTCGATATGACCGTATACCTTATGATTTACCATAACATTTTCCACACAGCCTCCAAGGTCTACTACTTCCAACAGTTCTTCTTCCAGCTGTTCATCGCTGTGCTGCACTTTATAAACTCTGCTTACCTTATTCACTGCGTTCAATATGTAACCTCTGTTGGTAGAGATCACATCATATCCTGCCGCACGGATAAGGGCAATGTCCTGTACGATCACCTGACGGCTCACACCATAAACCGCTGCCAGTTCCTTCGCCGGCACCGGTTTCTCGCTTTTCTCTATCTTACTGATAATTCCAGTTCTTCTTTCAGAACCTGTCATCATTTCTCTCCTCCTGCAATGTGGTATCTATTATTATAACACAGGACGACAGACAACGCCAAACACAAAAATTCTGATAAAATGGACGCCCACCAGATCCCTTCTCCTCCAAAGGCTGCCGTCAATATCACCATACTGACCACCAGCAGGATACACCCTCTGCCCAGGGATATCAACACTGCCGTTCCTGATTTCTCGATGGCTGTAAAATATCCTGCAAACACAACATTATATCCCACAAAAAGAAAAGAAAAAATAAAGATCCTGAACACGCTCACAGAATAAGACAGCAGTTCTTCTTCTCCTGTGATAAAGATTCCCGCAATCATCTCCGCACCCAGATAACAGATCATAAGCGCTGCCACCGACGCGCCTGCCACCGCGCACAATTCATACTTCAGAAGCCGACGGCATTTGGGCTTCTCATTCTTCCCATAATAGTAACTGATCAGAGGCTGACTTCCCTGCGCCACCCCCACCATAGACATTACGACAATAGTATTCACATAGGCGATGACCGAATAACTGATAAGCGCCTCTTCTGCCAGAAAATGAATGATCGCCTGGTTAAACACAAACGTAATGATCCCTGCAGAAAGTTCTGTGATCCCAGAAGGGAATCCATTCCTGAGTTCCCGCACAATAAGCCCCGGAGAAAAATGGAACTTACAAAATTTGATCGTCCCTTTCTTCCCCAGAAAATGCTTCAGATAAAAGAGGATCACCACCACCTGCGAAACTGCCGTTGCAAACGCCGCACCGAATACTCCCTTATGAAGCACCATGACAAATACATAATCTAATATACAGTTCAACACTACTCCAAGACTTACAATAATCGTCGCAAGCGCCGGATATCCATCCGTACTCACCAAAATCTCAAAAGAATAGGACAAGATAAAAAATACGGCGAATGGCGCCAGTGTCCTTATATATTCCCTGACATAGGGCAAAATACTTTCCGTGGCTCCAAGGAACCGGCAGAGTTCTTCCAGTTCAGAAAGCGTTACTGCCGTCAAGATCAACGACAAGATGACCAGCACCGCCATATTCTGAGAAAACACTTCCTTTGCTTCCTGTATCTTCTTTTCGCCAAACAATAATGCTACGATTGTTGACGTCCCCACCGCAAATGTAAGTGACAACGCAAACATCCCCGTCACAAAAGGAGACGACACGTTCACTGCTGCAAGGGCAGTCTCAGACACCCCTCGCGCCACAAACATGGCGTCCACCATTGTATATAATGCAAATACCCACTGCGAAGCAACCGCAGGGAGAATAAATCGAAAGAAGTCACGTTTTAAAGATTTCCCTTCCAGTTTCATGATCTCCACCATTTCTTCGTTATTTCTTCCTTCTATTATAACTCCGGGTATCTTAAGGTCAAGGCAAATCTGGGACGGGGTAAATTTAAATTTACCCCGTCCCAGATTGCAATGAAGATTGAATCCCTGAAAATTTTTTACTATAATAAGGATACAGATGAAAAGGATGTTATCCAATGGATCGCACGATAGCATCTATCAATATACGAAATAGATTGGGGTGATGTAGCATGAAACTGCTGTACGCAGAAGATGAAAAAAGCATGTCGGAAGCCGTAGTGGATATTCTTACCTATCATAAATACACGGTGGATGCCGTTTATGACGGAGAAGAAGCCCTGGATTATGCTTTCGCCGAAACTTATGACGGCATTATTTTAGATATTATGATGCCAAAGAAAGACGGCTTTGAGGTGCTGAGAACGCTCCGGCAAAAAGGGATCAACACCCCTGTACTGCTACTTACGGCAAAGGCGGAAATTGAGGACAGGATCGCGGGACTTGACATGGGGGCTGATGATTATCTCCCGAAGCCCTTTGCCATGGGAGAACTTCTTGCCCGTATCCGTGCAATGCTGCGCCGCAAAGAAACCTTTACACCGGACATTCTAAAATGCGGAAACATTTCTCTTAATATGCAAAATTACGAACTTTCCAATGGCAGGCAGACCTTTGTTTTGCCCAAACTCGAATATCAGTTTATGGAAATATTGATGCTGAACCGGGGCATTTACTTATCAAGTGAGGATTTACTAGTCAAGGTATGGGGATATGATACCGATGCTGAACTTGGAACTGTCTGGGTATACATCTCATATCTCAGAAAGCGGCTGGCGGCTCTTGACGCCAATGTTTCCATTGTTGCCAAACGTAATGTAGGATATACACTTGAGGTGACCGAATGATCAAGATATTACAACGAAATTTTATTGTAACGGCAATGACCGCAATTTCTGTACTGCTGATCCTGTTGCTTGGAACAATCAACATCATCAATATCCGAACAGTCGGAACCCAGATCAGCGCAAAACTTGAGATGATTTCCCGAAATGAGGGAGACCCCGATAATATCCCGATGGCTCCCGGAGATATGCCTCCGAGAGAACCTTATGGGCGGAAAAATGATTATGATATCTTTATGTCCTCGAACTTTTTTGTTGTCCGATTTGATAAAAAAGGAGAAATCGTTTATACAGATGTAAGCCGGATATCCTCCGTCAGTGAACAGGAAGCAAAAGACCTGGCAGGGGAAGTTTACACCCAAAACGAACCATCAGGCAAGATCGACAACTTTGAATATATGGTCACAGACAGCCTTAAGGGAATCGGGAAGGTTGTCGTATTCCTTGATACCTCCGACGATATATATTCCTATATCCGAGTATTATTTCTTTCTATTGCGATCGGTATCGCCTGCTGGCTTGTAATGCTGCTGTTTGTGATCCTGCTTTCCAAACGCGCCATTCGCCCCATTGCCGAAAATATAGAAAAGCAAAAGCAGTTTGTTACCAATGCCGGTCACGAGATCAAAACGCCCATCGCCATTATTCAGTCCAATACAGAAGCAATGGAACTTTACAACGGCGAAAATAAGTGGAGTAAGAATATTAAGGAACAGACGACCCGGCTGAATGAATTGATGGAAAATCTGCTCACCCTTGCCCGTATGGATGAAAGTAATGATACGTTGGTTCTGTCCGATTGTTCCCTCAGCCAACTGCTCGTGGATCATACGGAATGCTTCAGAGAGATTCTTGAACTTCGGGGAATCACCTTACAGACCAACATTCAGCCAATGGTTTCTTTCCGGGCGAACAAAGAACATATTGCACAACTTCTCTCGGTACTCATGGACAATGCCGTGAAATATACCAATGATAACGGCAATATATCTGTATCCCTTGAAGGAAACGATAAACGGATAAAATTGCAGTTTAAGAACACTTGTCAGCAGTTACCGCCTGTCTCTCCTGACAAACTGTTTGACCGGTTTTACCGCGCCGACGAAGCACGGACGCAGAAAAACGGCGGTTATGGCATTGGCCTGTCAGTCGCACGGTCGATTACCGAAACTTACAAAGGCAGGATCTCTGCCGAATATGAAAATGATAATATAGTTGTCTTTACCATTCGCTTTTAAGAGTAAAGCAATGTGGGGACAGGGTATTTCCAATCTGGGACGGGGTAAATTTAAAATTACTCCGTCCCAGATTGGAAATACCCTGTCCCTTTTTTCTAAGCCTGAACTAAGGTTGATGCATTATCATAGCGCTATAAGATGAAGAAAGGAGTTAATCTTATGCACTTCAGGCACGAATGGAAACACGAGATCTCCTACGCGGATATGCTCTCGCTTCGCAGCCGGCTGTCTGCCGTCATGCTGCCAGACAGTCACGCTGTAAATGGCAGATATAAAATCAGAAGCCTGTACTTTGACAATTTTCATGACAAAGCATTGCTTGAAAAAATAAATGGCGTGAACATACGAGAAAAATTTCGTATCCGTTATTATAATGATGACCTGTCCTTCCTTCTGCTTGAAAAGAAAAGCAAAGCAAGTGGTCTGTGCAGCAAGAAACAAACAGTCATCACTTTAGAAGAAGCACGACTTATCGCAGACAAGGATATGGAAAATCTTTCCCAAAGCGAAAAGCCGCTTGTGAAAGAACTGTGTTACAAGATGAAGGTTCAGGGACTGGAGCCAAAAACAATCGTGGATTATATAAGAGAGCCCTTTGTGTATGCTCCCGGAAATGTCCGAGTGACTCTTGACCATGACATCCGAACGGGGCTGACCGGCACGGATTTTTTAACCCCCGACCGTATAATGATCCCTGCCGGAAATGCCCCTGTTATCTTAGAAGTAAAGTGGGATGAATTTTTACCTACGGTTATCCGCGATGTGGTACAGGTTCCGGGTACACATACCTCAGCATTTTCAAAATATGCGATCTGCCGTATCTACGGCTAAAATAAAACCATGATAAAGGAGAACATGATTATGAGTTTTCAAGATATTTTTAAGTCCAGTTTTTTAGAAAATATGTCAGGCGTTTCACTGCTTGATATGGGAATTGCCTTAACTTTAGCCTTTGGCATCGGCATATTTATTTTTTTCATCTATAAAAAAACCTTTGCCGGTGTAATGTATTCTTCCTCTTTTGGCGTGACCTTAGTTGCCCTTACCATGATCTCAACCCTCGTTATTTTAGCAGTCACTTCCAATGTGGTCCTGTCCCTTGGTATGGTCGGCGCATTGTCTATCGTCCGTTTCCGTACCGCGATCAAGGAACCGCTTGATATTGCATTTCTCTTCTGGTCGATCGCAGTCGGCATTGTACTTGCCGCCGGTATGATCCCTCTCGCCGTATTCGGCAGTGTATTTATCGGCATTGTACTTTTAGTATTCGCAAATAAGAAAACACACCTTAACCCCTATATTGTTGTTATTCACTGTGAAGATCACGACAGCGAAATCGCCGCTGTGGATTTCCTGAAAAAGCAGGTGAAACGCTGTGTCATAAAAAGTAAGACAGCCAGAAAAGGATCGATCGAACTAAATGCAGAGGTGCGTATGAAAGAGGACAATACTGATTTCATCAATATTCTCTCTGAAATGAATGGCGTAAACAGTGCAGTCCTTGTAAGTTACAACGGGGATTATATGGGTTAACAAAAAGGAGGAAACTATGTCAACGCACAAATATTTTGACAAAATCTGCTGCATCATTCTCGCCTTAACCCTTGTGCTGACAATCTGGTTTATGAACGCCGAAAGTTTCGGTATTCAAAAAGCCTCTTCTGCTCCGGGATACGAAACCCGGCTGTTCGACGCATCAAAAGTACATACTGTCAATATCATTATGGATGACTGGGATACATTTACCCAGTCCTGCACCGATGAGGAATATGTCCAGTGTTCCGTGATCATTGATAACGAAGCATATAAAAATGTGGCGATCCGGGCGAAGGGCAACACCTCGCTTTCCAACGTTCAAAACTACGGAAACGACCGATACAGTCTCAAGATAGAATTCAATCATTATGATAATACAAACACTTATTACGGACTTGATAAACTGAGCCTGAACAACATCATTCAGGATAACACCTATATGAAAGACTATCTGACCTACCAAATGATGGGATACTTTGGTGTAAATGCACCTCTTTGCAGTTATGCTCAGATTCTGGTGAACGGGGAAGAATGGGGACTGTACCTTGCGGTTGAAGGCGTAGAAGAATCCTTCCTCTCGAGAAATTACGGGAATGATTACGGTGAACTTTATAAACCAGACAGCATGAGTATGGGCGGCGGCCGCGGAAACGGCGGCGAGTTCAATATGCAAATGCCGGATATGCAAGGCGGCGGTATGGGTGGTATGGGCAGTTCTGACGTCTCACTGATCTATTCCGACGATGAATACTCCAACTATTCCAATATCTTTGACAATGCCAAAACGGACATTTCAGATACAGACAAAGACCGTTTGATCGCTTCTCTTAAAAAACTGAATGAAAACAGTGATATTGAAGATATTGTGAATGTGGAAGAAGTCATACGCTACTTTGTAGTACATAATTTTGTCTGTAACTTTGACAGTTACACCGGCTCGATGATCCACAACTACTATCTATATGAAGAAGACGGTCAGCTTTCTATGATTCCGTGGGATTACAACCTTGCATTTGGCGGTTTTGTGGGAGGCTCAGATGCAACAAGTCTTGTAAACTATCCCATTGATACACCCGTATCAGGCGGCACGACCGAGTCAAGGCCAATGCTTTCCTGGATCTTTGAAAATGAGAAATATACGGAACTTTATCATCAATATTTTGCCGAGTTTATCTCGCAGTATTTCGACAGCGGATATTTTACAGAAATGATAGATGACGTGAAAGAGATGATCTCTCCTTATGTTGAAAGTGATCCTACAAAATTCTGCACTTATGATGAATTTGAAAAAGGAATTGATACGCTTAAGGAATTTTGCCTCCTCCGTGCAGAAAGCATACATGCCCAACTAAACGGCACGATTGCCTCCACTTCCGATCAGCAAGATGAAGAAACTTTCATTGACGCTTCTGAACTTTCTGTCTCCGATATGGGTAGTATGGGCGGTGGACAAGGCGGCGGTATGAACGGACCGGATAACAGTAATCAAGGACAATTTCCAAATGGCGGCAACACTATGCAGCCATCGCAAAATGACGGAGAAATGCCTGCGATGCCCGAAATGCCACAAGATGGTAATATGCCGGGTTTTCCACAAGGCGATAACGGACAGGGAATGGCACCACCCGATCATAACAATGAGCAAATAAAAAATTAAGAAAACAACTTAACTTATAGAAGAAAAGGAGCAATTTATATGAAACAAACAAAACGCATATTATCTCTCGCCTGTACCGCTATACTTATTTTATCTCTGGCGGCTTGCGGCAACAAGAACACCACAGACTATTCAGGTCAGACTCTGTACGGACAGGTTACGAAGATCAATGACAATACCATTACTGTACAACTTGGCGAATGGACCGAATCACAGACACAGGAACAAGGGCAACCACCTGAGATGCCAACTGAAAATGGTGATGGCTCTGAGACTCCGCCTGCTATGCCGGAAGGAGACAATGACGGCTCCCAGACACCGCCGGAAAAACCTGAAGGAGACAGCGGTGATTCCCAAACTCCGCCCGCTATGCCGGAAGAAAACATTGACAATTCCCAGACTCCACCCGATATGCCGGAGGGTGACGGTGACAATTCCCAGACTCCGCCGGAAATGCCGGATATGAGCGGAAACTTTACTGCCGGAGAAGATACTGCGTCCTTTGATTTATCCAAGGCTACAATTACGATTGAAAACGGGCAGGAAAACGCCGAGGGCAATGTTTCGGATATTCAGGTTGACGATATATTGGAGATAACCGTTGATGACAATAATACTGTAAGTGCTGTTACAGTCAAATCCTTAAACCAACTTCCCGGAGGCGGCGGTTTCGGTGGTTCTGGTGAAATTGTGCAGGGAGCGGCTGCCAATACGATTGATGCCGACGGCACATATTCGGACACCACATACAGTTCCACCGGTGATGATGAAAATGCCTTGTTAATCGACGGAGCTACTGCAACGCTTGATAATGTAAAAGTAGAAAAGACGGCTGGCGCCACCTCCAATACTGAAAATGGCGATTTCTACGGTGTAAATGCGGCATTGCTTGCAACAAACGGCGCACAGGTCACTATTGCAGAAGCGACTGTTACTTCTTCCGCCCAAAACGGAAACGGCATATTCAGTTATGGGGAAGGTACTGTCGTCGACATTTCCGACTCGACCATTACAACTACAGCAGACAATTCTGGCGGTATTCAGGCCACCGGAGGCGGTACAACCAACGCTGATCATCTGACAGTTGAAACCTCCGGCAATTCCTCGGCAGCAATTCGCTCTGACCGTGGCGGCGGAACTGTCAATGTTGACGACGGAACCTATACAAGCAACGGCTATAACTCCCCCGCTGTTTATTCCACCGCAGACATTACCGTTAAGAACGCAGAACTGACTGCAAACAATTCGGAAGCACTGGTTATTGAAGGAAAAAACTCCATCACTTTGGAAAATTGTGATGTTACCGGAAATATGAGCGATACCAAAGGAGCCAGTTCTGATACGAATGTTCACAATGTAATGATCTATCAGTCTATGTCCGGTGACGCAGATGTGGGAACTTCCACCTTCTCTATGACAGGAGGTACTCTGTCTTCCCAAAACGGGGATATGTTCTATATTACAAATACTCATGCTGCCATTTCTCTGTCCGGTG
>CAYOSJ010000004.1:31094-49286 GCA_964406595.1 uncultured Dorea sp.
AACGGGGATATGTTCTATATTACAAATACTCATGCTGCCATTTCTCTGTCCGGTGACATCGTGGTAGATACAATCTCAACTTTGCAGTTCACTTTATCTGAAGGCAGCGCCCTTGAGGGAACGATCAACATCATTGACAATGAAGAAGGGGGAACTGCCGTAAACGATAATGCTGTCGTTACAGTTGACTCCGGCTGCACATGGACGCTTACCGGAAACTGCACCGTTACAAGTCTGACAAATAACGGAACCATCCTCTTTAACGGATATACCATTACCCTTGCAGATGGCACTGTACTAAGTTAAATTTTTTTATTCACAGAAAGATAAATCAAACAGGTGAAAGGGTTGTTAAGCCCCTTCACCTGTCAGGATCATATACTCCAGGTTTCTATATCTGCAGCATTTACAAATCGCTCAAAAGCATGCTGTCCATCAGCCAATAGCGCCTCAAGGTCAATATCTCTTTCAAAACAATAAACCACTACCAAAATATCCTTTGTGCTTTCCGTTACCATTGCCCGAGTAGAATCGGACATAGATGAGCCGAAAATACCATCATCATCTGCAAGCACAAGCATATTCTCCATATCCAGAAAAGCTTTGCCTATTCCGCTGTAACCTTCACCCTGCACCGCTTTTCGGAACATAATGGAACCATTGATTTTTTCCAGGTCATAGGAACCAACAGACAGTCCGCTTTTAACAGAGATCAAGTTATTCACATCTACAACCGAATTGATATGATAAAGTTCATCCCCTCGACGGATTCTGCGGATCAGAGACTCCGAGGAAACTCTGTATCTGCCGGGATTTCTGCCAAATGCTTTGTATGCTGCACGGCTTCCTTTGATACCGGGAATCTCAGCCCACTCTTTTCCGTCAATCTCCGTCCGTACCTGCGGCAGGACTTCGGTATCCATATATGCCCAAAAACTTCCGTCAGGTTCTTTGACCTCTGCGTTGAATCGCATAAGACCCAGGCGGATATCCGAATATGTATCAAAAAGCCGGGGATCTATTTTTACATCGTATTTCATAATGCACCTCACAAATCTTGATTTTTCGTCTTTTGCAACTTCCCCAAAATGGAAAGTTACAAAGTTGTATCATTTAAATATTTCTTCGTATACGTACAGACTGCAAAGCATTTTCCACACAGATCGGTTGCAATACCGGTTTTTTCACTCATGATCTCCACTTGCTTTTTATAACATTTGTCAGCATCTACAATTTCTTCCCTTTGTATTCCAGCGCTCCATAAGGTTCCTTTTAATGCCTGTGCAGGACATTTTTTCACACACATACTACAGGCTCCACAACGAGATTGATCGATCGGTTCATCGTACTCCAAAGGTGCATCTGTCAGTAAAGAAGAGAGCCGTATAGCCGAACCATATTGCGGCGTTACTAACAGACAATTTTTTCCGATCCAGCCGACCCCTGCTTTTGTCGCCACTGTTTTATGGGGAAGCGAAGAGATTCTGTCCTGACTGATCTTTACACGGTCGTTGTCTGTGCATAAGCCTCAAATCCTTCTTTTTTCAAAAATCCTTCGCCAGCCATAACTATTTCATTCAACTTGTTGTTCAACGAATGATACAGGTCGTAGTATTCTTTTGTTGGCGCTTCCTGCAAATCAATGATGATACTTTTCGGCAACGGGACGGCAACCGATATTCCTGTCTTAAAATTGCAGTTTTCCACTTCACTCATATCTCCGATTCCAACCAGCGCAGCCCCCTGGGAATGTAATAGTTCTTTCAATTCTTCTGTTAATGTCATAATACCCTCCTGCAATTCTTCTGTCTGCATTCCTTCATTTTTTTGTCTGTAAAATACTAACTTATAATTATATTATAGCACCTCTCTATATGGTTGTCATGCATTCTGATCTTACAGACCATGTAAATTTACTGTAAGAATTTAATAAACAGAATCTTCTTCAGTCTGGGCAGTTCACCGGATCATTCTCAAATTCTATATAATTCCTGTCGTCTGTCGTCAAATACCGGTATGGTACTGGAAATTTCAGAAAGTATATCCATATTACAGTCAGCAGATAGTATTTGCTCCGTTTCACCTGCAAGAACTAAAGTTTCACCCAAAGGATTGATTATAGAAGAATTACCACCAAAAACAGTATCACCAGCAGTACCGCAAGAATTACAGCATACAACAAATATCTGATTCTCAATGGCTCTTGCAGCCAAAAGTGTACGTAAATGAAATGTGCGCGCCCTCGGCCATTGTGACACAACAAACAGCATATCCATTCCCTGTAAAGCCAGTGTTCGGACAAGTTCAGGGAAACGCAGGTCGTAACAGATGATGATTCCACATCTGACACCGTCTAAAACGAAGTGACACAGATGGTTGCCCGCAGTATAAAACTTGTCTTCACCCATGGGGGTAAACAAATGGGTTTTATCATATTCGGCTATACATACACCTTCTCGGTTAAAGACGAAAGAGGTATTATACACGCGGCCATTTCTTGCATTTGAAACCGAACCCGCAACAATATTGACCCCGTATTCTTTTGCAAGGCTTCCCATGTTCTCTTTCACTTCTTTTCCTTCTTTGCAGGAAATTTCAACAAGATCATCTTTAGGAAAAAAGCCTGTATTCCATGTTTCGGGCAGTACCAATACATCCGGTTTTTCTTTCATTGCCTCGGTGATAAGGCGTTTTGCATTCATAAAATTTTTCGTTGGAACACCAAGTTCCATATTCATTTGCAGACAGGAAACCTTCATATTTTTACTCCTTTTTCAGTAATTTGCAAAGACGGTTGGCTGCTTCCTTCGTATCTTCTCTGTTTCCAAAGGTAGAAAACCGGAAATACCCTTTCCCGCATTCTCCAAAACCGTCACCCGGAATACCGACCACTTGAATTTCCCGGAGCAGATAATCAAAAAATTCCCATCCGCTCATACCATCAGGACACTTCATCCAGATATACGGCGAATTTTTGCCGCCACAATACCAGATATCCGACTGATTCAAAGCCTCCATAAAGTAGGAAGCATTTTCTTTATAAATGCGCAGGTTTTCGAGGATCTGTTTCTGTCCTTCGGGTGTAAATACCGCCAGAGCGCCCTTCTGAAGAATATAGGAAACGCCGTTTGTTCGCGTTTCTCGATTGCGTGACCACATTTCATTTAGATGCATTCCATCTCTTACAAGGTCATCTGGCACAACCGTATATCCAAGCCTTGTTCCGGTAAACCCTGCCGTTTTAGAAAGTGAGCAGATTTCAATGGCGCAGGTTTTTGCACCATCAATTTCGTAAATACTGTGAGGAACATCCTCATCTTCTATAAATATTTCGTATGCCGCGTCAAACAGAATGACCGCACCGATCTCGTTTGCAAAATCCACCCATTCTTTAAGCCCCTTGCGGCTATATGCCGCACCTGTAGGATTGTTGGGCGAGCAAATATAAAGAATATCTGCCTTTGCCTCCTGGCAGGGAGAAGGCAAAAAGTTATTTTCTTCACTCGAGTTTAAGTGGATAATTTTTCTGCCTGCCAAAATATTGGTATCTACATATTCAGGGTAGGCAGGCTCGATAGCCATAACGGTATTATCACGCTCGAAGAGTTCAAGGATATCCCCCAGATCATCACAGGCGCCGCTTGAAATAAATATTTCCTTTTCACTGACATTCGCGCCTATATTTTTATAATATCCCGAAACGGCTTTCCTAAGCTCAGACGCTCCCACTTCAGGCATATATCCGTGAAAAGTCCCTACATTTGCCTGATCGTCAACCGCCTTGTGAAGAGCATCAATGACAACTTTACAAAGTGGCAAAGATACATCCCCCACCCCCATTCTGAAAACCTTTTTATCAGGATTTTTTTCCAGGTATTCACTTGTCTTTCGGTAAATTGTATTGAACAAATAAGTATCCTTTAAATCATTATATCTTGTATTCGGTTTTAGCATATATTATCTTCTCCTCCATACATGGCATCGTTATCATTCCTCATTTATTGTGGATATTCCTATAGTCGTTTCTTCCAGAACCTCAAGAAGCACCTTTACGGTGTCGAGACTTGTAAGCACAGTGATGTTATTGTCCCATGCACAACGGCGGATTGCCACGCCGTTCTCATAATGAACCCCCGACATAACAGCTCTTGTACAGACAACATAACTGACATATCCTGCTCTGATAGAGTCAAGTATTTCTTCACTGCCTTCAGATATTTTACGACGAATACGGGTACGAATTCCATTTTCTTTTAAAAATATCGCTGTACCGACCGTCGCTTCAATATTAAAGCCCAAATTATAAAATCTTCTGACTAAAGGCAGGGCTTCTTCTTTATCCTCGTCGGCAAGAGAAACAAGAAGTGTACCGTAATTCTGCACCTTCATACCACTTGCAAGCATCGCCTTATACAATGCCCTCGACAGTGTTTTATCATAACCGATAGCCTCGCCTGTAGATTTCATTTCTGGAGACAGATAGGAGTCCATCCCACGAAGTTTTGAAAATGAAAATGTAGGAACTTTTACATAAAAACGTTCTTTCTCTTTAGGGTAAACATCAAAAATCCCTTGCTCCTTAAGCGTTTTTCCGAGAATGACAAGGGTTGCAATATCAGCAAGACTATAACCCGTTGCTTTTGAAAGGAAAGGTACGGTTCTTGAAGAACGGGGGTTTACCTCAATGATATAGACATCCTCATTTTCATCTACAATAAACTGTATATTATAAAGACCGATGATACCAATACCGATGCCGAGTTTTCTGGTGTAATCTATAATCGTATCCTTGCTCTTTTGAGAGATGCTAAAAGATGGATATACACTGATAGAATCGCCTGAATGAACCCCGGTGCGTTCCACAAGTTCCATAATACCGGGGATAAACACATCCTTGCCATCACAAACAGCATCCACTTCCACCTCTTTGCCACGCAAATATTTATCCACCAAAACCGGCTTATCTTCGGCAATCTCTACTGCAGTTTTAAGATAGTGCTTTAAGGCTTCGGGTTTTGCCACTATTTGCATAGCCCTGCCTCCAAGCACAAAGGAAGGACGCACAAGAACGGGATACCCGATTTCTTCTGCCGCATTGAGTCCTTCCTCAACGCTCGTCACCGCTCTGCCTCTGGGTTGAGGTATAGAAAGACTGCGGAGTAATTTTTCAAAGGAATCACGGTTTTCTGCCCTGTCAATGGCATCCTTACCGGTGCCGATAATATTTATGCCGAATTTCGCCAACGGCTCTGCAAGATTTATAGCAGTCTGACCACCTAAAGTAGCAATCACGCCATAAGGCTGTTCCATATCAATAATGTTCATAACATCTTCTACACAAAGAGGCTCAAAATACAACTTGTCCGAACAGGTGTAGTCGGTAGATACCGTTTCGGGGTTATTATTGATAATAATGGCTTCATAGCCTGCCCCCTTAATAGTTTTAACAGCATGAACGGTGGAATAATCGAATTCTACTCCCTGTCCGATACGAATAGGCCCCGCACCCAACACAATCACCTTTTTCTTATCCGAAATAATGGATTCGTTTTCATCTGCATAGGAGGAATAAAAATAAGGGATATAACTTTCAAATTCCGAAGCACAGGTATCAATCATTTTGTAAACAGGAAAAATACCAAGATCTTCACGTAAACTTCTGATGTCGTTTTCGTTTTCACCCCACACATCTGCTATCCATTTATCTGAAAATCCCATACCTTTTGCGGCTTTCAAGACTTTTTCATTGTGCGGGAAATGTTTAAGTTCATTTTCCATAGCCACAATGTTTTTTAACTTACGGATAAAGAAAAGGTCGATTTTTGTCCGTTCGTGGATAAGGTTGATTGAAACATCTCTCCTGAGCAACTCGGCTATAGCATATATCCGGTCATCTGTGCCTGTTTCAATATAAGAAAGTAAATCTCCCGTATCTTCACTGTCAAACTTTTTGTGATATAAATGATAAAGTCCTATTTCAAGGGATCGTATACCTTTTAACAGACTTTCCTCAAAGTTTCTGCCAATACTCATAACTTCGCCGGTTGCCTTCATTTGCGTGGAAAGAGAATTGTTGGCATCGGTAAATTTATCAAATGGGAAACGAGGCATTTTACAGACCACATAGTCAAGTGCAGGTTCAAAGGAAGCAGGTGTGTTGGCAAGCCTTATCTCATCAAGTGTCATACCAACACCAATTTTTGCCGAAACTCTTGCGATCGGGTACCCACTTGCCTTGGAAGCAAGTGCTGATGAGCGGGAAACTCTCGGGTTTACCTCAATGAGATAATACTGAAAAGAATGTGGATCTAGTGCAAATTGCACATTACAACCACCTTCAATACCTAATGCACGGATGATTTTAAGAGCACTGTTTCTGAGCATTTGATATTCTTTGTTAGTAAGTGTCTGCGAAGGACATACAACAATGGAGTCACCGGTATGGATACCAACAGGGTCCATGTTTTCCATATTACAGACCGTAATGGCGGTATCGTTGGAATCTCTTATTACCTCATATTCAATTTCCTTATAGCCTTTAATGCTTTTTTCAATAAGTACCTGATCTACAGGGGACAATGACAGAGCATTTTTCATAAGAGGCAAAAATTCTTCCTCATTATCAGCAAATCCGCCGCCCGTACCACCTAAGGTAAACGCAGGGCGAAGCACTACGGGAAACCCTATTTCATTTGCTACTTTTAGTCCGTCTTCCACAGAATTTGCTATATCCGATGGTAATACCGGTTCACCAAGTTGCTCGCAGAGTTCCTTAAAAAGTTCTCTGTTCTCGGCTCTTTCTATACTTATAGGTGGTGTACCCAGTAATCTTACACGGCATTCACGAAGAATTCCTTTCTTTTCAAGTTGCATTGCCAGGTTAAGACCTGTTTGGCCACCAATACCGGGAAGTATGGCATCCGGGCGTTCAAAGCGGACAATCTTTGATATATATTCCAGAGTCAGCGGTTCCATGTACACTTTATCCGCAATAGAAGTATCCGTCATAATGGTTGCGGGATTGGAGTTACAGAGGACTACTTCGTAGCCTTCTTCTTTCAGTGCCAGGGCAGCCTCCGTTCCGGCATAGTCAAACTCAGCCGCCTGACCGATGACGATAGGTCCCGAGCCTATAACTAAAATCTTTTTCATATCTGTTCTTTCAGACATTTTTCCCTTCCTCCATCATCTTTATAAATATATCAAAAAGATAGGTACTGTCCTCAGGTCCCGGAGCGCTTTCAGGATGGTATTGCACAGAAAAAACCCTGTCTTTTTTATTTTCTGTACCTTCGACTGTATGATCAAGCAGGTTGATATGCGTAACAGTAAGAGGTGTGTGTGTAAGACTCTCTCCATCTACTGCGTACGAGTGGTTTTGCGAAGTGATTTCAATCTTGCCGGTTTTAAGATTTTTAACAGGATGATTGCCGCCTCTGTGTCCGAATTTCAACTTATAGCACCTGGCGCCATAAGAAAGACTGATAATCTGATGCCCGAGACAAATGCCGAACATAGGATATTTCCCACGTAATCGTTTCACTGTTTTTATAAGATCTGGAACATCATTCGGATCTCCCGGACCATTAGAGATAAAAATACCGTCAGGTGTCAAACGTTCAATAGCCCGGGCATCTGTGTCATACGGCACAACTGTCACAGAGCACCTTCGTTTATGAAAGCTTCGCACAATGTTTTCTTTCATTCCGCAGTCAATGGCAACCACATGAAACAATGCATTCGGAGTCTTTTTCATCAATACGCCCTTTGAACTTACCTTAGATACCGCATCCCTGGGAATATCAGTTTTATTAAGTTTCTCAAGTCCTTTTTCAGTAGAAGTTTCTGCATCACATATAAGCACTTTACACATACCATTATTACGAATATGACGCGCAAGTTTTCTTGTATCTATGCCATATATACCGGGAATCCTATACTTTTTCATCACGGCTGACAGCGTGTCCCTGCTTCTGAAATTGGAAGGTTCATCATTATTTTCACCCACAATAAAGGCGCCGATCGTAGGGGTTATTGTTTCATAGTCTTCATCTGTCATACCATAATTTCCGATAAGCGGATAAGTCATAACCACCGCCTGATAAGTATATGACGGATCCGAAAGAATTTCCTGATAACCGACCATGGATGTATTAAAAACGATTTCACACACATTTTCGCAACTGGCACCGAAAGAATAACCCCAAATTACAGTGCCATCTTCTAATATCAATTTACGGTCAAATTCTTTCATCATTTTTCTTGCCTCTCTTCTGGGATAACTTGTGTTCAAATCTGTCCTTTCTTGTATCTTTTGGTATAACTGTAGGATAGCTGCCGTCAAAACAAGCACTGCAATAAGAACTGTTGCCAATCATATCTTTTAAGTTTTCTACCGATAGATAACCCAAACTGTCTACACCTATGATATCGGCTATTTCTTCAATGCTATGTTTACAGGCGATCAGATTTTCCTCGCTGTCAATATCTGTTCCATAATAACAAGGGTGTAAAAAAGGCGGTGATGATATCCGCATGTGAATTTCCTTAGCACCTG
The DNA here is from genome assembly GCA_964406595.1 of uncultured Dorea sp. Lineage (GTDB taxonomy): Bacteria > Bacillota > Clostridia > Lachnospirales > Lachnospiraceae > CAPEBR01. The sequence goes on from CAYOSJ010000004.1 coordinate 39,652, forward strand.
CATCCCGAAGCAGTTTTACGATTCTGCCCGAGGTTACACCCCTGACAATAGAGTCATCAACCAATACAATTCGCTTGCCTTTCACATTTTCCTCAATGGCCGCAAGTTTTATTTTTACCTGGTCAAGCCTGGTGGACTGTCCGGGAGAAATAAAAGTTCTGCCAATATATTTATTCTTAATAAGTCCGATCGTGTAAGGTATTCCCGACCTATTACTAAATCCAAGTGCGGCATCAAGCCCCGAATCAGGAACGCCAATAACAATGTCTGCCTTTGCAGGGTGATCTTGTGCTAAAATTTCTCCAGTTCTGACTCTTGCCTTATGTACCGATATACCATCAACAACCGAATCGGAACGTGCAAAATAAATATATTCAAAGGAACATAACTTTTTAGGTTTTTCATTGCAATGTTCGGTATGAGAAATTACACTTTCGCCATCAAACACCAATATTTCACCAGGTTTGACATCTCGTATAAACTCTGCGCCAACAGCTGTAAGAGCTGCACTTTCTGATGCAGCAACATAAATATCATCAGCCGTTTTACCAAAGCAAAGAGGACGAAAACCATGCGGATCACGGGCAAGTATAAGTTTTTGAGGCGACATCAAAACGAGAGAATAAGCGCCTTCAAAACTATCCATAGCCCGTATCACTGCTTCCTCAATTGAGCCGGAGTGAAGTCTCTCTTTTGTTACAATATAAGCAATGATCTCTGTATCGCTCGTTGTATGGAAGATCGCGCCCGAAAGTTCGAGTTCATTACGTAACTGTGCCGCATTAGAAAGATTGCCGTTGTGGGCTAAAGCCAAATGTCCCTTTTGGTGGTTCACCTCGATGGGCTGACAGTTATTTCGATTATTTCCGCCCGTTGTTCCGTAACGCACATGACCTACCGCAATTTTTCCCCTGGGAAGTGAAGCCAAGGTCCCATCATGGAACACCTCGCTCACAAGACCTAAATCTTTGTAAGAAGTAAATATTCCATCATCATTAACAACGATACCGCAACTTTCCTGTCCTCTGTGCTGAAGGGCATAAAGTCCGTAATATACAAGGTTTTTTATATCAACATTTGATTTGGCGATTGCTCCAAACACACCGCATTCCTCGTGAATACTCATACTTGTTCTCCTTGACTTTTTTCAAATGCCGCACTGACAAAGCCCTTAAATAAAGGATGTGCACGGTTGGGACGGCTGCCGAACTCAGGATGATACTGAACACCTATGAAGAATGTCCGGTCGCCAAGTTCTACTGTTTCCACAAGTCTTCCGTCAGGCGAAGTCCCTGCAAGGGTAAGTCCGCCGTTTTCGAATCGTTCCCTGTAATCGTTGTTAAATTCATAGCGGTGACGGTGGCGTTCGCTGATCTTAATTGTTCCATATAGTTTTGCAATAACGGTGCCGTATTTCATGACACAAGGGTAAGCACCAAGCCTAAGTGTGCCGCCTTTATCAACCTCGTCATTCTGCCCGGGCATAAAGTCGATCACTTTATGGGGGCAGGCTTCATCAAATTCACCTGAGTTAGCATCTGCGATCCCCAGTACATTTCTCGCATATTCAATAACAGCGATTTGCATACCAAGGCAAATACCAAAGTAGGGAATATTATTTTCACGGGCATATTTTGCTGCCGTGATCATACCCTCAACACCTCTGTCACCAAAGCCGCCTGGAACGATAATTCCGTGAAGCCTGCCTAATATCTCGCCAACATTCGAACTGTCTAACTTCTCGGAATCAATCCAATGGATTTTAATATGTGTATTATATACATAGCCTGCATGTCGAAGTGCTTCTGCAACTGAAAGATAGGCGTCGTGAAGTTCTGTATATTTACCTACAAGACCAATCTCTACGCTGTACGGACGGTTTTTGATTTTTTCTACCATTTGCGTCCATTCGGTAAGATCCGCAGGTTTTGTTTTTAAGTTAAGTTCCCGGCAGACAACCTCGGAAAAATTTGATTTTTCAAGCATGAGCGGCGCTTCGTAAAGATTCGGTAATGTAATGTTTTCGATAACACAATCCGGTTTTACATTACAGAAAAGAGAGATCTTCTTAAAGATAGGTTCCTCAAGCGGTTTATCGCAACGAAGCACGATCATATCTGGACTGATACCCATTCCTTGCAGTTCTTTCACGGAATGTTGCGTGGGCTTTGATTTGTGCTCATCTGAACCGCTTAAAAAAGGCACTAAAGTCACATGAATAAAAAGATGGTTCTCCTTGCCCACTTCAAGAGATACCTGACGGATCGCCTCAAGAAAAGGCTGAGACTCAATATCCCCGATAGTACCGCCGATTTCCGTGATGACTACATCTGCATCCGTTTGCTTGCCGACCCTGTAGACAAAGGCTTTGATCTCATCGGTAATATGTGGGATAACCTGCACAGTAGATCCGAGATATTCTCCACGGCGCTCCTTATTTAAAACATTCCAATACACCTTCCCGGTAGTAAGATTGGAAAATTTATTTAAGTTTTCGTCAATAAAACGCTCATAGTGTCCAAGGTCGAGGTCTGTTTCCGCACCGTCAGCTGTAACAAATACCTCTCCGTGCTGATAGGGACTCATGGTACCAGGATCAACGTTTATATAAGGATCAAGTTTTTGAGCAGCAACCTTTAAGCCCCGGCTTTTTAACAGACGTCCAAGAGAGGCGGCCGTAATGCCCTTACCAAGTCCCGATACTACACCGCCTGTAACAAATATATATTTCGTCAATGGAAACACCTCACTCTACGGTTACAGATTTTGCCAGGTTTTTCGGTTTATCTATATCACATCCATTGAATCTTGCCACATGATAGGCAAGTAATTGCAACGGTATGATCTCAAGAATAGGAGCAAATACAGAATCAAATCTCGGTACGGTGATCATATCGTTCGCAAGCATTGCAACTTTTTTGTCATCAGAAAGTGCCACCGCTAAAACTTTGGCACCGCGGGATTTTACTTCCACGATATTACTCATTGTCTTCTCTTTAATGTCTTCCTTACAAGCAAGTGCGATCACCGGTGTACCCTCGCTGATAAGAGCGATCGTACCATGCTTAAGTTCGCCTGCGGCATAAGACTCCGCATGTATATAAGAAATCTCTTTCATTTTAAGTGCACCCTCTAATGCTAATGCATAATCAATATTTCTGCCAATAAAGAACATCGAAGGTGCTTTAAAATATTTCTTTGCAGTATTTTCAATCTTACTGTTCATATCTATTGTGTTCTGCAAAAGTTTCGGCATAAACAGCAATTCTTTGACAAGCCTTCTATATTCTTCATCACTTACCTTGCCTAAGACTCCGGCGGCATAAACAGCAAAAAGATATAATACAGTGAGCTGCGTTGTATAACCTTTGGTGGTCGCAACTGCGATTTCCGGTCCCGCATTCGTATAAAGAGTATAATCCGCAAGTTTTGCAATAGCACTGCCTACAACGTTAACAATAGCAAGGGTTTTCGCACCCCTTTCGCTACATTCTTTCATCGCGGCGATCGTATCTGCCGTTTCTCCCGACTGCGACAAAACAATAAGAAGCGTACTATTGTCAATGATCGGGTCGGAATAGCGAAGTTCACTTGCCAGCTGCACTTCAACAGGAATACGGCATAATTTTTCAATAATATATTTACCGGCACAGCCTGCATAGTAAGCAGAACCGCAAGCAGTGATCAATATCTTATGAATACCGTTAAGGTCTAACTGCAGATCATCGAGAACAATCCTTCCGTCCCTGATCCGTGGAGTAAGCGTGGCCTTGACCGCTCTCGGCTGCTCCATGATCTCCTTGAGCATAAAATGCTCATAACCGCCTTTTTCGGCTGCCTGAATATCCCAGTTCACGCGGCATACAGATTTTTTTACCTCTGCTCCTGTACAATCATACACTGTGAATGAAGTAGGGGTGATCTCAGCAAATTCGCCGTCTTCAAGATAAACGACATTTTGTGTATGGTTAATGAGTGCGGTAACATCGGAAGCAAAATAATTTTCACCGACGCCAACACCTAAGATCAGTGGGCTTGACTGCCTGGTGGCAAAGATTTTACCTGGATATTCGGTGCAAAGAATACCAAGTGCATAAGATCCCTTAAGTTTAGAAGCAATTTTTCGAATACAGGTCTTAATATCACCCTTGTAGTATTTTTCAAGCAAATGCACCACTACTTCGGTATCCGTTTCGCTTTCAAATTGATATTCGTCCTCGATAAGCGACGCTTTCAGTTCCATATAATTCTCAATAATACCGTTATGCACCACTGCAAATCGTCCATCATTGCTTTTATGAGGATGCGCATTGGTATCGGTAGGCGCACCATGGGTTGCCCAACGGGTATGGCCGATCGCGGTAGTCCCGGAAAGGCTTGTTCCGTTATCGGTTTTTTCCCTGAGTGCTGCAATACGTCCCGTAACCTTTTCAACACTGATCGTGCCGTCGTTTAAGACTGCTATACCGGCAGAATCATAGCCTCTGTACTCTAATTTTTCAAGACCTTCCAGTATATTTGGCGCAGCGCTCTCTACACCTGTAAATCCTACTATTCCACACATAAATAAAATCCTTTCATATAAAAATTTATTCCCATTCTACGGTTGCCGGAGGCTTCGAAGTAATATCATAAACCACACGGGTGATTTCTTTGATCTCACCTGTTATGCGATTGCTTGCTTTTTCTAACACTTCATAGGGAATATGCGTCCACTGTGCCGTCATGAAGTCATCCGTTGTAACTGCACGCAGAGCGGCGACATAGCCGTATGCCCTTGCATCTCCCTTAACGCCAACACTGTAAGAATCGGTAAGCACAGCAAAATATTGATCAGTCTTAATCTTTTCGGGGCTGTTTTCGATTTCTTCTCTGAAAATCGCATCAGCCTCTTTCAGAAGCCTTAATTTTTCTTTTGTAATTTCTCCGATAACTCGAACTGCAAGACCCGGACCAGGAAACGGCTGACGGTAAACAAGTTCCTCTGGCAAGCCAAGTTTTAATCCAACCTCACGCACTTCGTCCTTAAATAAATCACGAAGAGGCTCTGCAATACTTTCAAAACTGATGACATCCGGCAAACCTCCCACATTATGATGACTTTTGATCACCGCGGAATCCCCACTGCCACTCTCGATAATATCAGGATAAATAGTGCCTTGCGCCAAGACATCGATTTTGTCAAGTTTTTTTGCCTCTTCTTCAAAAACACGGATAAACTCTTCTCCGATTATCTTGCGTTTTTGCTCTGGCTCAACCACTCCCGCAAGTTTTTCAAGAAATCTGTCCCCGGCATCCACCCGGACCAGATGCATTCCGAATTTGCCCTTAAAAGTGTTCTCCACAAAATCGCCCTCGTCCTTGCGAAGAAGTCCGTGATCAACAAAAACGCAGATCAAATTGTCACCAATGGCTTTATATAAAAGAGCCGCCGCAACAGAGGAATCAACACCGCCCGAAAGAGCTAAAAGCACCTTTTTCCCGGAAAGGTCTTTTTTGTATTCCCTGACAGTCTTATCGATAAAGTCCTCCATTTTCCAATTACCCGAACACTTACATACATGATAAAGGAAATTGCGGATCATCGTCTTTCCATACTCGGTATGGGTTACTTCGGGATGAAACTGAACGCCGTAAAGCCCTTTTTCTTCATTTACGAAAGCTGCCGCAGGACAGTTTTTCGTAGTGGCTATGACGGTAAATCCGGCCGGCACTTCCGATACATAATCCGTATGATTCATAAAACAGTTGCTTTTTTGCGGCACACCTTCAAATAACTTATGATTCTCTGAATATAAAATGGTATTGCCGTATTCGCTTTTATCTTTGGCACCTGACACCTTCCCACCTGCCATAAAAGCCAAAAGCTGTGCTCCATAGCAAATGCCCAAAACCGGAATGCCTAAATCTAAGATTTCAGTGTCAAAATGCGGGGAAGTTTCATCATAAACACTGTTCGGACCACCGGTGAAAATGATGCCTTTATAACCGACGCCCCTGATATCCTCACAGGATATTTTATTATATGCCTTAATTTCGGCATAAACCTTCTGTTCACGCACACGGCGGGCGATCAGTTGGTTATACTGGCCGCCGAAATCTAAAACAAGGATCTTTTCATTCATACTTTCACCGCCCCTACAATAAAATTTCTGCCGTAGTACGGTCAATATCTGAGATCAGTGGTCTTACTTCCTTTAAAAAGTTATCCACTTGTTCGACACATCTGCCGATATAAAGAGACGGACAGAGAAGTTTTTCCATTTCTTCAAGATCCAGGCCAAATTTGGGTTCCTCACTCAAATATTTGAGTAAGTCGCAACCGCCGCCGTTTTTCATTTCTTCGGTAGCTTTCATAGAACAAACACGGATGATCTCATGAAGTTCCTGACGATTTCCGCCCTTTTTAGTTGCTTCCATAAGTAAATTTTCAGTTGCGATAAAAGGCAGATATTCTTTTACGGTTTTTTCAATGATTTTTTCATTTACACAAAGTCCATCGGTAACATTCTGGCAAAGACGAAGTACCGCATCAGCACAAAGAAAACCCTCGGGCATGGAGATCCGGCGGTTTGCGGAATCATCAAGCGTTCGTTCTAACCATTGGACAGATGCGGTCATTGACGCATTCAAAACATCTGACATCAGATAACGGGAAAGCGAACAGATCCGTTCACTTCTCATAGGGTTACGTTTGTAAGCCATTGCCGACGAACCAATCTGACTTTTCTCAAAGGGTTCTTCCACCTGACGGTCATGCTGTAAAAGCCTGATATCGTTTGCCATTCTGTAAGCACTTTGAGCAATTGCAGAAAGAGTGTTTAAGATCCTCGAATCAAGTTTTCTTGGGTAAGTTTGACCGCAGACAGCAAATTTTTTCGTAAAGCCGAAGTCGTTTGCGATCATTTCATTCATCTTGTCGATTTTATCAATATCGCCATCAAACAATTCAACGAAAGAAGCCTCTGTTCCGGTAGTCCCTCTGCAGCCCAAAAACCTGAAGTTGTCCAACACAAAGTCCAGTTCCTCCAGATCAGACAGAAAATCCTGCATCCAGAGGGTTGCTCTTTTGCCAACAGTTACAAGTTGTGCCGGCTGGTAATGGGTATAACCAAGCGTAGGCACGGATTTATATTTTTCGGCAAAATCAGCAAGGTTTGCGATAACCTTCTTCAGTTCATCTCTGAGATAGATAAGTGCATCTCTGTAAATGATGAGATCGGCATTGTCGGTCACATAACAACTTGTAGCGCCAAGATGGATAATGCCTGCTGCCTTTGGCGCCGCCACGCCGTAAGCATATACATGAGCCATAACATCGTGACGGATCTCTGCTTCTCGTTTACTGACACATTCGTAATCGATATTATCAATATTATTTTTAAGTTCCAGGATCTGTTCATCACTAACAGGCAAACCGAGATCTCTTTCAGCTTTTGCCAGGCTAACCCACAGTTTCCGCCAAGTTTTATAGCGTGTATCGGCGGAAAAAAGTTTCAACATATATTCTGACGCATAGCGCGAGGATAAGGGTGATTCATATTGAGTGATCATATTTTTTTCTCCTTTATAATGATGCTTTCGCGTTCAGGACCTACTGAGATGTATCTGATCGGACAACCTACAGCATCTTCAATAAATGTTACATAATCCTGTGCGGCCTTCGGCAATTCTTTCCATTTGCGAACTTTCGATATATCCTGCATCCAGCCTTGTTTGTATTCTATCACAGGTGATGCATGATCTAAGGCTGCAGGGAACGGAAAACGGTGAATCTCTTTCCCGTTTAGGGTATAGGCTACACAAACAGGAATTTTCTCCATATCTGACAGAACATCAAGTTTGGTAAGGGCAATTTCGGTTGCCGCCTGAACTTCAATACCATAGGCTGTTGCGACCAGATCCATGGCACCCACACGGCGGGGGCGTCCGGTCTTCGCACCATATTCGTCCCCTGCTTTACGCAAAGTTTCGGCTTCCTCCCCGAACATTTCTGATACAAATGGCCCTTCGCCGACACAGGTGGAGTATGCCTTTACAACGCCAAGCACTCTGTCAATCTTAACTCCCGGAAACCCAGAACCGACAGGCGCATAGGCGGCAGTGGTATTTGAAGAGGTTGTATACGGATAAATGCCGTAATCCAAATCCCGAAGAGAGCCAAGTTGTGCTTCGAAAAGGATTTTCTTCCCGCTTTCAGAGGCATTCTTTAAGATCTCTCCTGTATCACAGATAAAAGGTTTTATTTTTTCACAGTAGTTTGTTATCCAGTCGGTAATTTCAATTTCAGTAACAGGTTTCGCACCGTAAACACCTTTGAGGGTAAGATTTTTCCACTCACGCAAACTCATAAGATGCTCTTCCAGTTCATCCGGGTAAAAAAGTTCACCTGCGAGAACCGTTTTCTTTTGATATTTATCCGAATAAAAAGGCGCAATCCCCTGCTTTGTAGATCCATACTTTTTATCGGCAAGCCGATTTTCTTCGAGTTCATCCATTGTTCTGTGCCAGGGGAGCAAAAGAGAGGCACGGTCGCTGATCTTAAGGTTTTGGGGTGTTATGGGAACACCTTTTTCATTCACAGTACATATTTCGTTCCACAGATTTTCGGGGTCAAGCGCTACACCGTTGCCGAGAATATTGATAACACCGTCTCTGAAAATTCCCGAAGGTAAAAGATGCAAAGCAAATTTTCCCTTATCGTTCATAACCGTATGCCCTGCATTACCACCTCCCTGGTAACGAACTACAATATCATAATCTTCGGTGAGAAGATCAACCATCCTGCCTTTACCTTCGTCACCCCAATTTATACCTACGATTGCACAGTTAGACATTTTTATACCTCCGTTATCTATGTTTGTTAAGGCGGTTCATAACTTCGTTATATGCGTCTTCAACTTTCCCAAGGTCACGTCGAAAACGATCTTTGTCGAGTTTTTCGCCTGTTTCACTGTCCCAGAGCCGACAAGTATCAGGGCTGATCTCATCTGCTAAAACAATGGTTCCGTCAGAAAGTCTGCCAAACTCAATCTTAAAGTCCACCAGAGTCACACCACATTCGCTCCAGAAGTTTTTGAGGAATTCATTGATCCTGAACGCGTATGACTTAACTTTCTCGATTTCTTCCCCGCTGCAAAGATCTAAAGCAACCGCGTGGAAACTGTTACACAGCGGGTCGCCAAGTTCATCATTTTTATATGAAAATTCAATTGTTGGAGTTTTAAAGACTTTGCCTTCGGGAACACCATAATTTTTAGAAAAAGAGCCTGCAGCGATATTCCGTATGATCACTTCAAGGGGCAGAATCTTCACTTTTTTAACAAGCGTTTCGCGGTCTGAAAGTTCCTCTACAAAATGGGTGGGTACGCCTTGCGTCTCAAGTTTCTGCATCAAAAGATTACTCATTTTGTTGTTTATGACCCCCTTGCCTTTGATCGTTCCCTTTTTCAGTCCATTAAAAGCAGTTGCATCATCTTTGTAAGAAACAATAAGTAATTCGGGGTCATCTGTTTCAAAAACCTTTTTTGCCTTGCCTTCATAAAGTTGACCTCTTTTTTCCATATATAAAACCTCCAAAGTAATTTCAATTTATTTCCCACTGTCGCCATAGTTTGAAAGAACGCGGGCAGAGG
>CAYOSJ010000005.1:0-45343 GCA_964406595.1 uncultured Dorea sp.
TCAACTTTAGAAATAACTCCTGGGAAGATTCCTCCTCTTCCTTCAACTTTAACTCGTGGCTCAATAACGTCCTTAACCGGTGTGATTCTTACGGACTCACCTGGTTTTGCGATATCAAATGATACGCTTTTGATTTTCTCGTCCTCAAGAGCAACAGCCTTTACTGCCTCTTCGGATACATAAAGGATACCGTCTTCAATCTTAGACTCAGCTGCAAACTGAATATCCTTAATGTAAATGTGTCCCATTTCTAATCTCACTTATGGTTCCCTCCTTTAAAATTATTATGATATTATTGTTTTAAGCTATAACGCTTTGACAATCTTTAAAAACTACAGTGTATCAGCAGATTCTTTCGCACTGGAGATAAGGCTCCAGTCAATCAGTTGAAAATCGTCATATACTTCCGGTTTATACTTGTCTGATTTAAATACAAACTTTCCGCACGCTTGTATGGCGTTCTCAATAATTGCAAGAGACTTCTCATCGATCTCGCCCTTCTCTCTTGAGATCATCACTGATTTGTAAGGCGTCTCGTTAGGCTTCACGCTTCCTGATAAGGGATGTGACAGAAGTTGATGCCCCTCATGCATTCTGTCTCTTATTGTCTTCAGGATCTCTTCATAAGAAATGTCCAGATATTCCACCAGACTCTCATCTTCAATTTTCTTCGGCACCAATGGATTATTTGTTATTATGATGTACTTTTTCTTCATGTCTTGTCCACCTTTCTGTCAGAGACCGTTCATTCAAAAAGGGACGATAGAAACTAAACGTGTGCTATCGTCCCTTCTGTCTTTTGCCCTGACTATATGCCGTAAAAACTGCTTTTCATCTCAACACAAGATTCAGAATGCGGTCCTTTTCTCAGTTCTTTTGCCTGAAAGTTTCACCTGACAGATATTCACCTTATATGCCCGGCTTGCCTCTTCGGCGGCTACTCACGATAGCTCTCTCTTGAAAAAAATCATTCCGCTGTTCACTTATTTTTATAGACGAAATATATACACATCATCGTCTATTTCTATACTAACTTATCGTTAAAACTTTTTCAACCCCTTGGCTGAAATTATTCATTTTTGTAAACAATCCACAAAAAATATTTTAAGATTTTGTCTATTATTCTTTCAAAAAATCATTGACAAAATTTATTTTTTTGAGGTTGAACTATTTAAGCTTTTCATTACCATTCCTGTCAATGCGAACAGTGCGATCGCGTTAGGTATAACCATCAACTGGTTGAACATATCGGAAAGTTCCCATACCAGATCATTCGATGCAAGTGTTCCTAAGAAGATAAATACAAGTGCAACTACCAGGAATGGTTTTACTGCTTTCGTTCCAAACAGATAAACTACATTGATCTTTGCAAACAGGTTCCAGCCAAGGATCGTGGAGAATGCAAAGAAGAACAGGCAGACCGCTACAAAAATCGCACCGCCTTTTCCGCCATAAGCTACTCCAAATGCCGTCTGAGCAAGATTCGTCTTATTGAGACTATCTACTACAGAACCTGTGTAACCGGCTGCCAGAGGACCGTCTGCTGTATATAATGTAGAGATAACTACTAAAGCATTCAAAGTCAATACTACAAATGTATCAATGAATACACCTGCCATAGCAACTGTTCCCTGCTCGTGAGGAGATTTTACCTGAGCAAGAGCATGTGCATGAGGAGTAGAACCCATACCAGCCTCATTAGAGAAAAGACCTCTCTTTGCACCCTGGCTGATCGCGATCTTAATTGCAGATCCTACGCCACCACCGATAATTGCCTGTGGCTGGAACGCATATTTAAAGATCATGCCGAACGTAGACGGTATATACTTCGCACGAATGACCAGTACACCCAGGCCACCTAACAGGAAGATAGCAGCCATGATCGGAACTATTTTCTCTGTAACAGAAGCCAGACGGTCTACACCACCGATAAAAATGAAACCACAGATAGCAACCAGTACCACACCTGCGATCCAGGATGGGATACCAAACGCCGTCTCGATCGTAGAACCGATGGAATTGGACTGTACCATACATCCGAAGAATCCAAGCGCTAAAATGATCGCGATCGCAAAGAACCCTGCCAGGAATTTTCCAAATCCGCCCTGGAAAGCCTTTGTTATGTAATATACAGGTCCGCCCTGGATATTGCCCTGATCATCCTTTATACGTGTCTGCTGAGCAAGAGTTGCCTCTGCATAAATGGTTGCCATTCCCAGTACGGCAATGATCCACATCCAGAAGATCGCTCCCGGGCCTCCGGTAAGGATCGCTCCTGAGGCACCTACGATATTTCCTGTACCTACCTGTGCAGCGATCGCTGTTGCTACTGCCTGGAATGAACTCATTCCACCTTCATGAGAACCACCTTTAAATGACAGATCTCCAAAAATCTTCTTCAATCCCTGTCCAAGATAACGTTGAACAAAATGGGTCTTGACAGAATACCACAGACCTACGGCTACAAGCAGGAATACCAGAATGTAGTCCGAAAGGTATGCGTTCACAGTTTGAACAATTTGTAACATAATATTTCCCCTTTCCTTATAGATAAATAGAAGACATTTTATTTGCCCTTTCCATCATATCATGCGAGGCTTTATTATTCAATATCTGACGACTTTTTTTTGATTTTTTATCATTAACTGCGATACTCTTTTTTCCATACACGAAGTTGTTTTTCTTCCATATCCATATCAACCTCTTTCTTCGCACGCTCGATCTCTTCCCTGATAAGCGAGGACATACTAAGGAACACAGAATTTCCTGACAGCATTTTTACATATTCTTCTTCCGGAAGATACCGCTGACAGGCATAAAGATATGCCTTTAGCATATCCGCTTCTTCACAGATCCGATACGCTTCCTTATACATCGCCGCCGCCTCTTCATAAAGAAAAAGACACCCATAAGCGCTTCCAAGGCACGCGTAGATCCGTCCGTAGAATTCCTTTGGAACAGAATCATCCCACTCTTTGTTAAGCACAGACTGATACACCAGAATCGCCGCCGCATATTCTCCTGCTTTCAACAATGTGTCTGCCTTGTACTTTGCTTTCTCCACATCTTTCTGATTCTGAAGCTTCTCCAGAAGATTCTGTATCTTTGTGATCTCCAGAGGCGCATATATGACGGAACCTCTGAGAATTGTCAGCACAAATTCCGAGAGCGTGGCATTCTGATCCAGTTCTCTTCTTAATTCCTCTGCCATGTCGGTAAGTTCCAGTTCATCGTCCAGCCAGTCGCACAGCCTCCGGTTCATAATTGTATGATCGATCAGATACAGATTATTACAAATATAATAGCACAATTCTTCTATTGTATAAATCCGCGTATGCGCCCGCGATATCTCATACGGACGCTTTGCCCTCTTCTTATGACATAGAATTAAACTGCCCATTGATTCCTCCTAAATGAATGATCTTCTCCACCTGAAAATCTGTCGCAGGGAAAAACTCTCCAAATCCAATATCTTTAAGTATCATCTTACAGGTCTTATCATCAAGAAACAGCACTTCCAGCTGAACCCGCAGGGAATAATCCCTTCTCTCAGGAAGTCCTTCCAGCGAAATCTTCTCTGACTGCAATTCCTCTCCCGTCAGTGACTCAATGAGAATCTCAATATCTGATACGTCTTCCAGCAGAAGTTCCCACTGACCGTCCGCTTCATACCAGTGTTCTCCCCATGATACGATCGAGTGCCATCCTTCCTGGCCATTCACGCGCATACGAAGACAGATTCTCTGCATCAGTTTACTCTCATCCAGATACACAGGTCCGTCCATACTACCTGCATATTTACGGGCGGACGTGTAACATGCGCCTTTGCTGTACAGGTTATTCCCCATAAATGCACGTCTGCCGTTGCACAGCACCCGCAGAGAATTCGGATACCATTGATTCTCGAACCCTTCTCCGGTCAGGTACACAGAGGATACAACCTTTTTTTCAAACACATTTTCTATCATAGACTTAAACGCCGCATCTGCATCATGTATCTTTTCTTCACTGATGATCGGATACAGCGCCTCCAGTTCTTTCAGATGCGCATTTGCCACCTCGTCAACGGTGACAAAGGTGTCTTTTCCATGTCCCGTTCCGGTATGTAACTTCCGCAGCATATACCCTTTGATCCTCTGATCGTCACAGTAAAACAGCGCAGATTCATACTGCCACAATTCCTTCGGCTGGAACATCATATACTGACAAAAACTCTCCTTATAATCCTGCACACAGATATTCGATTTTGGAATACCCAGATGCTGCCCGATTCCTTTCAGCATCTTGGACACATCAACATCTGTCTCCGGCACAGAAAATGTCACATAACTGATCTCCTCAAATTCCTTCAGCGTCAGTTCCACATATTTAGCAAGAAGCCATACTGCGTCATAAGTTTTCTCACCTACCTGTGCCTTCTCCCGTTTCATGGCGCGCTCATATAAGTCTGATACCGTATAACCGCTGCTTACTGTTGCCAGTCTCTTTGCCTCTTTCCCATATATCCACCGTTTCTGAAAGTAACCAATAACAAGAGGAATCTGATAATTATCCGAAGCCACTTCCAGTGTTTCCGGCTCATTTTTCATCTTGTCATAATAACTGATCTGACAATATTTGGGATTCATATCATATCCCAGAATACGCCCCTTTGACATTATCTCTTCCCCTTTCCTTTTTTCTTACTCATAGATCTTAAATAACCGCTCTGCAAGTATATTTTCTTCTTCATATTCAAGCATGGCTTTTTTTCTCTGGGCAGGGCTTGCCAGGATCATCTGGTTCAGACGTCCAAACCTTCCATCCTGCCCTTTTGGCTCACTCTTAAGGATCTGCTTCTTCGTTGAAATGCTTTCCTTACCCTTCGTTTCCTCTATGTAATAATTTACCGACTCATCTGCGTAAAGAACAAACTGTCTCACATACAGGTTCTCAAATACCGGGAGCAGTACCTCGGACTGATAGCCCAGACTTTCTCCCTCGCCGCCTTTCACCTTATAAAAGAGGCACACCTTGCTTCCCTCTCTGCCCCGATAAGATAAAAATGCCTTATCGTATAGCTGAACTTCCCGAAGCCACGACTCTCTATATTTCATATAACACGGAAGCACCAGCTGTTTCTCACACATCTCCCTTAAGATCTGATGGAGTACCGCCTCCATATCTGCCGGGTAATCCCGGTCTGCATAATAATGGAGAAGAGCCATCTTACATACATCTGCCAATTCTTCCTTCCCGTCACATTCCTGCGCGATGATCCGGAAGACACAAGACTCCAATTCCCTTCCGTACACAAGATACTCTCTTGACACATAAGCCAGATACGCCTGCTTTAAGCGAAAATACGCGTTCCCCGCCATATAATAATCTTCAAATATCTTCTCTTCCCCGAACAGATTTTCAGAGAATACCATCTGGGTAATGATGCGTTCCCCAAGAGATGACACCGGAATCCCATAATCTTTTGTCACAGTCCACAGACGTTTCATATCCCGTGTGGCTCCACAGTAATAATGGGAAAGATACATTAACGTCACCTTGTCATACTGCTGCCTCCGAAACAGTTCGAAGCACAGATACAACAGGAATTTATCCTCCTCATAATTGGTGTCACGCACTGTCGCGCTGCACAGACGGAACACCTCTCTCTCGTCATATACCTCGATCCCTCTTTCTTTAATATGCTCCAACGTAAGAACTTCCTCTTCGTTCTTCTCAAGCCATACGCCGGCAGCATTTGCATATTTCTTACACATATCCAGGAATCTCGGTTCATAGAATAACCGTTTTGTCTCATACATGATAGAATCTGTATAGTAACGTCCTTCCATAGACTCCCATACGATCCTGGATTCTTTATCATACAGACGGACGATCGCACCATACTCCTCATTATAAGGAACTCTCTGATGTACTTCTCCGTCTTTTTCAATCACCAGCACACATTTCATATTTGGCACACGAGTGGTCACTTCGTAAGAGAAACATATATCACGCATCGCTTCCATACGCGCCGCATCCATCTCTTCCTCTGTGCAGAAACGCTTGTACAGCACCCGCAGAGAATCCGAGATATGGCGTTTTTCAAGCTGCTGCCATGTGAATTTTACCATCTGCTCACGATAACCAATATACAATTCTTCATCTTTTCCATAAGTCAGAAGATTTGCATACAAAAATGCAGCCTTTTGATAATCCAGCGAATTTCCATGCATAAAGTAAAGGAAAATCGTCCTCGGCAGCCCTCCCCGTACACTTTTTTCATCTAATGTGATCATATAATATTCATACAGCCTGGCAATCCGAAGCCCTTCGTCCACCGCCTTCTGATACCAGATAAAGTACCGCTGCTCCGTCTTATTTCCTTTAATAAGCAATGTACAGATCGTATTTAATATCATCGTCTCACTGTACATTTTGTAGAGACGTTCCAGAATCCGGAAAACAGGTCTGGAAAATTCCTTTCGCTGACTTGCGATATTGGATACATAAAGCGCCAGTTCCTTCGTCATCAGATGATTCTTTGTTGCAAAGTTCAGCACCTGTACCTCGAATTCACCTAACTTCTTAAGAAGTGTTGGCTTCTCCTGATAACACAGGTACGCTTCCAGATAAAACAGCACATCATGTACTTCGAATTCATACTGCTCTTCTAATGCTTCCAGTCTCTTGTACGCATTCTGATATCTGGGATCTAATTTAAGAAGCATATACAGAAGATACCAGGAATCCTGATGCCTGAGATAGGTCTTTCCTATCTCGTCAAGCACCTGCTCCGTATGCGCTCTGTTATTGCGGATCAACGCTGTCAGGAACAGATAGTAACTATTGGTTATCGAATCCTTTCCGATAGCAAACCGATTATAATTATAATTCTCCAGGATCCATTTTGCCTCTTCGATCCGGTTGCCGATGATATATACATGCGCCTGAAGCAGTTGATACAGTTCACTTTGTGGGTAAAACTTACGGATCGCCATTAATTTCTCGACCGCGCTCTCCACCCAGTCGCTGCGGTTGATCCTCCCTGCCACAAAACTGATATATTCTTTCAGCGTCTGTGCTGCCAGAAGTTCCGGCAGATGATGATTATCATCATATTCGTAATTCTGGAGCACCTCCACTTCATAAGTCAGTGTCTCATAAGGAGTCACAAATTTCAGTCGCCCATAATTTCGCCCTCCATGTAAGAATTCAGGCCGTACCAGATATTCGACTTCATAAGTATTTCCTACAAATTCATCCGTTGTGATCTCAGGTCTTAATACTTTCAGGAACTTCCCCTCTGCCTCAATATGCACAGGCATATAGCCCCATGTGTTTTTTACCAGCGTGATCGTGCCTTTTGTAGACTGTTCAATATCTTCAAAAAACATTCCCTCTCCCGGCAGTGTAAGGAAAAGACACTCCTTTTGTTTGATACCTACAAGGAATTCTTCCAAAGCCTGCTCACTGAGAGACCATTTCCGCATATTATCATAGAGATAGAATATACGCTCATTCTCATATTTTAATATATTGTAAAAATCACGGGAGCGGAATAATCTCGCCGCCTCCGAATAATCTTTAATCGCCAGTTTACGGAAATCATCGGTACTTTGTACTTTACCGTACGCCGTCATGATGTAAGGTTTCTCCACGATCGCAGTAAAGGACAGTTCATACTCTCCCCCTGTACAGACAACTGTGAACTTTCCTTCCTCTACATGCCCCGGCTTAAGCCCTCTGCCATCATAGGTAAACTCAACCCTCGCCGGATTTCCGTCAAATCCCGGTTCTTTTAAGCGTACACGAAAAGAAGACGGGTAGATAAGCCCCCGTATCGCGCTTTCATTATTACTTTTAATTGTGAAACTCCCCCGGTATACTTCCCCTTCGCCGATGATCAACACCAGATTCGTTTCTTCAAATACAACTTCCGGTTTCTCAAGCCGAAAATTCCCTTTTGAAAATTTCTGGATTTTGCTTTTCAAGTCCTACACCTGCTTCTTTCGTTGCATTTTTCTGAAAACATACTATAATAAATTATAGCATTATTTAATAAGTAATAGCAATCCTATTGATGCAATTTTTTGCAACTATTCCGATATATTAAAAAAATATACAAGTTTACCGGTAACCGGTGCACAAGAAGGGAGTACAAATATGGGAAAAAATCCTGAATTTCACGGAAGTGACCTGGAAAAAGTCACAGAATATTATAACCTGTCACCAGAAAAGGTCATCATGTTCGGCGCCAATGTAAATCCATTGGGATTGTCGGACACTGTAAAAGAGCGCCTCGCTGCCAATCTGGACGTCATCTGCTCCTATCCGGACAGGAACTATACAGACCTTAAGAAGACTATCGGAGAATACTGCAGCGCGGATCCTGCCCATATCGTTGTAGGAAATGGTTCCACAGAACTTATTTCCCTCCTTATCAGCCAAAGGAAAGCAAAAAAAGCGGTTGTGCTGGGACCGACTTACTCCGAATATGCAAGAGAACTTGCACTTACCGGAGGCGGGACCGTCGAATATCATTTAAAGGAGTCTGAAGATTTTATTCTGAATATCGAAGACTTCCTGATGTTCCTGCCTGCCGACACAGACCTTGTGATTCTCTGCAATCCTAACAACCCGACTTCTTCTGCTGTCAAAAATGATGATATAAGGCACATTCTCTCCGCCTGCCAGGAGCGAAACATTTTCGTTATGATCGATGAAACTTATGTAGAATTTGCCCCAACGGTGGCAGATATCACTGCTGTCCCGCTCGTAGAGGACTATGACAATCTCATGGTTATCCGTGGCGTATCAAAATTCTATGCCGCGCCGGGACTTCGGTTTGGTTATGGCATTACAAGCAATGCCACTTTCCTGCAGGACATACTTACCCACCAGAATCCCTGGAGCCTCAACAGTATCGGCGCTTTTGCAGGAGAACTGCTGCTAAAAGATACGGATCATATCCAGAAAACAAGAGATCTGATCTGCTCACAACGCGAATATATGTACCATACGCTCTCGGATATACCACACTTGAAAGCGTACAAACCTTACGGCAACTTTATTCTTGTCCGCCTTTTAAAAGAAGGGCTCACCTCCTTCGATGTATTCGAAGCCGCCATCAAAGAAAACATGATGATTCGGGACTGTTCTTCTTTCAAAGGATTAACGGGCGAATATATACGTTTCTGTATGATGCTCCCTGAAGATAACGAACGCCTCATGGAATGTATAAAAAAAGCGGTTGTATAAATCCGGGACGGGGTAAATTTAAATTTACCCCGTCCCGGATTCATTTTACCCTGTCCCTATTCATTTACGATCTTATAATACTCCCGTGCCGTCACAGAAAATATGATTCCATAGAATATCGCAAATACTCCAATAGTCCCTGCCGTGCAGGCAAAGAAGAGTTTTACATTTACAAGTCCTAAAAGTACAAGTAGTTTCCTTACTACAGAAAATGCCACAGCTACATGGATGATTGCCATTACAAGGGGGAGAAAGAAGATCAGCAGCACCTGGCTTCTGATGGAACGACGTACTTCACGTTCGCTCATACCGACTTTTTTCATAATCTGATAACGTTCTCTGTCATCATATCCCTCGGATATCTGTTTGTAATAGATGATGAGTACCGTTGCCATAAGGAACATCAGCCCCAGATAAATCCCAATAAAGAATAACCCTCCATACAACCCGTAGAACTCCCATCGTTCTAATTCACGGCTGTCATACCGAATGCCTGACATCTCTTCACCCGCGAATTTTTCCTGTAATTCCCGCGCCATGTCAATGCGGTCTTCTTCTGCTCCTTTTAGATCAAAACTATACTCATACTGTACCTGAGAAAATTCTTGTATCCACTCTTCTTTCATTTCACTGTTGTCATAAACGGACTTCAGACACTCTTCCACTTTCCCTATGTCTGAAAGCACAATATAAAGTCCGGGAACGACCCTGCTGTCGCTCTTTTTTTCTGCCCACAGTTCATCAAGTTCTTTTACTACCCGATAAGTTTTATCTTCTAACTTTATCTCACGTTTCCCATAATTCTCCGGCGTCGTAATGTAAATGATCGCTTCATCTTCTTCTAATCTGGTATTATCTCCCGTCATCGCTGCATAATCTTCCTGCGGGATCATATAAACGTCCCACGCTTTTTTCATCGCATAATTTCCACGTTCCCGAAGATGAAACGTCCCGTTATCCATCACCGCCGTAATATTTCCCGTACGGCTTGTTACTTCTTCTTTTATCTCCACATTATGATGCGCTGCCGCCTCTTTTACGATATCATGTATCTCTCCGATCGCCTGTCCCTCCACCGGACGCTTTATGACCTTGATTTCCTTTGGATATCTGGATCTTAACATTTCCTCCGAACCTATATACATACACACTGCGGTTGACACCAGTATAAGCACCATCGTACTTAAGATACAGATATTGGCAAGCCCCACTGCATTCTGTTTCATACGATACAGCATCCCGGATACTGCCGTAAAATGCTTGCTTTTATAATAGAATTTTTTATTTTTGCGCAAAATCTTAAGCCCTGCAATACTTCCTGCCACAAACAATGCATACGTTCCTGCCACCACCAGAAGTACTGCCACAAAAAATGCGAAAAGCGCAGACAGCGGACTCTCTGTTGTAAGAGCAATGTAATATCCACTTCCCAATGTTGCCAGGCCAAACAATGTCAGAAGAATCTTTGTTCTTGGCTCCCGCTCTCCTGTATTTGTACCATGCAGCAGTTCTATCGGTTTTGCAAGGTGTATCTGCATGATGTTATAGCAAAGGATCACGCCAAATATCACACCAAATATGAGCAATGTACTTATCATTGTAGACATCGAAATCTGAAATTTCAAATGAACCTCATAGTGCAACAGTTGGATAAGTGTCCACCACAGAAGTTTACTGAACAAGCTCCCAAGAACCAATCCTCCGCCAATGCTGATCCCTGCTACAATCCCTGTCTCCACGGTCAACATTTTGGCAAGATTCCCTTTGGTCATGCCAAGAATATTGTAAACCCCCATTTCCTTCTTTCTTCGCTTGATCAGAAAACTATTGGTATAAAATAAAAATATCCCTGCAAATATAATGATGATCACTGTAGCATATCCCAGGACGATCGAAATCGTCCCCTTCCCCAGGCTTTCATTTACCGTCAGGTTATGCATGATAAAATACATCATAACTGTCATAATGGAGGTAAGGATATAGGGAAGATACGTTTTATGATTCTTCTTAATGTTTGTAACCGCAAGTTTTCGATAAATAGAACTACTCACTTGCCCCACCTCCTTCTACAAGTACCGTGAGGGTGTCTGATATCTTTCGATATAACTGCTCGTTGGTAAGACTGCCTCTGTACAACTGATGAAACACTTCTCCGTCCTTGATAAATAACACCCGGCTGGCAGTGCTTGCCGCTTTCACGCTATGCGTTACCATAAGAATGGTCTGTCCGTCTTTATTAATGTCTGTAAATAATCTCAGCAATTCATCAGAAGCCCGTGAATCAAGCGCTCCCGTCGGTTCATCGGCAAGGATCAACTGAGGTTTTGTAATCAGCGCTCTTGCCACTGCCACACGCTGCTTTTGCCCTCCTGAAATCTCGTATGGATATTTCTTTAAGATTTCTTCAATCCCAAGTTTATCCGCAATCGGCGCAAGCCTTCTTTCCATTTCCTCATATTGTTTTCCGGAAAGTACCAGCGGAAGAAATATATTATCCTGCACACTAAACGTATCCAGAAGATTAAAGTCCTGAAACACAAACCCCAGATTCTGACGGCGAAACGCCGCCATCTCCTTTTCTTTGATCCTGCTCAGATCATTTCCTTTTAGGTACACTTTCCCGCCTGTGGGTTTATCCAGAGACGCTAAGATATTCAGAAGCGTAGTCTTTCCACTCCCGGATTCTCCCATAATTGCCACATACTCTCCCCCTTCTACGGAAAAATTCACGTCGTTCAGCGCCTCCACCTGCTGCCCGCCAAAACGTGTCGTATATATCTTCTTTACATTCTGAACTTCTAACAATGCCATATCCTTACACCCTTTCTTTATGTGTCATCTTTACAGTTTCCTCTTGTAAGTGCACCTTACATGTCTCATTATAGAAAAAGGAGAAAAGTCCTGCCATTGATTTATGTGACATTTCCTCTCTCCAACCTTACAATTTTGTACGAAACACTTTTTACAGTTTATTCTACATGAAGTTCTGTCCTTGTCAGCCCCAGACAGACTCTTGTCCCCTTTCCCACTTCCGATTCTATCCGAAGGGTGTGCTTTAATTTGTCCATGATCGATTTACACAGATACAATCCTATGCCTGTGGATTTCTTATATCCACGCCCATTATATCCTGTAAATCCCCGCTCAAATACTCTTGGCAAGTCTTCCGGCCAAATGCCGATTCCTGTGTCTTCAATGATAAGGAATTCATCCTCCACGTAAATGGACACACTTCCATCTTTCGTATATTTTAACGCATTTGATAACAACTGCTCTAATACAAATACGAACCATTTCTCATCCGTCAGGATCTGGCGGTTTACAGGAGTATATGAAAATTTTATCTTCTGCATAATGAACATAGAAGAATACTTGTGAACCGCCTGTTTTACCATCTGCTCCAGTGAACATTGCTCCAACACAAGATCCGAAGACATTGACTCCATACGAAGATAGGTGAGAACCATTTCCACATACTGCTCTATCTTAAAAAGTTCTATCTTCATATCCTTCACCAGATTTCTTGTCTCCTCATCTTCCGTCCCCTCATGGCTCTGGATCAAAAGACGCAAAGCCGCTATCGGAGTCTTGATCTGATGGACCCACATCGTATAATAATCACTCATTTCCTGTCTGGAGATTCTTTCCTTTGATTCCATCTCCCATTTTTCTTCATAGAGAAGCCGTAAGATCCGCTGATAATCCTCCTCAATAAGTCCATTCGCCTCCGGCAGGTCATCAATGACAACCGCAGCACACTGTTCCGTTTCCACAAGGCTTCTATGTCGTCTCACATACCGGATATACTCCACCATCTCATATAGGAAAAACCAGAACCCACAGATTAGAAAAGCATAGGAAACAGGCTCTGTCTCTGTGCCGTACAAAGAAAATATCACAAAGAACGTGCCTGCAAACCCAAAATACAGACAGATATTTCTCCTTTTTTCTTTTAGAAACCTCCCCAGTAATTCTATCATTCTATGATATACCCAATTCCTTTCTTTGTCTTTAGCCTGTCTCCCAATCCCAGTTCTTCCATCTTCTTCCTGAGTCGCGACACATTTACTGTCAGTGTATTATCATCAATAAATTCATCACTCTCCCACAGCCTTGCGATAATCGCATCCCTTGGCACAATTTTCCCTGAGTTCTCAATAAGTATCTGAAGAATACGGAACTCATTTTTGGTAAGTTCCATCCTCTGTTCTCTGTAAGTCACTACCGCATCACTTAAATTAAGCAGAATCCCCTCATACTCCATCATATTCGCACTCCCGCGAAAAGAATATGCCCTTCGAAATACTGCCTGCACCTTTGCCGTCACCACGTTAAGGTCAAAAGGCTTCTCGATAAACTCGTCCCCGCCCATATTCATCGCCATTACGATATTCATATTGTCACTGGCTGATGACAGGAAGATAATCGGAACTTTCGATATTTTCCGTATCTCCTGGCACCAGTGAAAACCATTAAAAAACGGCAGGATAATATCCATGATCACAAGATGCGGATTGATCTGCACAAACTGCCCCATAACATTTTTCAGATCCTCTGCATAGGACACTTCATAATTCCATTTACTAAGATGAGATGCCAACGATCTCGCAATTGTCATATCATCCTCCACAATCAATATCTTATACATACTACCTCCAATCCACCAATCTGGGACGGGGTAAATTTAAATTTACCCCGTCCCAGATTGGTTTTACCCTGTCCCTAATTAACAGTGTACAGGATTTTTCTTCTATTGTGTAGATATTTCACGGATATTCATAAAATCTTAATGAACCAGACCACAACTGCCACTTTCTCCTATAACTAATGAAAATAATGTGCCCCGATCTGTATTCCATAACCTCCCTGATCAAAAAACAGGCAATCTCCTACCGGATTCGTTCCTGCCAGTGCGTCTGCCGCTGCCTGCATCGCGGTGTCTGTATATGTCCCTGTGTTTCGTACTTCGTCTAACCAGCCTGTCATGGCGGGAACAAACTGGCCTGATTGATAGATTACTTCATCAATGGTATTCGGAAACGATCCGCTTCTTACCCTATTCATCACCACCGCTCCCACAGCGACCTGACCTTCATAAGGTTGGTTGCCTGCCTCACAATAAATAATGGACGCGAGAAGGCTCTGCGTATCCTGCGGCGCCGCTATTGCCTGTTCTTCTGCTATTCTCTCAGCTTCTTCTATTCTTTCAGCCTCTGCCATTCTCTCGGCTTCTGCCTGTTCTTCTGCTATTCTTTCAGCCTCCGCCTGTTCTGCCGCCTTCTGCTCTATAAAATTCCGTTTTTCTTCTTCTCTTATCTTCCATTCGCTTAATGCGACTGTCTGTTCAACAGTTGTCACCGTATCTGTCTCTATGATCTTGCCTGCCTGTAAAACTTCTTCTTTCCGTGCAAATCCTGCCGTACAAAATACCGCAGTCATCAGAAGCGTCAATATTACCGCTATCTTTTTATTTTCAGACATATAAAAATACCTCCTGTCTCATGCCATATATCCATAGCACTTAACTAGAGTATATTCAAAAATTTCATATTTATTACAAATATTACAAAATTGTTACAACTCAAAAAAATATGCCTTCACTGAAAACCATTTTTCAGAACATAAAGCAAGCGGGTAAGGAATGCTCCCTGCCCGCTACTGTTTTGAGATTATCAAGTTGGTTTTATTTCCATTTTCTCTAAATCTTAAATCTTGGAAATATCAATCAGTGTCAATTTCTGAATATCTGTATTCTCCAGACTGGTAATCAGCGCCTCTGCCGTATCAATGGCCGTCAGTACGTTCACGCCTGTCTCGATCGCATTTCTCCGAATAATGAATCCGTCTCTGGAATGCTCCGCGCCCTGTGGCGGTGTATCAATGACAAGATCTACTTCATGTCCGAGAATCAAGTCCATAAGGTTCGGCGTCGCCTGTTCGATCTTATTAACCGTAAGCGCCTTCACTCCTGCCCCGCGGAGTGCCTCAGCCGTTCCGCCTGTTGCAAAAATACGATAACCGATTTTTTCAAATCTCTTTCCGATCTCCACTGCCTGTTCCTTATCTTCATCACGAACGGTCATGATCATATTTTTGTATTTCGGCAGTTTGATCCCTGCACCTAAGAATGCTTTATAAAGTGCCTCGTCAAATGTCTTTGCAATTCCCAGACATTCTCCGGTGGACTTCATCTCAGGTCCAAGGCTGATATCCGCACCACGGATCTTCTCAAAAGAGAATACCGGCATTTTCACTGCAAAATAATTCGCTTCTGCCTGAAGTCCCGGCGTGTAGCCCAGTTCCCTGATCTTATGTCCGATAATCACCTTGGTTGCCAACGGTACGATCGGAATACCTGTTACTTTACTGATATACGGTACTGTACGGCTGGAGCGAGGATTTACTTCAATCACATACACGTCTTCCCCGCACACGATAAACTGGATATTGATCAGTCCGATCACATGAAGTGACTTCGCAAGACGTTTCGTATATTCCTCGATCGTCTTCTTCGTTTTCTCACTGATGCTCTGCGCCGGATATACAGAGATACTGTCCCCGGAATGAATTCCTGCACGCTCAATATGCTCCATGATTCCCGGGATCAATATATCTTCTCCATCACACACCGCGTCAACCTCAATTTCCTTACCCTGTAAATATTTATCTACAAGAATCGGGTGATCCTGTGCAATTCGATTGATAATTCCGATAAATTCATCAATATCGTGATCATTGATCGCGATCTGCATACCCTGTCCGCCAAGAACGTAGGACGGTCTTACAAGCACCGGATATCCAAGACGATTTGCCACTACCTTCGCCTCTTCTGCCGTAAATACCGTACCGCCGGTCGGTCTTGGGATCTCACATTTCTCTAAGATCGCGTCAAACAGTTCCCTGTCTTCTGCCGCGTCTACATCTTCTGCCTTTGTTCCGAGAATCGGCACGCCCATCTTCATAAGCGCTTCCGTCAATTTAATCGCAGTCTGTCCGCCGAACTGTACAACTGCCCCGTCCGGTTTCTCAAGGTCCACGATACTCTCCACATCTTCCGGTGTGAGAGGTTCAAAATAAAGTTTATCTGCAATATCAAAGTCTGTACTTACCGTCTCCGGGTTGTTATTGATGATGATCGTCTCATACCCTTCTTTTGCAAATGCCCATGTACAGTGTACGGAACAAAAATCAAACTCGATACCCTGACCGATACGGATCGGTCCGGAGCCAAGCACAAGGACTTTTTTCCTGCCGCTTGTCTTCTCTGCTTCATTTTCACTGCCATATACGGAATAGTAATAGGGCGTCTCTGCCTCAAATTCCGCCGCACAGGTATCTACGATTTTATAAGAAGCGGTAATTCCATACTCGTGTCTTAGATCATGCACCTGACGTTCGTCAAGCCCTGTCAGCCTTGCGATCACATTATCCGGGAACTCCATCCGTTTTGCTTCCATGAGAAGTTCTCGCTCAATACCGCCACGTCCTGACGCCACTTTTGGCGCACAGCCCCGAAGCGCCTGCTCCATCTCCACGAGATGAGCGATCTTATCAATAAACCAGATGTCGATCTTTGTAATATCATAAACCGTCTTATAAGAAATGCCACGACGTACTGCCTCTGCAATCTTCCAGATCCTTCGATCATCTACGACCGTAAGTTGTTCTAACAATTCTTCCTTTGACAGACGTGAAAAATCATAAGAAAGCAGACAATCCACATGCTGTTCCAGGGAACGGATCGCTTTCATAAGAGCGCCTTCGAAGTTATCACAGATACTCATAACCTCTCCGGTTGCCTTCATCTGCGTTGTCAGTGTACGCTTTGCACTGATAAACTTATCGAACGGAAGTCTTGGAAATTTCACTACACAATAATCAATTGCCGGTTCAAAACTTGCAAATGTTTTCTTCGTCACTGCATTTTGAATCTCGTCCAATGTATAACCAAGGGCAATCTTTGCCGCAACCTTGGCGATCGGATAACCTGTTGCCTTACTTGCCAGTGCAGAAGAACGGCTGACACGGGGATTTACCTCGATCACACAATATTCAAATGTCTCTGGGTGAAGCGCAAACTGCACGTTACAGCTTCCTGTGATATTTAACTCGCTGATAATACTGAGTGCAGAATTACGGAGCATATCACATTCTCTGTGTCCCAGCGTCTGTGTTGGAGCCACAACGATACTGTCTCCTGTATGCACGCCGACCGGGTCGACATTCTCCATATTACATACAGCGATACAGTTGCCTTTCGTATCACGCATTACTTCGTACTCAATTTCTTTCCAGCCTGCGATGCAACGTTCTACAAGAACCTGTCCCACACGGGAAAGGCGAAGGCCA
Source organism: uncultured Dorea sp. (assembly GCA_964406595.1). Lineage (GTDB taxonomy): Bacteria > Bacillota > Clostridia > Lachnospirales > Lachnospiraceae > CAPEBR01. The sequence goes on from CAYOSJ010000005.1 coordinate 17,590, forward strand.
TTCTCAAGGATCTCCACTAACTGTGCGCGGTTGTCCGCAATACCACCGCCGCTTCCGCCCATCGTATAAGCGGGACGAAGCACGACCGGATAACCGATGCTTTCTGCAAATTCCACACCATCTTCTACGCTCTCTACCACAAGAGACGCAGCGCAAGGCTCATGGATCTTCTCCATAGTTGCCTTAAACTCCAGACGGTCCTCTGCTTTCTTGATCGTCTCAGAAGTTGTTCCGATCAGCCGTACATGATGCTCTTTTAAGAAACCATTTTCCTCTAATTCCATAGCCAGGTTAAGTCCTGCCTGACCGCCAAGCGTCGGGAGCACACTGTCCGGCTGTTCTTTGATGATCAACTGCTCGACCACTTCCACGGTAAGGGGCTCAATATATACCCTGTCGGCAATATCCTTATCCGTCATGATCGTTGCCGGATTCGAATTAAGAAGCACAACCTCAAGTCCTTCTTCTTTGAGCGCACGGCAGGCCTGTGTACCGGCATAGTCAAACTCTGCTGCCTGTCCGATTATGATCGGGCCGGAACCTATAACAAGTACTTTTTTAATATCTGTAATCTTCGGCATTATTTTGCTCCTTTCATCATATCCACAAACGTGTCTGTCAGATAACCAAGTGTGTGCGGGCCTACATAAGCGTCCGGTTCAAACTGAATAGTGAGAATCCTGCCGTCAGCATAAGACAGTCCCTCATTCGTGCCGTCATTTACATTTACAAATGCCTCCGTTGCCACTGACTTGTCCACGCTGTCCATATCGACCGCATATCCGTGATTCTGAGAAGAGATGTAGACACGTCCACTCTTTACATCTTTGACCGGATAATTACTTCCGCAGTGACTGTGCTTTAATTTATAAGTCTTCGCACCATGAGCAAGAGCCATCAACTGATGCCCCAGTCCAATTGCAAATATCGGAATATTGGTGGTAACTAATTTCTTGATTTCTTCTACAATAGAAAGGTTGTCCGCCGGGTTTCCCGGTCCGCCAGATAACAGAATGCCGTCCACACCCGCTTTCATAATTTCATCGGCAGTTGTACATGCCGGATAGACAGTGACTTCACAGTCACGCTGAGTGAAAGATTTTATAATGCTGTTCTTTACACCGAAGTCAACAAGCGCAAGTTTCGGTCCGTTTCCTTCGATCGTATATGCTTCTTTACAAGTAACTTCCTTTACCTTACCGCTTACTGCATAAGACTGAAGCTTCGGAAGAATCTCTTCCAGATCATAAGCAATATTTGTGGTGATCATACCGTTCATAGTACCGTTCTCACAAAGTTTCTTCGTAAGTGCACGTGTATCCACACCTGCGATTCCCGGAATATCCTGTTCTTTCAGGAAATCCTCCAGATCCCCTTCGCATCGGAAATTACTTGGTATACGTGACAATTCTTTTACAATATAGCCGGAAGCCCATACACGTTTCGATTCCATATCCGGTGTTACGCCATAATTGCCGATAAGAGGATATGTCATTACAACTGCCTGCCCTGCATAGGACGGGTCCGTCAGCACCTCCAGATAGCCTGCCATTGAGGTGTTAAATACGATCTCACTAATCATGTCTTTTGTGGAACCAATGCTGGTTCCGGTAAAGACAGTTCCATCTTCCAGTATTAAAAATGCCTTCATATATCCACCCTTTCCTTGTCTATATTATATTGGTTTCCCTAAAGTTTCCCAAATTGTAAAGATTATACTACAGTTACTGCTATTTTTCAACCTGATTTTTTTACAAAATCCACACTGCGCCTATTAATTTTATCGTCATACCTGCTGCCAGAAACGGTCCAAACGCAAATCGTTCCTTCCTTGTCTTCCCCTTAAGAAAGATAAGACAGATCCCGTAGATACTTCCAAACACCAACCCATAGAAAAATGACAGAAAGATATCCTCTGCTCCAAGAAATGCGCCGCTTGCTGCCATCAGCTTGATATCACCGCCGCCAAAAGCCCCGGGACGGATCAATGTCACAAGAAGCATCGGCACGCTGACTGCGGATATCCCAAGAATCTTTGAAATCATCTCCGATTCATCGATCACCAAAAAATTTGCCAATGCCACCAGACAAACGCCAAGCACGATGGCATCAGGAATCTTCCTCTCTTTTCCGTCCTTGTAAGCCGCCGCCCACACCAGTATGAAAAATAATTGTCTTAAAATATTAACCTCCATATTCCCAGTAAATTGTAATCTTATTCAGATCCTCATCATCCATGTAACTGTAATTCACCTGCGAAAGCCCATACCAGTCAGCCAGATTCCGCGCCGCCTTTTCAATGATATTTCCGAAGATGTCCTCCTTCGCCTCCGCATAACTTTCCGCAGAGACATATTTGAATACTACCGGATTACCGCCGGACGCTATGACATCGTTCATTGCCTGAAGCGCTTCCTGGCTGTCATAAAACTCATGATACATTCCATTTCTTACATAATAATTACAATCCATCTTCTCACATGCCGGAAGTGGAATATCACTGTCAGGTATATGCGTTTTCAAAAGTTCTGCGTCATTACAACAAAGATAATCATAACTGACGTAATTCTGCCCATACCATGCCTGCTCCTCCTGTTCCTGGAATACCGGGTCGCCCCACGTCGTATCCACATAGTAATAATCCCCTTCGCACAGAACCAGATTCCATGCATGATACTGTTCCTTCGCCATCCCCGTCACATAGGTGCAAAATACTCCCAGTCTCTCCAGCAGATACTGCGTCGCCCTGGCATAACCTGCACATACGGAACGTCGGTTCACAAATACACTATAGATATTCTGACTGTCCGGCGCTTCAAGATCATAATCAACCATATTGACAAGTGTCTCATACACATATAAGATCTTCTCATAATCTCCTGCCTCCGGGCTGATATCCGCCAGTATTTCTTCTGCTGCCGCCTCAATCTCTGCCTGCCTCTGTGCCCGTACCTCTCCCGTATAAAGATAAACAGGCTCCAGGATCGTATAGTTTTCCTTTCCTTCATACGAAGTACTGGTCGTTGTGCCCTCGCACCAGAAAATCTCCGGGTAATCTTTCAGGATATATTGAAAGATCTCATTCGTCCGCACTGCGTCTGAAGCATGTACATAGATCTCCGCTTTCTCTTCCTCAACTCCCTGCCGGATCTCAAGATACACCTGCTGTTCTTCTCCACTTAACTGTTCATAATAATATTTTCTTTCGGCATCCGCCCCCGCATCTATCACTTCCTGATAGGGGATCTCTTCTGCGCCAAAGGTCTGTCTCACCTGCTGCCTCACCTCGTCATATCGAAGCAACAGTACCATCCCTGCGACAATGCCGACAATCATAACGCACAATATCACGATCACCCAGGTTAAACAGCCTGATTTTTTCCTTTTTCTGCTCATATCCAGAACCCTTTCCATCTAATTGCATATTTTAATAGTAATAGTGTTCCCGTGAGGTACAATTTATGAGTGATTTACGCGCTCTTCAGACAGAGCACCCCGATACAGGACAGTTACGGATCCAGGTCACATCGGAAATTACCGGATTTCCCGTAACAGATGCCACTATCGCCATTTCCTACACCGGAGTTCCCGAAAACCAACTGGAAGAACTTCAGACAGACTCTTCCGGTCAGACGGAGACCATCGATCTTCCGGCTCCTCCACTGGAATTAAGCCTTGATGTTACCAATGAACAACAGCCTTACTCTGAGTATACCATAAATGTTACTGCTCCGGGGTATGAACCTGTCAATATTGCAGGCGCAGAAATCCTCGCCGATGTTACCGCACTCCAGAACATCGAGATGCGCCCTCTGACTACAAACGAAAATGGTGAAGTCTTCGTTATTCCCGCACATACATTATACGGAACTTATCCTCCGAAAATCCCCGAGGACGAGATCAAGCCCGTGAATGAAACAGGAGAGATCGTCCTAAGCCGTGTCGTTGTCCCGGAGTTCATTGTTGTCCACAACGGAACACCTCGCGATACTACCGCCAAAGATTACTATGTGCGTTATAAAGATTATATCAAAAATGTCGCTTCCAGTGAAATCTACGCCACCTGGCCTGCAGACACCATCCGTGCAAATGTTCTGGCGATCATGTCCTTTACACTGAATCGTGTATATACGGAATGGTATCGGAATCAGGGATATGACTTTACGATCACTTCTTCTACTGCCTACGACCACAAATGGATTCCTGAGCGAAATGTATATGACACCATTTCCGAGATCGTAGATGAACTGTTTGCCAACTATTTATCCCGCCCGAATGTTCGTCAGCCCATACTGACACAGTATTGTGACGGGCGACAGGTACAATGTCCGAACTGGATGACTCAGTGGGGCTCAAAGTCTCTTGGCGATCAGGGGTACAGCCCTATCGAAATCCTTCGCTATTACTACGGCGACAACATGTACATTAACACTGCACAGGCGATCTCCGGGATCCCTGCCTCATGGCCCGGATACAATCTGACACAAGGCTCCACCGGCAATAAAGTCAGGCAGATGCAAGAGCAGCTTGCCGTTATTTCCAATGCCTATCCACTGATACCAAAGATCACTGCCGATGGTATCTATGGCCCAAGGACTGCAGAAGCGGTAAGGGTATTTCAGTCCGTATTCGGGCTTCCACAGACCGGCATCGTAGATTATCCCACATGGTATAAGATCTCTGAGATCTATGTAGGAGTATCACGGATCGCAGAACTAACTTAACTCATACAGACATATTACTATGCATCATATATATTTATTCAGACTCCCCGGTCTATTTTTCAGGAAAGAAGGATCATCATGAAATTTCGAATATGGAATGTGGAAAATCAACGAATGTTACGTTGGGAAGAGATTCTGGACAGAACAGTCGGTAGCCTGTTCACAGATCATAATATTTTCATGTATTATACTGGAATGCATGACATCTCCGGCACAGAAGTCTATGAAGGAGACATCGTCGAAGATGCGGGAGGACGGAAACTGCAGATCAAATACGGAACTTACTGGGCATATTGTCCTGTCAGCAAATGTAAGATAGACAACGTCGGCTTCTACGCAGAAGCCGACGGCCTGCCAAAGATGCCTCTTGGACCATTGAGTGAATATGCCCGGATCATCGGGAATATTTATGAACACTAAACCATTCCCAATTATCTTCTTTAGAAAAACACTCTCCGTATATCATTATACATCACGAACACCATGAGCACCATCAGAAGCGTGATCCCGACCAGATGTACATATCCTTCTTTCTCGGGCGGCACTCGTTTGCCCCGGATCGCTTCGACAAAAAGGAATACCAGACGCCCCCCATCAAGGGCAGGAAATGGTATCAGATTGAATACCCCTAAATTTGCCGACAACAGGATTGCAATATACAAAAACTGGGCAACCACCATCTTCACGCCGTAGCCCTTACTCTGCTGGTAAGCATCGTCCACCACATCCACGATTCCCACAGGACCTGACATCTGATCCATGCCAATCTGCCTTGTCAGCAACATCTTCAGGCTCTCCAGGGTGGTTTCAATCCAAAACTTCACCTCATACACGCCATACTGAAATGCCGACAGCACATTTGCTTTCGTATAGGCGCCGCCACTGATCCCTGTACGATAGTATCCCAGTTCTTCATCGTACTTTGGTTTCAGAACAACCCTTTTTTCCTTACCGTCATGAAGATAAATAACCTCTACGTCCTCTCCCTGATGAAACTGATTATAATAAGAGACCTCGCGGAAAATGTGGATCTTCTTGCCTCCCATACGGACAATGGTATCTCCTGCCTGGATACCGGCCTCTGCCGCCGCATATCCTTCCGGCGCCTCTCCCACAACCGGCTTATCATAACCTGTCATCAGGATCAGGATCACTGCACAGATAAATGCAAGAATAAAATTAAATACAGGTCCTGCCGCGATCACCGAGATTCTTGCCCATACGGATTTCTTATTAAAGTTATCCGGCGAATCATTTTCCTCCTCATCTTCACCCATGGCACAAAATCCACCGATCGGGAAAAGCCTTACGGAATACTGTGTTCCATGATATTCCTTCCCATAGATGAGAGGTCCCATTCCTATGGCAAATTCCTGCACGTCGATCCCATTTTTCTTCGCCAGCGCAAAATGCCCCAGTTCGTGAAAGAATACAATAAAACTAAATATCAATATTGCAAATATAATTCCCAAATTAACTGCTACCTCCTGCTTTCGATCCGTTCATAGGTTTCCATTTCTGTCTCCAATATCTGCTCCAGCGTCGGATTCTTGATATTCTTATGCGCTTTCATACAATCCTCGATCAACTGCATGATCTCAAGGTATTTAATCTCTCTGTTCAAGAATTTCTTCACTGCCAGTTCATTTGCCGCATTGAAGACCGTCGGAAGACTTCCGCCTTCTCTTCCTGCTTTATACGCAAGTTCCAGACAATAGAATGTATCCATGTCCGGCTTCTCAAAATCAATTTTACTTAAACTCCAAAAGTCCAGCCTGTCTCCCGGCAGATATCTGCGCTCCGGATAATATAGCGCATACTGGATCGGAAGTTTCATATCTGGCGTACCAAGCTGAGCCATGACCGCGCCGTCCACATATTCTACCATAGAATGAATGATGCTCTGTGGCTGGATCACTACCTGTATCTGATCCACATCTACGTCAAAGAGCCATTTCGCCTCAATAACCTCTAACCCTTTATTTACCATCGTTGAAGAGTCAATGGTGATCTTCTGCCCCATCGACCAGTTCGGGTGCTTCAGCGCATCCTCCACACGGATATCCAGCAGATCTTCCTCACTCTTTCCGCGAAATGGTCCGCCGGAAGCCGTCAAGAGGATCTTCTTAACCGCTTTTCTTTCATTTCCCTGCAGCGACTGAAAGATCGCACTATGTTCACTGTCCACCGGCAAGATAGAGACATTTCGCTCTTTTGCCAGCGGCATGATAATATGTCCTGCCGTTACCAGCGTCTCCTTATTCGCAAGGGCGATATCCTTACCAGCTTTGATTGCCTCGATCGTCGGCCGGATCCCGATCATGCCAACAATGGCTGTCACCAGTATCTCCACGCCTTCTAAAACCGATACTTCTATAAGACCGTCCATCCCCGCTACAATTCTCACGTCTACATCTGCAACCCTTGCACGAAGATCTTCCGCCTTCTTCTCATCCCAGACTGCTGCCACCTTCGGGTGAAATTCCCGGATCTGTTCCTCAAGAAGCATTATATTACTTCCCGCTGTAAGTCCGAGAACTTCGATGTCTTTATTTTCTCTTACAACTTCTAATGTCTGTGTCCCTATCGAACCCGTAGAACCTAAAATCGCTATTTTCTTCATATTTCCCTCGCTTACATTTTATGCTGACCAGGCATTTCTTATCACATACGCCTAAAGTTTCCTGTTATATAACTGCATGAAAGCAGATATTCCCTTACAATGTCCCTGCCAAAAGCAATGTAAGATAATAAATGACCGGCGCTGTAAATATCACACTGTCAAACCGGTCAAGCACGCCGCCATGTCCCGGAATTAACTTACCGTAGTCCTTAATCTCATAATTTCGCTTGATCGCAGATGCTGCCAGATCCCCCACCTGGGAAATCATGCCGCCCACCCCACAGATCACTCCATAGTGAAGTGCATTTGCCGAGGCTCCCGCCCATTGATTCATGGCAAGGGCAAATATCATTCCAAGAAGTGCCGCTCCAACCACACCTCCAATACCGCCTTCTACAGATTTCTTCGGGCTTAACTTCGGCGCCATCTTATGCTTCCCGATCAACATTCCCACGCAGTAGGCACAAGTGTCACATCCCCAGGAAGTAAGGAAGATCAGCCACACGACGACACGACCATCCGGAAGTATTCTTGTCTGATATACATAAGAAAGCATCACTGCCACATAAAATAATCCGAAAAATACCATCGTCACCTGCTCTGCGCGGAACTTCGGAAATCCAAACACATACGCCGCCATCACGACCACAAGGAACAGGATAAATGCCGGAAGTGCATATTCCAGTCTGTCCATCATCAGGAGAACGTACCACTCAATCGCAAAGAAATATCCTGCAACTCCCAGGCTTCCCTCCACACCTACGACTCTATACAATTCCTTAAGACCAATCAGGCTTAAGACTGCCAGTACCCCGAGAAGGACATATCCACCCGTTCCCACAATGGCGATCAATGCTATTACCAGCACAATTCCACTCAGTAATCTTGTCTTAAACATTCTGCTCCTCCTTCACACCTCCGAAGCGTCTGTCTCTTGCATTATACTGCTCAAATGCCTTCGTCAGCTCCTCTTTCGTAAAATCCGGCCATGGTACATCTGTAAAATAAAACTCCGTATATGCAAGCTGCCATAAGAGATAATTGGATAATCTCTGCTCCCCACTTGTACGGATCAACAGATCCGGGTCAGGTATATCGTGTGTATCAAGGTATTCTTCTATACACGCCTCGTCTATATTTTCCGGCTGGATCTTTCCGCTTTGCACATCTTCTGCCATTCGTCTCACTGCACGTGTGATCTCGTCCCTGCTTCCGTAATTAATGGCAATCTGGAAATTCAATCCTCCGTTTTCTTTCGTCGCCTCTTCCAGTTCTTCGATCCGGCTTCTGATATCTTCGTCCAGTCTCGTCTTGTCACCAAGCACCCGGATCTTCATATCATTCTTTGCCGCCGTCTTAAGACAAGTCTTCATATAGTTACGCAATAACTTCATCAGCGCATCTACTTCCTCTTTCGGACGGCTCCAGTTCTCTGTGGAAAACGCATACACTGTCAGATATTTTACACCCATCCGGTATGCATCTTCACAGATACGCTCTACATTCTTGCTTCCCTGTGCATGACCATAGTTACGGGGCATGCCTTTGGACTTTGCCCATCGCCCATTTCCATCCAGAATAATTGCAACATGCTGCGGGATCTTCATGGTTTATTCTCCTCCTGTTACATTCAAATGAGGACAACCCCATATTTCAAGAGGTTGTCCCCGATATAGCACACCTTCTATACTGTCATTACTTCTTTTGATTTCACCTCTACCGCATCATCAACTTTCTTGATGAACTTATCTGTCATCTTCTGAAGCTCATCGCCCAGGTCTTTGATCTCGTCTTCAGACACCTCAGAACCTTTCAACTTCTTAAATGCGTCATTTCCATCACGGCGAATGTTACGGATCGCAACTTTGGCAGCCTCTCCCTTCTTCTTAACATCCTTTGCGAGTTCTTTTCTTCGCTCTTCCGTAAGTTCCGGGAAGACCAGACGAATCACAGAACCATCGTTCGTCGGATTGATGCCAAGATCAGACATCTGGATCGCTTTCTCGATCTCTCTCACCATATTCTTTTCCCATGGCTGGATCTGGATCATACGCGGTTCCGGAACAGATACATTGGCAACCTGCTGAATCGGTGTCGGTGTTCCATAATAATCTACCATAATTCTGTTCAATACATTTGGATTCGCACGTCCTGCACGGATCGTTCCAAGTTCTCCGTCAAGATTTGCCAGTGTCTTATTCATCTTTGATTCATAACTTACTAATCTCTCATCCATAATATATCCTCCTTATTACACAGTCACTTTCGTTCCTGTAAATGTTCCCATCATAGTCTCTACAATACTGTTCTCTTCATTCAGTCCGAATACCAGCATCGGCATCTTATTTTCCAGGCACATGATAGATGCAGTCAAGTCAACTGCCATTAGTCTCCTGTCGATCATCTCCTGAATGGAAATCTCCTCATACTTCTTCGCCTCCGGGTTCACCTTCGGATCACTGTCATAGATACCATCGATCGCCTTTGCAAGAAGCATCGCATCTGCCTCGATCTCGATCGCCCGAAGCACGGCGCCTGTATCTGTGGAAAAATACGGATGACCGGTACCGCCTGCAAAGAAGATCACCTTTCCTTCATTCAGCGCCTCTACGGCTCTATCCTTGGAAAACAATGTTGTAAATGCCCCGCACACAAACGGAGTAAACACCTCTGTCTTCATACCTGCGTATCTGAAGATATCAGATACATAGATACAATTCATCACCGTCGCCAACATTCCGATCTGGTCTGCCTTTACACGGTCTATTGTCTCACTCGTCCTTCCTCTCCAGAAATTACCTCCGCCTGTTACGATCGCCACCTGGATTCCGTCTTCCACAAGTTTCTTCACCTGCTTGGCAACGCCCACACAAGTCGCCTCATCAAATCCTGCCTTTTTCTCTCCGGCGAGGGCTTCCCCGCTGAGTTTTAACAATACTCTCTTCATCGTTTCTTACTCCTTGTCCACGTTTGGTTATGACTTCCCATATATGTAACCGAGTATATCATATTTTATGAGAAAATGGAATATATCCCTTCAGATTCCTTATTTTTTTCAATTCTGTGATAAAAATAAAGAGTTCCATATCATTGAAATGACTGGAACTCCTCCTCTGTCAATACCTATATTGGCTGCTGTTACACCTCTGCCACTTTCTCTTCTACTGTTTCCACAATCTGTTCTGAAGTACAGTACGGACATCTTGTGGCATTAATACTGATCTCGCTCTGGCAGAACGGGCAAATCTTCGTGGTCTGCGCCTCTTCCACCGGCTTGTGGCCAATAGCAAGAATCCTATTAATCGCCTTAAGCAGGCAGAACAATATAAATGCCATAATTATGAAATTAACAACTGCCGATCCAAAAGAAGATGCATGACCTGCGACTTGCTCAAAACTGTACAGTTTGCGCTGAAGTATCATATTGATGATCGGCTGGATGATGTTATCTGTGAGAGATGTTACAATACCCGAGAACGCACCACCAATTAATACACCAACTGCCATGTCCATAACATTTCCTCTAAGGGCAAATGCTTTAAACTCTTCGAAAAACTTCTTCATATTTAGATCTCCTCCTTAGTAAAACTTCAAATATTGCTGATGATTTTTTGCACTTTCTTTGACCGCTTTACCTTATAACGTATTTTCTTCTATAAAAACCGCTTTTTATCCAGTCTAAATATCAATGAGAGCGCTATATAACAAATAATAATCACAATCACACCATACGCCAGAGAAATACCCATTTTATACTCTTGCATCGTGGTTACTATCGAAATAGAAATCGGTCTGTTATACACTCCATAAAGCAATGTCGAGATGGTGTATTCCCCGATCGTCCTTATATAAACCAGCACACCACCAGCCATAATTCCTGGCGCTATATTCGGAATAATTACCCGTCCAAACGTATGAATGACGTTTGCACCAAGGCTCTTTGACGCTTCTTCCAGATTCTTATTGATCCCCTGTATTGCTACCTCATTAGAATTCAACAACAATGGAAGCGAGGTGATCGTATATGCAATCGGTAAAATATAAAACCCTCCAATCAGTGAAGTATTAAATGCAAAAATACTTTTTTGATTGAATGCATTAATCAAATTAATCGCAATTACACTCGCCGGCATTGTCCAAGGAAGCATTAATAATGTTTTCAAAACTGCGTGGAATTTCCCTTTAAATTTTACGATCATATAGGAACTTGGCACCGTAATAACAAGACCGGCAGCCACCGCCATCGCTGCCATTTTTAAACTATTAAGCAATGGTTTTAATACTCGTGGCTTGTTGAAAATCGTCCGATAATTCTCCAATGTAAAATCACACGGGAAAATATCCTGCATGATGGAACTCGTTTTTACAAAAGATAAATATATAATGGCACATATCGGAAGTAAAATCAACATAATCTGAATAAAAATTATGATCTTGCAAATAATGGAAAATATCGTATTCTTTTCCTGCAGCGGTCTTACCAATGTACTTCGGTCAGAATTATGTATCTCATATCTCTTGCTGTAATACTGAATCAGGAGCATTACCGACATACTGATAAAAAACAATACTACTACCTGGACAGATGCCATTTCCATGTGATTATTGGCTTTTGAACGGACAATCTGGGTGCTGAGTACTTTAAATCCACCGCCGATCAAGTTCGGCGCTGAAAATGAACTGATTCCCGAAGCGAATGTAACGATAGCAGACGATAATACCGCCGGTGTAATCACCGGCCATATTACATCTCTAAAAATTTGCGCCCAGGACGCACCCATACTTCTAGCCGCCTCAATATTGGAGTTATCCACATATTTCAATGCTACGTAAACATTCAAATAAAAATATACATACTGCGTATACGTCACAACAAAAATAATCGCTCCTAATCCCTGAAAATGAAAAGGAACATTTCCTAGATGGAACAGATACTGTACTGCTTTTGTCAAGATCCCGCTTTCTCCGTACAACTGGATAAAAGAAATCACAGTAATGACACCCGGAATCATCATTGGACTAAGAAGAAGAATATGAATTACCTTCTTCCCTTTTCCGGCAAGAAATGTCATATACATTGCCAGCATGATTCCAATCATCCCACAGGTTAATACAGAAAGCCCCCCTAACAATATCGTATTCCAGATTACTTTCATCTGATTCGCATTCGATAAATAACTTCTGAACACCTGCAGACTATATCCATTGTCAGTTTTTAACGCCTGCAAAAATGTCTGCAACATCGGGACGATAATGTATCCCAGCACCAAGAAACCAAGAATACAGTACCAAAAGATTCGAAATGGACTTATTTTCTTTCTTTTCTTATTCATTTGCAACTCCATCCTTGTCTCTCATAGTAATATATCCCACATCTCCGGCCTTCCATCCATCGGTAAGATCCCCCATGTTAGTCTCTACAATCCGGTACTCTAAATCTCCAACTTTTACTGAATATTCATAATACATGCCCACAAACCGAATTTCTGTGACTGTTGATGGAATCCCCTTGCCGCCCTTTCTATTAAGGCACATCTGTTCCGGCCGTACAAAGCGATAAGGCGCATTTTCCGATATGGGGATACCAAGCATTTTGCAATGATCAACTGTAACCAAATTCGATATTCCCACAAAATTTGCCACAAAATCCTGATTTGGATAGTTATAAATTTCTTTTGGCGTTCCCGTCTGAAGCACTTTTCCATCTTTCATAACAGTTATTTTATCTGAAATCGCCAATGCTTCCTGCTGATCATGGGTAATAAATAACGTCGTAATACCGATTTTCTTCTGAATGGCGCGGATTTCTTCACGCATCTTGACACGAAGCGCCACATCAAGATTAGACATTGGTTCATCTAAAAGAAGCATCTGAGGTTCAATAACAAGTGCTCTTGCTATCGCTACCCGCTGCTGCTGTCCGCCGGATAATTCATGGATTTTTCTGTTTTCCAACTCTTTTAATCCGGAAAGTTCCATATAGTAATTACATTTTTCTTTTATAAATTCCTTAGATTTTTTTCGAATCTTTAAACCATATTCAATATTTTCTCTCACCGTCATATTGGGAAAAAGCGCATAATTCTGAAATACAATTCCCATATTTCTTTTTTCGGGAACCCAATTTGTAATATCTGCGCCTTCAATCAATACCTGCCCTTCTGTCGGCTCAATAAAACCTGCAAGAATTCTGAGAAGCGTCGTTTTTCCACACCCCGAAGGTCCCAACAGCGTATAAAATTCTCCTTTGTGAATAGCGATATCCACATTCGTCAATACTTTTGCCGTATCATAACTGTGAGAAATATTTTTTAAAACAATGTCACTCATATTTATTCTTAAATTCTCCTTTGTATAAAGAAATAGTGGAGAAACTCCCCACTATTTCTATTAGATTTTCTATTATTCTGATGCAATCACTGAATCTGCAGCTATATAATCTGTCTCCCATTTTTCAAGCCATTCTACCTGATTCGCACTTACTGTCGCCCAATCGACAGCCATTGGAGCGTATCCTGTCTGCATCCACTCTGGTGAATTCTCTAATGCAGCATCTAAAACCGGCATACGGTTAAACTCATTAGCCACTAATTCCTGTGCTTCTACGCTTCCAACAAATTCCACAAATGCTGCAGCCGCATTTGGGTGAGGAGCATTCTTGATTGCTGCAATACAATCTGTAATTGTAATTGCCCCGCTCTTGGCATCAATGATTTCTAACGGCATATCATTATTCTCCCTGTTATCAATCACGTTGTCCAATACTCCGATAGAAAGCGCTGCCTCACCTTTTCCAAGCGCCTGGAACATCATACTTCCACTGTTATAGTAGTTCTTTATATTTGCACAAAGGGCTTCAACATATTCCCAAGCAGCTTCTTCACTTTCCTTTGCCGAATAATAAGAAATCAAGGCGGCTACTGCCGAACGCATGGAAGATGACAGCGAATCACGTGTAACAATCTTTCCGGCATATTTTTCATCTGCAAGATCACTCCAATCCTTTGGTGCTTCCTCCACCGTCATCAAGTCGGAATTATAGAACATAACTACAGGTGTTTTATAAGTTCCATACCAACAGCCATCCGCTTCTTTATAATCATCTGAAAGTTCGTCCGCCCAAGTTGTCTCAACAGACTCATAGCAGCCTTCTTCCTGAAGAAGCATATATGTTGCTGTATCTCCGCCAAACATAATATCTGCCTGCGGATTATCCTTTTCACTGCGGACACGATCTGCAAGTTCTCCCTTTAAGTTGATAAATTCAACTTCAATATCCGTTTTTTCTGTAAACGCATCAGCAAGCACTTCCAGCATGTCTTCTGAATGTGTGGAATAAACAATCAACGTATCTTCCAGTTCAGTTTCTGCACCTTTTTCTTCCGCTGCTTCTGTGTCTGTGTTTTCGCTCTCGTTTCCTGTATTTCCACATGCTGTCATTGAAAATACCATCACACCCATGAGCAAAACTGCTAAAAGTTTCTTTTTCATAGTTTTCCTCCCATTTATAAAAGTAAATAATCAATATCCTTTATACTCCAGAACATTGATTCGTTTATTATCTCATGAGCATACTTGTTCTGTCCAATCGATAAAATTAATAATCTTATTGGAAATTTCAATCAACCACTTGGGATCATACCCTTCTATAATGGTATCGTAATGAAAAATCTCAACTCATTAATCTTGGTTCATTCTCCATCAAATCCTCAACCAGATAGATACTGCGGAATTTTTAGAAAGTGCGCTTACCGCCAACAATTTCTCGGCAAGGCCCTGCACATCGTTTCCGATAATCCTAACCTCATGCGTATGCAGAATATCCTTTTCTTTTTTTCTTGTTTCCCTCTTCTCTGCAAGCTGTTCTTCCTGCTCTTTCTTCTCGACAGTATTGCCTGTCATAGTACGGATCATGGATTCTCCCCATTTACAAGCCGCTGGTATGTCTGCCAATTTTTTTCAATGCCGTTTTCCACATAGTGAAAACAAAAACAATCCGTCTCAACTATGGCAACTGCAACAGTCACCTTATGATTTTCCTCATCACTGTAAAGTTCCATCGCTTCGTTTAATACTTCCACATCTATATTTGTCGTATCTTAAAAACTTTATAATAAGCACCATATGCCCAATACATATTTATTCCATCTATTATATTATAATATATTTCTATTACTCTTTCTGATATCTTCATATTATAATACTCTTAATACATTCAATAAAAAACAAAGGAGATATTATGCGCGAATTAAATTTGCCGGAAGATTTTGAAACCTTTCCTGAAGGACGTAAAAAAGCTTTTTTAAAATTAAAAGAATTGAAAGAACAAGGACGTCGCATTGTCGGAACGTTTTGTACTTATACCCCTTGTGAACTTGTTACTGCAGCGGATGCCATCGCCGTTGGTCTCTGTGGTATCAGTGAAGAACTGATTCCTCCTGCCGAAGCGAAACTGCCAAAGAACCTATGTCCGCTTATCAAATCAAGTTATGGCGGTGCTGTTTCCGGAAAATGTCCGTTCTTCTATTTTTCGGACATGATCCTTGCGGAAACAACATGTGATGGGAAAAAGAAAATGTATGAAATGCTCAGTGAATTAAAACATACACATGTTATGCAACTTCCTCCCGGGAAATACGGTGTCAAAGCATTAGATTTTTGGAAAGCTGAAGTACAGAACTTAAGGGAAGAATTTGAGCGGTTTTATGGAATAGAAATCACAGATGATAAAATCAGAAAGGCTATTAAACTAAGAAACCGTGAAAGAAAAGCCATTCTTGATTTTTTTGAAGTCGGACGTTTAAAACCATCTCCGCTGAGTGGGTATGAAATCAACACCATCATTTCCACAAATGAATACAATGCTGACATCGAAGGAAAAATCAAATATCTGGAAGAACGTACTGCACAATTAAAAGACTTATATGAAAGAGAATATAAAGGCAAACCCTCCAGACCCCGTATACTAATCACCGGATGCCCAACAACCGGTGTTATGGATAAGGTGATCAAACGTATTGAAGAACTTGGCGCCGATGTGGTTGGTTTTGAAAATTGTTGCGGTCCTCGTGAAAAGAAAGATCCAATTGACGAAACAATCGATCCAATTACTGCAATTGCTGAAAAGTATCTTCGTGTCAACTGCTCTGTTATGAGTCCGAATCCGGGACGTTTTGAAGTTCTTGGTACACAAATCGAAGAATATCAGGTTGACGGTGTCGTAGAAGTTTTGTTGCATGCCTGTCACACTTTTGCTGTGGAATCAGATAGTATAAAACGATATGTTAGCGAGGAAAAACACATGCCTTATATGGTAATTAATACGGATTATTCATCTGCGGATCAGGCACAAATTGATACAAGACTCGGTGCCTTTATTGAATTACTGAACGAACAGTGCTAGGTGTTTTCTATGAAATACTATTACATATTAGTTTTTGATTCTACGAAAGAAGCAATCGACGGAATTGAATACTCCAAAGGAAAAATTGATTCTTCTGTCATGCCGGTTCCACGAGAAATTAGCAGTGGCTGCGGACTTGCACTTCGGTTTCTCCATTCATCCGAGGATGAAATTCTTGCATTTTGCCGAAATA
The DNA here is from genome assembly GCA_964406595.1 of uncultured Dorea sp. GTDB lineage: Bacteria > Bacillota > Clostridia > Lachnospirales > Lachnospiraceae > CAPEBR01. The sequence goes on from CAYOSJ010000005.1 coordinate 34,533, forward strand.
TTCCCCAGTCATGCATCCTCTATAAGATGAGCATGCAACGAACCAATGGTGTACATGCCATAAAAAAATTATTTGAAAAGAATAAGAACCCGGTCTCGTCATGACCGGGTTTCTACTCTTATACAATTCTTGCGGCATCCTCTAAAGCTACATCAATTTTTTTCTTTCATTTTACAATGTGATAACCTGATCTACATTTGCAGGTTCCAATGCTGCATACACATTTGGAAAACATCCTATTCCTGCCGGTGCAACGAGTTTATCTGCAATATCTCTCTGATAACAACAGCGATCGCATGCCATAAGAAGCATTCCTGTTTTCTCACTGATTGCCTGCAGCCTTGCAGCAATCTCAGAACCTTCTACAAGCATATAGCAGTTATCGAAGAAAAACATCATTCCAGCAACGTCTACACCGTGACGTCCTTCCTCAAGCTGCGGAATAATCATGTTCTCCAGAATCTCTCTTGCATTCTCTGATTCAAATAAATAAGCTACCTTCATGTTACAGTCCTCCTTTAATAATATGATGTTATATTTTCTTTGTTATTACTTTCCGTTTTCTACTCCCTGGATAAATTCCATCAAGTCCTTATCATCATCCGTATACACTTCTCCATTCAACGCAGATTTCAAAATCGTTGTCAACTGATCTACATAACTATGATATTTTGGATTCGTCCGTTCTCGAGGACGAGGTAAATCAATCTTAATATCCGCAAGAATTTTTCCATGATTACGGGACATGACAATAACTCTATCACTCAAATAAATAGATTCATCCACATCGTGTGTTACCATAAGTGCGGTTGTTTTTTGCTGCTGCAGAATACTTTCCAACTGCATTTGAAGCATCTGTCTCATTTGGAAATCCACCGCTCCAAGAGGCTCGTCCATCAAAAGAACCTGTGGATCACATGCGATTGCACGAAGAAGTGCCACCCTCTGTCTCATTCCACCAGAAAGTTCATGAACATAATGATGCTCATACTCTGTCAGTTGTGCCATTTTCAACAGGTTTTTCAATTTTTCTTTACGTTGTTCTTTTGGAATCTTTATTTTTTTCATTGGATATTCAATGTTTTCTCCTACTTTTAACCACGGAAACAACGCATAATTTTGGAACATAAACGCCCGGTCTGGTCCCGGTTTACTGACTTCTCTTCCATTCACTACAATTTTCCCGGAATTCGGTTTCTGAAATCCCGCAATAATTGTTAATGTTGTTGTTTTTCCACATCCGGAAGGCCCCAGTAAAGAAACAAATTCTCCTTCTCCTACTTCAAAAGAAACATCCTTCAATACCTGTGCAGGTTCTTCTGGCTTTCTTTTATTTTTAAATTGCTTTGAAATATGTTCTACTGATATAGACATTTCCCCTTCTCTCCTCTATTTAAGTATATCTTTCTTAGCTAATATCCCAACGGCAGAAATTCTATTGCTTTATCATCCAGCCACTCTTCTGACACCCCCAACTTCTGAGCCAAATACTCTGACTTGTTCAATTTTTCTACCGCTTGATTATAGCTTTCTAAAAAATCTGAAAATGCTTCTGTCTTTGTAAATTCTTTATCTACTACGAGTACATATGAAATAAAATCTTCTGATGCCAAAGGTTTCGACAAATATTCCGGAAAAGCGGCCGCTTTCGTAATATCTTGAATCACTGCATCTATCTGTCCATCCTCCAAAGTATAAAGAATCCCTTTTTGTGTTACCTCTTTAAAACTCTCAATCTGTGGATACTTCTTAAGTGCCGCTGCTTTCTCCTGTTCTCGTCCCTGACTGATTCCCACCTTTTTCACATTTTTCCAATCTTTTTTATAATTGATCACTTCCGCGTTCATTATGACGGGTCCATAAATTTCAACATTTTTATTTTCTTCAATCGTATGTAACGCAACATGACTGCAATAAAACGCAATATTGATTTCCTCTGCACTCAGTGCCCACTGAGCAAGATTACTTCAGCAATCTTGAAAAGACGAAGTTTCCATTGTTTTTGAAATCTCATATTTCCCATTGAGCAAGTCTGTTATTTCCTGCATCAATAATCCTGACACATCATCCCCTGCTCCAATTCTTATTACTGCATCTTTATTTCTTTTTGCCTCTTTTGGGAAAAAAGTGGCAATTAATAATCCCGTTAATACAAATCCGATAATAAAAATTAATACTTTCTTTTGATTACTCATCTTATGCCTTTTTCAATTTTCTACGAAGGTATCTATATAATGCCACTAATGCATATCCGATGACAATCGCACTGCACATCCATTCCGCCCAAGCAGGAAGTTCAATCATTATTTTATTTACCTGTTTAATTGTATTCGATGTCCTGTCAAAATCCAGCACCGGCTTAAATCCCGGCATCAATAATTTATTGGTAACATATCCGGCTATGAAACCAAGAATTACTACCATTGAAAAATACATCGCGCTTGCCTTTTTACCAATCATTTTTGTAATTGTAAGAAGTTCCGGCACGTTCGTACCTGCTCCAGCCATCAGGTACATAATTGATATACCTGGCGCAGCTCCACTGGCTACCAGAGCTGCGATAAACGGTATATGGCCTACCGCTCAAACATACATCAACGTTGCAACAACAGATATTCCAGCAAGGGAAATTATCCCCGGTCTTCCAAGATAATCCTGAATAAATGACTGCGGTACAATTGCAAATAAAAATCCTGCGATCAACATTCCCGAAACGCTGTATTTACTAATGGTTACTGCTAGTTCCGTCGCAGACCAATGAAGACCACTCTTTATCTTCTTCCAGAAAGTCGCTTCTTCAAACTCTAATTGAATCATGCTATTCTCTTCTGATTCTTCTTCTGTTTCAAGTTTAACAGATACCTCTGATTCCCCATATTTTTTATTTCTAAGACCAATATGAAGTTCATCTCCACCAAAATGATTTGCAATCATTCCTATCAGCATTGGTCCTACAAACCCGGTGATAACGTATATAATTGTAATTTCTTTTCCAAGTAATCCCCATGCTAAAAGAACTGCTAATGGATTGATTATCGGTGTACTTGTCATAAATGTTAATGTCGGACCAAGATAGGCTCCACTATAATACATACTTATTCCAAGTGGGATCGTTCCACAACTGCAAATCGGCAGAAACATCCCAGTCACTGTCGTCCATAATAATCCACTGATTCTCTTGGAACCAATTGCTGTTTTCTGTAACTGTTCTGGTTTTATAAATTCATGCAGCAATCCTGCCACAATAAAACTAAACACAACCCATGTCGAAGAACTATTGAGCATTGACCACGCTGATTGGATTATACTACTCAAAAACTCCAATACTTCATTCATTATATTTCCAATGCCTCCTCAAATGCTTTTCGTACAGCCGGCTTCGTTAATTTTGTTACTGCTTTTTTCTCATTTATAATAAGCATACTTTTTGAAACAGCACCATATTTTTTGATATAATCAAAATCTTTACCTGCACGATAAATCTTTACATTGACTCTTCCCGCATATTCTTTCTCCAGAACTTGAACCAAGTCCCCAAAAACTTCGCATCATGCACATGCACTAATATACTCAATACATGGTTTTTCCATTTTCACACCCCCATTTCAAACTTTTTTCATCGTATTCCTGTATATTATATATTGCTTTGACTCTGTTTTCTTGCTTTATAAAAAAACCAAATATCTTCATTCTTTTTTATTTTAATATGTAATTTTTGCATATTCTAAAAGGAACCAGCATAATCCGGCCGGTTCCTTTCATTTTTATAGTTATTAATTATTTTCTCTATCCTTTAAATTCTCATTCAAATATGGTGTAGCAGTGTCTGAAATGTCTACCGCATCTTTATCAGAAATTCCATCAATTTCCTTTGCCTTATTGTACCAGTCTTCGAATGTTGTACCAAGCGGCATAATCGGATCAACAACTTCCTCTATATATTTCTGGAAATCTCCAACACCTGCTGATTCCAATACATCAGACGAAATCAAAGTATTTCTATCATTAATAAGAGGAATCTCTTCTTCTGGAATCTGTGGGAACTGAGTATAGTACTCTAAGAAACTGTCTACATTTCCATCCGTAAATTTCCATGTAAGAGTACGACCTTCATCTACTGTCTTCATATAAATTGTACGAAGCGCTACATATGGGTCAACATCAAAACCATCCGCAAACATCATAGCTGCATTATATGGATGCTCATACATGAATTTGATAGCTAACTGATGTGCAAAAATCAAACGTCTTGCAAGTTCCGGACATTTCTTTGAGAACTCTGTGTTCATAGCATATACACAGCACATACCCCAATCATCATGTTTAGATTCAGCTGTAATGTCAGCCGCTGCCCAGTCAATTGCCATAACATGTCCAAATCCCTCAAACTCTGCAATAGAAGCATATGGGTCACAGCATGAGAATGCATCAATCTGTCCTGCTTTTAAAGCAAACATAGCATCCTGCTGTCCCATATCTACAATATTGTAAGCTGAAGCATCAGCTTTTAATCCAATCTCATCCTGCCATGTAAGAATTGTAGGATCAATCTCCGGAGTTGATGTGATTGCTAATGTCTTTCCTTGTAAATCATCTACTGTTTTAATATCATTACCAGCTACTAAATACATAGAACCACCAAGATGATTTGCTGCTGCAATAAAGAATGGAGCTCCCTGATTTACTGCACGAATTGCTCCGGTAATACCTGTATATCCCACATCCATTGCACCGCTTGTAAGCGCTTTTAATGTCTCACTTGATTTTGTAACATTAACTTTAAGTCCCAGCGCTTCATAAATTCCAGTTTTTTCTCCAATGATACTTCCAACCATGTGGTCACAATTGAAGTATCCCATCTCAATTACATAATCTTTTTCTTCTTCATTGAGTTCGCCAAACTCAAAATCTTTCACTGCTTCTTCTGGATCATATCCCGTTTCCTTAACATCTTTTGTCGATGTCTTCTGACTACTGTCATGACAAGCTGTAAGTGTAGGAGTAATGAGAGCCAGCATCAGCATTACTGCAATAATTCTTCTTTTCATACTTTCCTCCTGTTTATAAATATTAATTTTTATTAATAATTTCTTTTATAATAACAGAAAAATGGACAGATAAAAATATTTATCAAAAAACTTAATATGGACATCTTCCAATATCAAAAACTATAATATTTATATATTAAATTCAATACAAACTAAAAAAGCAGAATTCGGAATATTTTCTGAACTCTGCCTTTGCACTTCAATTTTTATAATAGATAACAAGCAATCTGGTGGCCATGCCTCTATTTCGTTATCTACTGTACCTTCCATCTTAATAAAACTTTTTCTATAAGTACCATAATTGTATCAATTAAAAATCCGACAAGACCTGCAATTATCATATAAGCAATTACTTTTTCTGTCTGCATTTTCCCTTGTGCTTCCACCATACAGTAGCCGAATCCGGCACTGGTCGCAATGAACTCCGCTCATATAACAGACATCCAGCCAAGCCCTATAGCTAATCTCAATCCGGTAATTACACCCGGAAGTGAACCCGGCAGCACAATATCTTTTATGACTCCTAATGTACTGGCACCCATAGAACGCGCCGCATTATAATAGTCTTTACTAATGTCTTGAACTCCTGCTATTGTATTCAAAATGATTGTAAAAATACCACTAAATGCAATCAAAAAAACAGTTGGTCCATCTCCGATACCAAACCATACAATAGAAAGTGGCACCCATGCCATAATCGGTACCTGTCTTAATGAATTCATAAATGGAGACATCGCTCTTAAAATCTGTGGCGAATACCCCATAAGCATTCCTAGCGGAAACCCAATAATAAATGCATACATAGAACCTGTAAGAACACGTCGCATCGTAATTCCCATATTACGGAGAACATACAAATCTGTAAGTGACATTCCCACTTCTTTTAATACATCTTCCAAATAGGGAAATAGAAACGGCTGTGCTACAGCATGTGCTGCAAAATACCATACAAGAGCAATTCCTATAAGAGCAATAAATGCTGCCATATTATAATTCTTACCACCGAACTTACGCCATCTTCTACGGTCTGCATTATTGGTAGCTGCCTTCATCCTATTAAACTGTTGATTATTAGTTTCTTCCAAAATACATTTTCCTCCCTTCTCTGCTTACTAAACAAAATAATATCAAAATTTTTCCACAGAAAACATAAATATTAAACAATAAAATATTAATATTTGTTTATATTTGTTTTTCAAATAGCGCATGTACTACATTGTATTGTTTTTAGATACCACTATAGGAAAATCGAGAACAAACATTGTTCCTTTTCCCTTTTCTGTTTTTACCCAAATAGTACCCCCATGTTCTTCTGTCAACTGTTTTACAACCAGAAGTCCTATACCCATTCCTTTTCCTTCTGTATTTGTCGTAAAAAATGGCTGAAAAATATGCCGTTGGACAGCCGGATCAATTCCTGTGCCGTTATCTTCCACAACAAGACGAACCGCTCTTGTATCATCTGTACTGACTCCAAATTGTATTTTTATTTCTCCTCCTTCTTTTATAGCATTTACTGCATTAGAAACCAAATTAATCAAAATCTGATTAAGGGCACCTACTTGCCCATGCACATAATAAGATGTTTTGCATATATTTCTTTTCAACTGAATATGTTCCGGCACAAGTTTACTCGCAATATTTACAGCTTCGTTTACTGCAAAAGTAGCATCATAATCAGTCAATACCTTTTCTGCTTTCCCAAGTCTGCTGTAATCCAACAATTGCTTTGCAAGTTCCTCACATCTTATCGTCGCGCTTTTTAATTCTGTTACTTCTTCCGGCATTACTTGATATACTTCCTCATTTTCATTTAACAAATCCGCATATAAAACAATTGGTGTCATCAGGTTATTAAATTCATGCGCAACTGAGTTCGTCAATATACTCATCGTCTTGGAATGATTGTATTTTTGCATTAACCCTTCCTGTTCCTTCATGGCTTCATTGATTTTTTTTTCATATTGTAGTTCTTTCACTAATAGTTCTTCCTTCTTTTTTTGCTCCACCAATTTAGAGATAAATCCAACCGTGCAAAAAATCACTACAATTCCAAGTACAACAAAGTAAAATGCCATCTTTTCTATCGGCTGAATGACTTTATCATAATCTTCTATAATATAAAGAACAAATTTCTCTAGTGACAATCCAAATTTCTCGTATGCAATCAGTTTTTGTGTCCTCTTTGGCGAACCATCTTCCGTATCATATATCCATATAACACTGCATCCGTTGTCCGCTGCATGGGAAAAAGAGATCTCATCATCCTCATAATCATTTGGTATGATTACCGTTCCGTCTTCTGTCGTCACAATACAATACCCATCATTTTTCAGTTGAAGTTCTTCCAATACCGGTTCTTCCTGACTAAGAAGTTCTCTTTCGATCTCATCCACATTTTTTAGATCTCCCGGTACTGAAGCATTCACCAATTTTTTTCTTGCTTCCAAATTTGATTCCAAACTTTTTGCTGTTACCTTCGCCAAATTTTTCAAACTTTCCTGTTCATTATCAATAATTGCCTCCTCTGCGCTACGATAACAAAATACCGCTAAACTGATACAAATGATCATCCCGATAAGTACCATATAGAATTGTTTCCTAATTGCTTTTTTTTCTCTCATAAAAACCTCAACAATAATTGACTTTAAAAATATTGACCATTATAATTTAATATGTTTCTACCAATATAAGAAAGGCAGGAAATTACCATGAATACAATTTCTGTTCTCGTTATTGATGACGAATTGTCTATTTTAAAAGCGATATCCTCTGTTTTAAAACGTGAAGGAATTGCAGTCACCTGTGTACAAAGCAGTATAGATGCATTTACATATTTAAATCAACAAGTTTTTGACGTCATTTTGCTTGATATTATTATGCCTGAAAAGGATGGTTTTTCTTTTTTAAAAGAACTTCGAGAACGTAATATCCTTACACCGGTAATTTTATTAAGCGGACGTGAAGAGGATTCCGCTCAGATTAAGGGCTTAAGTCTCGGTGCGGATGACTATATGATTAAACCTTTCAGCAAATCAATACTTGTCTCCAAAATACGAGCAATTGTCCGCAGAACCCAACAATATACTATCTCTTCAGAAGGAAACGAACTGCAAACTGTAGCAAAACGCGGTTCCTTTGTATTGCATCTTGATTCTCAGACAGTATATAAAGACGGAAAGGAAATTTCACTTTCTGCCAAAGAGTTTGCACTTTTATGTTTTTTTATAGAAAACCCCAATGTTGTTCTAACCAAACATGAAATCTTTTCTAAGATCTGGAAGTGTGACGAATCCGATGATAATACTATTCTTGTATATATCAAACGGCTCCGTGATAAAATTGAAGATATTCCCTCCAAACCGGCTCATCTTACAACCGTATGGGGAAAGGGATATAAGTTTCTTCCTTAATAATTAATGGCAGTGTAAACACTGCCATTAATTATCAGATTGATCTTAATTAGAAACCTCTAATTATTACTAAGCTCAGCATTCTTCCATGCCCTCTCCAAATAAATTTACAAGAACTCCTTCTGACAATCGATAAATACCATATCCAACTTTATTTCCTTTTTCTCCTTGCAAAACAAATTCCATTTCGTCTTTTCCGTCAATGTTTTTGAATTGCAATCTCTGATTCTCAACCGGAGCAGAAATTGGCTCAGTCATCGTATAGTCCTCACCATTTCCTGAATCTACCATAATAACCAACTCTACCGGAAGTTTTTCAGGATTCGGACGATATATCACAACTAAATCCTTATATCCATCATTTGACAAGTCTTCCTCACACGCTACAAGCACTTCTGCCGCCGGATGTTTTTCCTGAAATATTTTCAGGATTTTATTATCTTCCGAAACATTTTGAGCATATCCCAAATCTCTTCCGATTGTTTTTTTTTCAGATTCTTCTTTTTGCTGCACATGCATTTTATCATACACGTCTTCCAATTTACTTCTAATCGCAATACCACAAAATAAAATGAGTATCACCAAAAGAACTTTCACACGTATATCTTTCAAAAATATTTTCTTTTCTTTCATTTTCCCCGCCTTATCTTTTTGTGCTTGATTTTTCATAGTTCTGCCTTATTTAAAAACTTTCTTTCATTTTATTGCAGTATTCCTTCAATAAATTAATTGTTCTCTCACCAGCTTTAGAAAGATTACGTTCTCTATGCCAAATCAAATATAATTGACGTTCTGCTTTTATCTCCGGAAATTCAAACACAAGCACTTTTTTTTGTTCCAAATAATCTTTTGTTGCAAGATTACTAATAAAACCAATTCCCACACCTTCTGCCACTAGTCTTTTCAAAGTTTCCGTTGTTTGCACTTCTGCTGCTATCTTAATTTTCCCACTACCTAATCCCAGCATTTTTTCAACACTATCTGCCACTACTTTTGTGCCGCTTCCCGTTTCTCGAATTACAAAAGTCTCTCGTTTCAACTCATTCCTATTAAAATGTTCTTTATAATCACGATATTTTTTTGTATTCGGTGTTATCAACACAATTCTATCTTTAAAAAGCGGTTCAAAGCCAAGCTTCGCACTAGAAGGACATATACTTCCAATCCCTATCTCCTGTCCAAAGCGAAAAATATTCTGTACTACTTCCATACTATCGCCTTCTGATATCTTGAAAACAACATCTGGTAATTTTTTCTTCGCATAGGATAGAAAACCTGGAAATATGTAATTCGCCGGTACACTTGATGTAGTAATCATCACATCTCCTGTGATCCTTTCATCTTTATTTTTTATTCTTTGAAGTGCTTCTTCCTCAGTTTTCAACATTTGAACTGCATATGGATAAAACACCAAACCTGCTTCCGACAACAAAATATCTTTCGTAGACCGAATTAATAACTGTTCTCCCAATTCTTTTTCCAAAGTTTTAATATGCATACTAATTGTTGGCTGTGATAAAAACATTTCTTTCGCTGCCAACGAAAAACTTTTATTATTTACAACACTGACAAGAGATTTTATCTGTTCTAAGTTCATTCACTTACCTCTTCTCTACTTTATTTTTATTAAAATAATTATAAAAATAAACGCAGAAAAGTTCTAATCGAAATTCTACATATATTTATAACATTTGTCAATATACACTACAATTTATCTTTTATACAAAATAATCCCTCTTCTATAAGTAAACTAAATGTACTCCCCGATAGTGAGAGAATATTTGAAGCAATATAATCATGAAAATAACATTCTGGAATTTAACTGTTGTTCCTGGAAGATACTGAACGACTTACCGGACATGCAGTAGGCGGCGTCTGTCCATTTGCCAATCCGCCTCATACAGATGTCCCACCATTTTTGACATAGTATTCTGAAAATAAATCATTTGTTATATCAATCATTTTATCAAATTCTATCGAAAAAACTTCCTCATAGTCTGCTCATCTAAACTGCTAAAATAAACATTTAAATCTTTGGAATTATAAAAATCTCTTGCTGGCTGTCCATCTGGGCTACATCCATTTTTCAATTGTATTACCCGATAATCTGTATTATTTAACATTAACTGTTTTATAAATAATTCCACGGAATTGTGAAGCACAGATACAAAGTGTTTACGATATTCCAAAGTTGCCTTTCCCTCTAAAATATAATCACAATATCTAATAGCCATTGCCCATGCTTCGATCGCATTATTCTGTAAGATTTGATTTTTTATATAAGTCATTTATTTACCTCATTTTGTAATAAATATAATTTAACCTCCCGCTCTCCATGCTCATATTGCTC
>CAYOSJ010000006.1:0-4680 GCA_964406595.1 uncultured Dorea sp.
TGAAAAAAGATGTTGTGGCATATATGGGTGAAATGTACCCGGACCGCAACATCACTTTCAAAGTGGAGACAAGGCGTGCCAAAAAGTCTTATCCGAAGAACTCTATGGAAATCAGTTGTGATCTGGGAGAGGCTATCCTGGAAGCATTTCCGGAGATCCGTGTGGATGTACACAAGCCGGATGTGATGCTTCATGTGGAAGTACGTGCGGATGCGATCTATGTGTATTCGGAGATCATCCCGGGCGCCGGCGGTATGCCGGTGGGAACCAATGGAAGCGCCATGCTTCTTCTGTCCGGCGGCATCGACAGCCCGGTGGCAGGCTATATGATATCCAAACGGGGGGTAAGGCTGGAGGCAACTTATTTCCATGCGCCGCCGTATACAAGCGAGCGTGCGAAGCAGAAGGTTGTAGACCTTGCGAAGATCGTTGCCAGGTATTCAGGACCGATCAAACTTCATGTAGTAAACTTTACAGATATTCAGTTGTATATCTATGACCAGTGTCCACATGAGGAACTGACGATCATCATGCGCCGCTATATGATGCGGATCGCCGAACATTTTGCCAGGGAGAATGGCTGTCTTGGAATGATCACAGGCGAGAGCATCGGGCAGGTGGCAAGTCAGACGATGCAGAGCCTGGCGGCGACAAATGATGCATGCATGATGCCGGTGTACCGCCCGGTGATTGGATTTGATAAGCAGGATATCGTGGATATCGCACAGAAGATCGGAACCTTTGAGACGTCGATCCAGCCCTTTGAGGACTGTTGTACGATTTTCGTGGCAAAGCATCCGGTGACAAAGCCGAACATTGATGTGATCCGCCGTTCTGAGGAAAACTTAAGTGAGAAAATTGAGGAACTGGTGAAGACTGCGATCGAGACAGTGGAAGTTATAGAAGTAGAGTAAAAAAGACGGACCCCTTTGTGGGTCCGCCCTTTATCAATTTCTTTTATGAAACAAGATAATCCTTCAGTGTTACAAGAATCTTGTCAACGTCAGCCTCGTTTGCATGGATATTGAGGTCGATCGGTTTGGATAAATCTAAACTGAAGATACCCATAATGGATTTTGCATCAATCACATATCTGCCGGATACTAAATCAAAATCAAAATCAAATTTTGTAATTGCATTTACAAAAGATTTTACCTTATCAATAGAATTTAAAGAAATCTGTACTGTTTTCATTGGAATCATCCTCCTTGTTTCATTTCGTTCTTTATACCCATTGTAAGAAGAACAGTAAGAAAAGTCAAGGAACATTTTACCAAAGAACTGGTTAGATCGGCATAAAATTCAGACAGGAGAAGGAAATATGAAGAAAGTAGCGTTACATAATCTCGGTTGTAAAGTAAATGCCTACGAGACAGAAGCCATGCAGGAACTTCTGGAAAAGAATGGCTATGAGATCGTGCCTTTTAAAGAAGGAGCAGATGTTTATATTATCAATACCTGTACCGTGACGAATATGGCGGACAGAAAATCAAGACAAATGCTTCACAAAGCACGCAAGATGAATCCGCAGGCAGTGATCGTTGCGGCAGGGTGTTATGTGCAGACAAAAGAGCACGATGTTGACCCGAGTATTGATATTGTGATCGGAAATAACAGGAAAAAGGATATCGTGGGCATTCTTGAGGAATATGAGGGGAAGCGTCAGGAGGCAGAAGCGTCCGGGGGCAGGGTAATCTATAAGGAACTTCCAGATATTGCCTATGAGAAAGAATATGAAGAGTTGGCGCTGACCCGGGCGGCAGAGCACACCAGAGCGTATGTCAAGGTTCAGGATGGCTGCAATCAGTTTTGTTCTTACTGTATCATCCCTTATGCCAGAGGCCGTGTGCGAAGCCGTAAGGTGGGAGCGGTCCTTGAAGAAGTGTGTGCGCTGGCGGAAGGCGGATATAAGGAAGTGGTGCTGACGGGGATCCATCTAAGTTCTTACGGCGTGGACACAGGAGAGAGCCTTTTATCTCTCATACGAGCGGTTCATGAAGTGGAGGGGATCCAGAGAATCCGTCTTGGCTCCCTGGAACCGCGGATCATCACCGAGGAGTTTGTACAGGCGATCTGTGCGCTGCCGAAGATGTGCCCGCATTTTCATCTGTCTTTGCAGAGTGGCTGCAATGCAACTCTTAAGCGTATGAACCGCCGTTACACAGCGGAGGAATATCTGGAAAAATGTACGCTTTTGAGAGAATATTTTCATGACCCTGCCCTTACTACAGATGTGATCGTGGGCTTTCCGGGAGAGACAGAAGAAGAATTTGCAGAGTCTGAGGCATTTGTGGACAAGGTAGATTTCTATGAGACTCATATCTTCAAATATTCCAGGCGGGAAGGAACGAAAGCGGCAGTGATGGAGGGACAGGTCCCGGAAGAAGTAAAGACAAGAAGAAGCAGTGTGCTTCTGGAACTTGGAGAGAGAAAGCGGCAGATGTATGAGGAACGGCTTCTTGGTACCGTGCAGGAGGTACTGATGGAGGAAGCCGTGGAGACGGCAGACGGGATCTATCAGGCAGGCTATACGAAGGAATATGTAAAAATTGGACAGAAAACAGAGGAAAACCTGACGAATCAAATCATAAATGTAGAAATTAAGAATCCTTTTCAAATAATGCATTGAATTTTAGAAGTGAATCAGTTAGAATAATATAGAAGTATTTTCAAAGGACGTGAGTAGATGAAAGAATTAAGCAATACACAATTTTTCCAGGTAGAAAGCGGTCCACAAATTCAGGCAAAAGACATTCTTGAGATTGTGTACAAAGCGCTCAGTGAAAAAGGTTATAATCCGGTGAATCAGATCGTAGGATATATCATGTCGGGAGATCCGACATATATCACAAGTTATAACGGAGCCCGCAGCCTGATCATGAAGATGGAACGTGACGAGTTGGTAGAGGAGATGCTCAAGACGTATATTGAGCATAATAAGTGGAAATAATATATGAGGATTATGGGATTGGATTATGGTTCCAAAACTGTGGGAGTTGCGATCAGTGATGCCCTTGGGATCACTGCACAGGGAATTGAGACCATAACCCGCAAGGAAGAGAATAAACTGAGGAAGACATGCGCCCGCATCGAGGAACTGATCAGGGAATACGAGGTGGATCGCATCGTGCTCGGACTCCCGAAGCATCTGAACGGGGATCTGGGGGAACGGGCAGAGGCTTCCATGGAATTTGGAGAGATGCTGAAGCGTCGTACCGGGCTTCCCATAGAGATGTGGGACGAGCGTCTGACGACGGTTTCTGCCGAGCGGACATTGATCGAGAATAAGGTAAGAAGAGAAGACCGCAAGAAATATATAGATAAGATTGCGGCAGTTTTTATATTGCAGTCTTATTTGGACAGTGTGTACATGAAATAAGGGGCACTGCCAAAAGGACTTTTGTGAATGGACGGGTGATCGTATGGAGAAAATTGTATTCACGTCTGGGGAAATGCAGGAAGAAACCGAGTTCTATGTATTGGAGCAGACAAAAATTAATGGCGTATCTTACATTTTGGTAACGGATTCGCAGGAAGACGAAGCAGAATGTCTGATTTTAAAAGATACATCTTCTGCGGAAGATAAAGAAAGTATATACGAGGTTGTGGAAAGTGATGAGGAACTTGCCGCAATTTCCAAAGTGTTTGAAGAACTTCTGGAAGATGTGGAGATTGAAAGGTAAGTAATATGTCAGTTAGTCAGGAAGAATTCAGGGAAATGCTAAAGAAAAACGGGCTCAAGGTAACGAATCAGAGGTTACTTGTATTAGAGGTGCTCGCGGAGAATCGTGATAAACATCTGACCGCAGAGGACATCTATGCCTGTGTGAAAGAGGATTATCCGGATATAGGACTGGCAACTATTTACCGGACGATGCAGTTGTTACTGGAAATGCAATTGGTGGATCGTATAAATCTGGATGATGGATGTGTACGTTATGAGATAGGGGAAAGGGCGCAGGGAGATGCGTCAGGAAAGCATCATCATCACCATTTGATATGCAAGACTTGTGGAAAAGTCCTTTCGTTTAAGGACGACTTGTTGGATGACCTGGAAGGTCAGATAGAGAAGACAACAGGTTTCCATGTGTTAGACCACGAATTAAAGTTCTATGGACGCTGCAAAGAATGTCAGGAGAGACAAGAGTAGAACGGAAACACGTGGAGGTGTAAATTTGAAAAAAGAGAATAGTGGAAGTATGAAGATCATTCCGCTCGGAGGATTAGAGAAGATCGGAATGAACATTACTGCCTTCGAGTACGAAGACAGTATTATTGTGGTGGACTGCGGTCTGGCGTTCCCGGAAGATGATATGCTGGGAATCGACCTTGTGATCCCGGATGTCACTTATCTGAAAGATAATATTCAGAAAGTAAAGGGATTCGTGATCACCCACGGTCATGAGGATCATATCGGTGCGTTATGTTATATACTTCGTGAGATGAATCTTCCGATTTATGCGACGAAGCTTACAATGGGAATCATTGACAGGAAGTTAGGAGAACATAATCTCCTTAGAAGTACAAGAAGAAAAGTGGTAAAGCATGGACAGTCTATCAATCTGGGACAGTTCAGGATCGAGTTTATCAAGACAAATCACAGTATCCAGGATGCGGCGGCTCTTGCCATATATTCACCGGCAGGGATCGTGGTGCATACGGGAGACTTTAAAGTAGATT
>CAYOSJ010000006.1:4690-42967 GCA_964406595.1 uncultured Dorea sp.
CCATTGACCTGCAGAGATTTGCAGAGATCGGAAAGAAAGGCGTACTGGCGCTGATGTCAGACAGTACCAATGCGGAGAGGGCGGGATTTACGCAGTCCGAGCGGACGGTTGGCGCAACCTTTGACCATATTTTTGCAGAACATCAGAATACGAGGATCATTATCGCTACCTTTGCGTCTAACGTAGACCGTGTGCAGCAGATCATTAACTCTGCATGCAAATACGAGCGCAAAGTTGTGGTAGAAGGACGAAGCATGGTAAATATCATTCAGGTTGCTCAGGAATTAGGGTACCTGAATATTCCGGACCATACGTTGGTCGAGATCGACCAACTTAAGAACTATCCGCCGGAGAAAACGGTGCTGATCACGACAGGAAGCCAGGGAGAATCCATGGCGGCGCTGTCCCGTATGGCGGCAGATGTGCATAAAAAAGTGTCGATCATGCCGGGCGATACAGTTATTTTCAGTTCGAATCCGATACCGGGAAATGAAAAATCAGTATCCAGGGTGATCAATGAGTTATCTGAGAAGGGGGCAAATGTTATCTTTTCCGACGCCCATGTATCGGGGCATGCCTGCCAGGAAGAGTTGAAACTCATCTATTCCCTTGTAAAACCGAAATACGCGATCCCGGTTCACGGCGAGTACCGGCACAGGAAGGCCAATGCAGGGATCGCAAAAGCCCTTGGGATTCCAAAAGAAAATATCTTTATGATGAACTCCGGCGATGTACTGGAGATCAGCGCCAAAGAGGCGAAGATCGTAGATAAAGTTCAGACAGGAGAGATCTTAGTAGACGGACTGGGCGTTGGCGATGTAGGCAATATCGTACTCCGCGACAGACAACATCTGGCAGAAGACGGAATTATGATCGTCGTTCTTACATTAGAGCGCGGTACAAACCAGCTTCTCGCAGGACCGGACATCGTATCCCGCGGATTTGTCTATGTGAGAGAGTCCGAAGGACTGATGGAAGAGGCAAGAAATATTCTTACAGATGCAGTGGAAGATTGCCTGATGCATCAGCGAAATGCAGATTGGAGCAAGATCAAACTCGTGATTCGAGATACGATGAATGAATTTATCTGGAAACGGACAAAACGTAGACCAATGATCCTGCCGATTATCATGGACGTATAATTGGGGACAGGGTATTTTCAATCTGGGACGGAGTATTTTTAAAAATACTCCGTCCCAGATTGAGTTATCCCTGTCCCAAAATGAAAGAGAGGGTGTCCCAAATGGATGCAAATGAAAGGATTGCAGTTTATATCCGCTCGCTGGAGTCCCCGGAGAGTGATATAACGGAGCAGATAGAGGGAGAAGCGCTGGCTTCTCTTGTGCCGATCATCCGTAAGGAAACGCAGAGTTTTCTGAAAGTGCTCCTCAGGATGAAGAAGCCTCTTCGGATCCTGGAGGTGGGAACGGCGGTAGGATTTTCTGCGATTTTGATGAGTCAGTATATGCCGGAGGGCGGTCATATCACGACGATCGAGAATTATGAGAAACGGATTCCGATTGCCAGAGAGAATTTCAGAAGAGCGGGAAAAGAGAAGGAGATCACCCTGCTAGAAGGGGATGCACTGGAAGTGATGAAGAATCTTCCGGGGCCGTATGATTTTATCTTCATGGATGCGGCGAAGGGGCAGTATATTCATTATCTTCCGGAGGTGATAAGGCTTCTTGCCCCGGAGGGAGTGCTGATGTCTGATAACGTGCTTCAGGACGGGGATGTGTTGGAGTCGCGGTTTGCGGTGGAGCGGAGGAATCGTACGATCCACAGCCGTATGCGGGAGTATCTCTATGAACTGAAACACAGGGAAGACTTACAGACTTCGATTCTGCCGCTCGGAGATGGTGTGGCACTGAGTGTGCATATACAAAAAGGAAATGAACAGACAGGAGATCAGTTATGCGAAAGAAACCAGAATTATTGATTCCGGCGAGCAGCCTGGAAGTATTAAAGACAGCGGTCATATTTGGAGCAGATGCAGTATATATCGGCGGGGAGGCCTTTGGACTTCGCGCCAAGGCGAAGAATTTTTCGAAAGAAGACATGAAAGCGGGGATTGAGTTTGCCCACGCCCATGGCGTCCGTGTCCATGTGACGGTAAATATCCTTGCCCATAATGATGATCTGGCAGGGGCAGAGGAATACTTAAAAGAATTGAAAGAGTTAGGACCGGACGCGCTGATCATTGCAGATCCGGCAATCTTCCAGATGGCGAAGGAGATCTGCCCGGAGATCGAGCGTCATGTAAGTACGCAGGCAAATAACACCAACTATGGAACGTACCGTTTCTGGTGGGATCTTGGGGCGAAACGTGTCGTTACCGCAAGAGAACTGTCTTTAAAAGAGATCAAAGAAATCCGCGAGCATATCCCGGAAGAAATGGAGATCGAGAGTTTTATCCATGGAGCCATGTGCATTTCCTACTCCGGCAGATGTCTTCTCAGCAATTTCTTTACGGGAAGAGATGCCAACCAGGGCGCCTGTACGCATCCGTGCCGCTGGAAATATGCAGTGGTGGAAGAGACAAGACCGGGGGAATATATGCCGGTGTATGAAAATGAACGGGGAACGTATATCTTCAATTCTAAGGATCTGTGTATGATCGAGCATATTCCCGAGATGGTTGCTGCAGGGATCAATAGTTTTAAAATAGAAGGGCGTATGAAGACGGCGCTTTATGTGGCGACGGTTGCAAGAACTTACCGTAAGGCGATCGATGATTATTTTGAGAGCGAGGAAACATACCGCAAGAATATGCCGTGGTACCTGGATCAGATATCCAACTGCACTTACAGACAGTTTACGACAGGCTTCTATTTCGGAAAACCGTCAGAGGAGAGCCAGATTTATGACAATAATACGTATGTGAAGGAATATACGTATCTGGGCATTATCGGTGAGGAGAAAGACGGACTTTACCGTATCGAGCAGAGAAATAAATTCTCCATCGGAGAAACCATTGAGATCATGAAGCCAAATGGGGAAAATATAGAGGTGACAGTAAGCCGGATCGTGGATGAAGAGGGGCAGGAGCAGGAGAGTGCGCCCCACCCGAAACAGGTGCTGTATGTGGGACTTGATAAAAAGGCAGAACCCGGCGATCTATTAAGACGTAGAGAAGAGATGTGACGACGCAGGGGGAGGGCAAGAATGAAGAAATATATTCTGGAATGCTGCGTAGATTCTGTGGAATCCGCATTGGAAGCGAAAAAAGGAGGGGCAGACAGGATCGAACTGTGCAGCGCTCTGGTGATCGGAGGATTATCGCCGTCTGCCGTGCTGTTTCAGAGGATAAAGCAGGAAGTCGGCATCCCTGTCCATGTTCTGTTAAGACCGCGTTTTGGAGATTTCTGTTATACAGAGCATGAACATGAGATTATAAAAGAAGAGATCAAAATGTTCCGCGGGCTGGGGGCAGATGGAGTCGTGATCGGAAGCCTTGCTCCTGACGGTTCCCTTTGCATGGAACAGATGAGGGAATTGATGGCGGAGACCGGGGATATGTCGGTGACTCTCCACAGAGCCTTTGATATGTGCAGAGATCCGATGGAGACACTGGAGCAGGCGGTGACGCTTGGCGTTCATACGATTCTGACTTCGGGACAGAAAAATAGCGCCGAAAGCGGACGGGCACTTATTAAGGAACTGGTGGAACAGGCAGCCGGAAGAATTGACATTTTAGTCGGCGCAGGTGTGGAGGCGTCCGTGATTGAGAAGTTGTACGAGGAGACAAAGAGTACGTCTTATCATCTGTCAGGCAAGATTGCGCTGGACAGCCAGATGAAATATCGCAAAAGAGATGTAAATATGGGCGTGGCTTCCATGAGTGAATATGAGATATGGAGGACCAGTGCGAAGAAAATCGCAGATGCGAAAAAAGTGCTGGAGCAAATCGTGATATAAGAAACATTGTTTCCTATATCACAAGATCCTCCGGGAGACTACGCGCTCTTCCTGTCAGTCGGGGAAATATTCCCGCAGTTTTTCGATGGCGCTTTTTTCAATTCTGGAAACGTAAGAACGAGAGATGCCAAGAAGAGCCGCAATCTCTCGCTGTGTATATTCTTCTTCATTATATAATCCATAACGCATTTTTAAGACTAGTCGTTCCCGTGGGGATAATTCTGCTTCCACTTTGGCATATAGTGTACGAATGTCATCTTTTCGTTCTATTTTTCTGTGTGCATCATCTTCTTCTGTTTCAATGATATCAAAAAGTTGTATCTCATTTCCTTCACGGTCCGTACCGATGGGATCATAGAGAGAGATTTCTCTGGAAGTCTTCTTCTTTGCCCGAAGATGCATGAGCAATTCATTTTCAATACACCTTGCAGCGTAGGTTCCGAGTCTTACGCTCTTGTCAGGGTCAAAGGTGACGACGGCTTTGATCAGTCCGATGGTGCCGATAGAGAGAAGGTCTTCGGTCTCCTCCGGCGAAGTCTGGTACTTTTTGACGATATGTGCAACAAGCCGTAAGTTTCGTTCAATGAGAATATGCTTTGCTTCAAGATTACCTTCTGTATATTTCTGCAAGTAATATCGCTCTTCAGAAGCGGTGAGGGGTTGGGGAAATGATTTCAAGAAAAGGAACCTCTTTTGCATATTTGATATAGATTATGATGGCAGCGGGGGATTTGTGCTTTTCCATTTGAAATTTTTTGAAAGAATATCTGTTGCACATAGCGGGAGATGAGTGGTATACTATCTTTAATCTATCTATCCGACTATTTCGGTCAAAATATCAAAAGAACAGTAAAAAAGTAGAAATGAGGTGTGTGAATGGCATTTAGTTCAGTGGCATCTGCTGCGATCTCAGGACTTCATGTGGACCTGATCCGTGTGGAAGCAGATGTAAGCGACGGCCTGCCGGTGTTTCACATGGTGGGCTATCTGTCATCGGAAGTGAAAGAGGCGTCGGAGCGTGTACGGACGGCGATCAGCAATTCCGGCATCCGGCTTCTTCCGAAGAAGACGGTGATCAATCTGTCCCCGGCGACGGTGAAGAAAAAGGGACCTTCCTTTGACCTTCCGATTGCATTGTCTGTGCTTATGTCCACAGGAAAGATTGAACCAGAAGCATTGGAGGGAACTCTGGTGCTGGGAGAATTAAGTCTGAACGGACAGGTTCAGAAAGTAAAAGGAGTGCTTCCGATCGTACTGGAAGCGAAGAAAGCGGGGTATCATACGTGCATCCTGCCAAAAGAAAATGCCAGGGAAGGGGCGCTGGTGGAAGAAATGAGGATCATTGGCGTGGAGACGCTGGTGAGCTTATGTGCCCATCTGACAGGAGAGCATAAGATACAAGAAGAAAAGAAGGATCCTTATGAAGTACATAAGACATCGGAGGAGTTCGGCGGAAATGCGTCTATGGATTTTGAAGATATCCGGGGACAGGAGGCAGTCAGGCGGGCGGCAGAAGTAGCAGTGGCAGGAGGACATAATCTTCTTCTTGTGGGACCTCCGGGAAGTGGAAAGACCATGATCGCACAGCGGATTCCTACGATTCTGCCAACACTTACGAGAGAAGAAAGTATGGAGATCACAAAGATCTACAGTGTGATGGGACTGGTGGATAAGGACAGACCGCTGATCACAACGCGTCCTTTTCGGAGTGTACACCATACTGCCACCAGGGCAGCGCTCATCGGTGGAGGCACTTATCCCGTGCCGGGAGAGATCAGCCTTGCCCATGGCGGAGTGTTATTCTTAGATGAACTGGCGGAATTTTCCAAATCTGTGCTGGAGGTTCTGAGACAACCGTTGGAGGAACATCAGATACGACTTGCAAGAAGTCATGGGAACTACGTATTTCCGGCAAATTTCATGTTGGTGGCGGCGCTGAACCCCTGTCCCTGTGGAAATTATCCGGATCTGTCGAAATGTTCCTGTACAGAGGGAGAGATCCTTCGTTATCTTGGGCGGATCAGTCAGCCGTTTCTGGACCGCATGGATCTGTGTGTCGAGGCTCCGCGGGTGGAATATGAGGCGTTGAGAGGAAAGGGAGGAAGACGGACAGAAACTTCCGATGATATACGCGTACGGGTGATGAGGGCGCGCAAGATTCAGGGGCGTCGCTATGCGGAAACAGGGATTGCCTCCAACGCCATGCTGGGCGTGAAGGAACTGGAAACATACTGTCCTCTTGGGCAGGAGGAAGAAGACCTTATGAAACAGGCATTTACATCGCTCGGGCTGACTGCACGCACCTGCCACAAGATATGGAAGGTGGCGAGAACCATCGCAGATCTGGAAGGGGAAGACCGGATCACAACTGCGCATCTTGCGGAAGCCATCAGTTACCGGACGATCAGTCAGAAATATTGGGGGAGGTAAGACCGATGGAAGATATGGCGTATGAATACTGGCTTGCGCGTGTGCGCCCGCTTTCAGATAAAAAGAAACGAAAGTTAAGAGAGACTTATGGAAGCGGACGGGCAGTTTATTATATAGAAGAAAAGAAACGGACGCAGCAGGAGGGGGATCTGGAAGAATCCTATCGGAAACTGGCGGAAAAAGGAATCTCTTTTGTTCCGTATTTCCACAAAGATTATCCAAAAAAACTGGCAAGGTACAAGGATGCCCCTTATGCGCTCTATGTGAAAGGGAAACTTCCGGACGAAGAGAAGGTCTCAGCAGCGATCGTAGGTGCAAGGCGGTGCACGCCTTACGGGGAGGCGATGGCGCTGGAATATGGCGAGGCACTTGCAGGGAAAGGCGTGGAAATTGTCAGTGGTATGGCGAAAGGAATTGACGGCGCAGGGCAGCGGGGAGCGCTGAACGGCGGCGGGAGAACCTATGCAGTGTTGGGGTGTGGCGTGGATGTGTGTTATCCAAGAGAGCATCTCGGTCTCTATATGGACATGCAGAAGGCAGGAGGGATCCTCTCGGAGCAGCCGCCCGGAGAGCCGCCGCTTCCGGCATATTTTCCCCAGAGAAATCGGATCATCAGTGGGCTGAGTGATGTGATACTTGTGATGGAGGCAAAAGAACGGAGCGGCTCTCTTATAACGGCAGATATGGGGTTAGAACAGGGAAAAGATGTGTACGCCCTCCCCGGTCCGGTTACCAGTCCTGTGAGTTATGGCTGCCATAAACTGATACAACAGGGAGCAGGGATCTTATTATCGCCGGAAGAATTACTGGAAGAACTGAGTATTCAAATAGGTAAATTGTGCAAAAAAACAGATAAAAATAAAAAAGTGCTTGAAACTCCTGAAAATATAGTGTATAGTTGCCTTGATTTATTTCCAAAGAATGTGAGTGAACTTCTGGAGCATACCGGATATGCACCGAAAGAGTTGCTGCAGATTCTGTCAATATTGGAAATCAAAGGACTGATAAAGGAAGTCTCGAAGAATTATTATATAAAAGTGAGGAAGTAGTTATTATGGCACGTTATCTGGTAATCGTGGAGTCACCGGCAAAAGTGAAGACGATCAAAAAGTTTCTGGGGAGCAATTATGTGGTGACTGCATCGAACGGACATGTAAGAGATCTGCCGAAGAGCCAGTTAGGCGTTGATCCGGAAAATGATTATGAGCCGAAATACATCACCATTCGTGGGAAGGGAGAGATACTCGCCAATCTTAGAAAAGAAGTGAAGAAAGCAGATAAGATCTATCTGGCAACTGACCCGGACCGTGAAGGGGAAGCCATATCGTGGCATCTGAGCCAGGCGCTGAAACTGGAGGGCAAGAAAGTATACCGCATCAGTTTCAATGAGATTACAAAGAGTGCGGTGAAAGCATCTCTTAAGAATGCAAGAGAGATAGATATGGACCTTGTAGACGCCCAGCAGACGCGAAGGATCCTGGACCGTATCGTAGGATATAAGATCAGCCCTCTTCTCTGGGCAAAGGTAAAAAGAGGACTTAGTGCGGGCCGTGTGCAGTCAGTAGCGCTTCGCATCATTGCAGACAGAGAAGAAGAGATCAGCGCATTTATCCCGGAGGAATACTGGAGCCTGGATGTGAATCTGAAAGTTCCGGGTGAGAAGAAACTCCTGCCGGCAAAATTCTATGGAACTGCCGGAGAAAAGATGACGATCGGCTCCAAAACAGAACTGGATAAGATCTTAGAAAGATTAGAAGATGTGGAATATTCCGTAGAGGATATTAAAAAGGGAGAGCGTATGAAGAAGTCTCCGGCAGCCTTTACGACCAGTACGATGCAGCAGGAGGCATCCAAAGCGCTGAACTTTGCTACGGGAAAAACGATGCGTATCGCGCAACAGCTTTACGAAGGAATCGATATTAAAGGAAATGGGACTGTCGGCGTCATCACTTATCTGCGTACAGATTCGACCCGTGTGTCTGACGAGGCAGAGGCGAGTGTAAGAGCATTTATCGGCGAGCAGTACGGAAGTCAGTATGTGACTTCTGAGACAGTGAAAAAAAGCGGAAACGGAAAGATCCAGGACGCTCATGAGGCGATACGTCCGACAGATGTCAGCCGCACGCCGGCAGCGCTTAAGGATTCTCTGACAAGAGACCAGTTCCGTCTGTATCAGCTGATCTGGAAACGGTTTGTGGCAAGCCGTATGCAGCCGGCGCGGTATGAGACGACCTCCGTGAAGATAAAGGCAGGAGACTACCGGTTTACAGCTGCGGCGTCTAAGGTTGCTTTTGACGGTTTCCGGCTCATCTATATGGAAGCAGATGAGGAAAAGGAAGAAGGAGGCGTACTGTTAAAAGGTCTGGAAAAGGGCGTGCGTCTTGAGAAGGATACGTTTGATACAAAACAGCATTTTACACAGCCTCCGGCACATTATACGGAAGCGACCCTTGTGAAAACGCTGGAAGAACTGGGCATTGGACGGCCAAGCACCTATGCGCCGACCATCTCCACCATCATTACAAGAAGATATGTGGCAAAAGAAAAGAAAAATCTTTATATCACGGAACTTGGTGAGATCGTCAATCATATTATGAAGCAGTCTTTCCCGAGTATCGTAGATGTAAACTTTACTGCCAACATGGAGAGTCTTCTCGATGGCGTAGCAGACGGCAAGGTGAAATGGAAGACGATCATTGAGAATTTTTATCCGGATATTGAGGAAAGTGTAAAACAGGCAGAGAAGGAACTGGAGAATGTCACCATTGAAGATGAAGTGACAGATGAGATCTGCGAAGAGTGTGGGCGCAACATGGTGATCAAGTATGGCCCTCACGGAAAATTCCTGGCGTGTCCGGGATTCCCGGAATGTCGCAATACGAAACCATATCTTGAGAAGATCGGGGTGAAATGTCCGCTGTGCGGCAAGGAAGTTGTAGTCAGAAAGACGAAAAAGGGCAGACGTTACTATGGCTGTGAGGACAATCCGAACTGTGAGTTCATGTCGTGGCAGCAGCCGTCCGAGAAGAAGTGTCCAAAGTGTGGAAATTACATGGTAGAAAAAGGAAATAAACTACTGTGCAGTAATGCACAATGCGGATATACAGAAAATAAAGACAAAAGAGAAAAATAATTAGAAAACTCATTGAATGTTATAAAAATGTATGGTAATCTATAATCATAGAATGGAGGAGTTCTGATGAGTGTACAATTATTAGATAAGACGAGAAAAATTAATAAGTTGTTGCACAACAACAATTCGAGTAAAGTAGTATTTAATGATATTTGTGATGTCCTGACAGAGATCCTGGACTCGAATGTGCTTGTTGTCAGCAAAAAAGGAAAAGTGCTTGGAAGGAGCAAAAGCGAAGAAGTTGCGTATATTGAGGAACTCATAGTGAACGAAGTAGGGAAATATATTGACAAGATGTTAAATGAGAGACTTCTCAGCATCCTTTCAACGAAGGAAAATGTGAATCTGCAGACACTTGGTTTTTCGGAAGAAGCAGCGGCGGGCTATCAGGCGATCATCACACCGATCGATATCGCAGGGGAACGTCTGGGAACATTGTTCATCTACAAGCGGGATCAGATGTATGAGATCGACGATATTATCCTGAGTGAGTATGGGACGACAGTCGTAGGACTTGAGATGCTTCGTTCTGTAAATGAAGAAAGTGCAGAAGAAAGCAGAAAGGAACATATTGTCCAGTCGGCAGTCAGCACCCTGTCTTATTCCGAACTGGAGGCGATCATCCACATTTTCGAGGAACTGAACGGAACGGAAGGAATCTTAGTTGCCAGTAAGATCGCGGACAGAGTAGGCATTACCCGTTCTGTCATTGTAAATGCCCTGAGAAAGTTCGAGAGTGCAGGCGTTATCGAGTCACGTTCTTCCGGTATGAAAGGAACATACATCAAAGTCGTGAACGATTACGTGTTTACAGAATTAGAGCGGATCAAAGCAGAAAGAGCGTAAATCAGAGAGCGTTTAAAGGAGAGACATTATGTTTGAAGAATGTCCGGCAGTTCTTCGTATGACGAGGGTCATATTAAAAAACGGGTTGTTTGATGAAGTACCGCATGTCTGTAAAGTTATCCGGTATATTCCCGAAGAAGAAAGCATATATTTATTAGCGGGAAAAACAGAACTTCCCACATTTTCACTGGACGGAATCTATGAATGTACCATCACGGCAGAAAACGGCACGGTCATAAGTACCGGTACTATACGGGAAAGGTACTGGAGCAGAGTTGGGAAGGTAGTCGTGTTCCGTGTGGAAAACGGATTTTATAAAAATAATCTAAACTAAAAAAAGTGTGTTGACAAAACAAAAAGAGAGTGCTATTTTATAACTAGAAGTTTTTAGCACTCTCTTTTTGTGAGTGCTAACAAAAATAGAAATGATGCAGTTGAAGGAGGAAGCACTATGAAATTAGTACCATTAGGAGACAGAGTTGTACTGAAACAGCTGATCGCAGAAGAAACTACGAAGTCCGGGATCGTGATTCCGGGACAGTCCAAAGAGAAACCACAGCAGGCAGAAGTAATCGCTGTAGGACCGGGAACAGTTGCAGATGGAAAAGAAGTAAAGATGAACGTTTCGGTCGGTCAGACAGTTATTTATTCCAAATACTCAGGAACAACTGTAGAGATTGAAGAAGAAGAGTACATTATCGTAAAGCAGGATGATATTCTTGCCGTAGTAGAGTAACAGGAAATGATTTAGGAGGCGTATGATTATGGCAAAAGAGATTAAATATGGAGCAGAGGCGAGAGCCGCACTGGAAGCAGGTGTGAACCAGCTTGCAGATACAGTAAGAGTGACACTGGGACCAAAAGGACGCAACGTAGTTCTTGACAAGTCTTTTGGCGCACCGCTTATTACCAATGATGGTGTTACGATCGCAAAAGAAATTGAACTTGAAGATGCATTTGAAAATATGGGGGCTCAGCTGATCAAGGAAGTTGCTTCCAAGACAAATGATGTGGCAGGTGACGGAACAACGACAGCGACGGTTCTTGCACAGGCAATGGTACATGAAGGAATGAAGAACCTGGCAGCAGGCGCGAACCCGATCATCTTAAGAAAAGGTATGAAGAAAGCAACGGACGCTGCAGTAGAGGCAATCGCCGGAATGTCAAGCAAGGTTACAGGAAAAGATCAGATCGCAAAGGTTGCAGCCATTTCCGCAGGTGATGAAGAAGTAGGCAAGATGGTAGCAGACGCAATGGAAAAAGTATCCGGCGACGGAGTTATCACGATCGAAGAATCTAAGACGATGAAGACAGAACTTGACCTTGTGGAAGGTATGCAGTTTGACCGTGGATATATTTCCGCATATATGGCTACAGACATGGATAAGATGGAGGCAAACTTAGAGGAGCCATACATCCTGATCACCGATAAGAAGATCTCCAATATCCAGGATATCCTTCCTGTATTAGAGCAGATCGTACAGTCAGGCGCAAGACTTCTTATCATCGCAGAAGATGTGGAGGGAGAAGCGCTTACGACATTGATCGTAAATAAACTGCGTGGCACATTTAACGTAGTGGCAGTCAAGGCTCCGGGTTATGGTGACAGAAGAAAAGAGATGTTAAAGGATATCGCGATCCTTACAGGCGGCCAGGTGATCTCTGAAGAGTTAGGATTAGACTTAAAAGAGACAACACTTGATATGCTTGGACGTGCAAAATCCGTGAAAGTGCAGAAGGAAAATACAGTGATCGTTGACGGACTTGGAGACAAAGCGGAGATATCTGCAAGAGTTGCACAGATCAAATCTCAGATCGAGGAGACAACATCTGATTTTGACCGTGAGAAACTGCAGGAGAGACTTGCAAAATTAGCAGGTGGTGTTGCAGTTATCCGTGTAGGCGCGGCAACAGAGACTGAGATGAAAGAAGCCAAACTTCGTATGGAAGATGCGCTTGCAGCGACAAGAGCAGCAGCAGAAGAAGGAATCATCGCAGGCGGCGGTTCTGCTTATATCCACGCAGCGAAAGAAGTTGCGAAGATCACTGCACAGTTAGAGGGCGATGAGAAGACAGGCGCCAGTGTTGTATTAAAGGCTCTGGAAGCTCCGTTGTTCCACATTGCAGCAAATGCAGGACTGGAAGGCTCCGTTATCATCAGCAAGGTTGCAGAGGCTGAACCGGGAGTGGGATTTGACGCTCTCACAGAGTCTTATGTAGATATGGTACAGAATGGGATCCTTGATCCTGCAAAGGTTACAAGAAGCGCTCTTCAGAACGCAACAAGCGTTGCTTCTACACTCCTTACAACAGAGTCCGTAGTAGCCAGCATCAAAGAAGATGTTCCGGCAATGCCGGCAGGCGGAGCAGGAATGGGCATGATGTAAGAATTCTTGAAAACTCCCTTCGGGGAGTTTTCTTTTTTGTCTCAAATGTGCTATACTGACTAGAGAAGGAGAGGACTTTTCCTTTTTACGGACAATGGAGGAAATGAATATGAATGATTTTTATACGGAACAACTGATAAAGAAACAAAGAAATATGAAAGATATCATGAAGATAGTGCTTCTTGTGGTCTTGGCGGCTGCGTCAGTATTTTTTGTATTTCTGATCCCCATGGCGATTATCGTGCCGGTGATCGTGATCGCCGTCGTGTTTATCCTGATCCGAAGAATGGATGTGGAATATGAGTACCTCTATGTGAACGGAGATCTGGATATTGATAAGATCATGCATAAGGAACGCCGAAAAAAACTGTTCTCATCCAATGTAGACAATATGGAACTTCTGGCGCCGGAAAGAGCCGAAGAATTAAAAAATTTCAGAAACGCGAAGGTACTGGATTACACTTCAGGAGTGGAAGGTGCAAGACGTTATGTGTTTGTGGCAAAGGAAAAGGGAGAACTTGTAAAAGTTGTTTTTGAACCGAATGATGACATTATCGAAGGGATATTTTTGCTTGCTCCAAGAAAAGTTGTGAGAGAAAAGTAAAAACCTGTTGACAAACGAGTGTAAGATTTTGTATTATAGCATTTAATATCAGGATAAAGGAAGGAGAAGATCATGGGAAAGATTATAGGAGAAGGAATTACATTTGATGATGTTCTTTTGGTACCGGCTTATTCAGAAGTAATTCCGAATCAGGTGGATTTGTCCACATATCTTACAAAAAGTATTAAACTTCACATACCGATGATGAGTGCAGGTATGGATACTGTAACAGAGCACCGTATGGCGATCGCGATGGCTCGTCAGGGTGGAATTGGTATTATTCATAAAAATATGTCTATCGCAGAACAGGCGGAAGAAGTAGACAAGGTAAAACGTTCTGAGAACGGAGTTATCACAGATCCGTTCTATCTCTCCCCAGAGCATACATTGGGCGATGCCAACGATCTGATGGCAAAGTTCAGGATATCCGGGGTCCCGATTACAGAAGGCAAGAAGCTGGTAGGTATCATCACTAACCGTGATTTAAAATTCGAGCAGGATTTCACTAAGAAAATTAAAGAGTCCATGACATCCGAGGGCCTGATCACAGCGCTTGAGGGTACGACGCTGGACGAGGCGAAGAAGATCCTTGCAAAGGCAAGAAAAGAAAAACTGCCGATCGTAGATAAGGATTTCAATTTAAAAGGTCTTATCACGATCAAAGATATCGAGAAACAGATCAAATATCCGCTGTCTGCAAAGGATTCACAGGGGCGTCTGCTCTGCGGCGCAGCCATTGGCATTACGGCAAACTGTCTGGAAAGAGCACAGGAACTGGTGAATGCACATGTTGACGTTGTAGTTATGGATTCTGCGCACGGACATTCTGCGAATGTGATCCGTACCGTAGAGATGATCAAGAACAAATTCCCGGATCTCCAAGTGATCGCGGGAAATGTAGCGACAGGCGCGGCTACAGAGGCGCTTATAAAGGCGGGTGTTGACGCAGTCAAAGTTGGTATCGGACCGGGATCTATCTGTACGACCCGTGTGGTTGCAGGAATCGGTGTTCCGCAGATCACAGCAGTTATGGATTGCTACGAAGCAGCGGACAAGTATGGGATTCCGATCATCGCAGACGGTGGTATCAAGTATTCCGGAGATATGACAAAGGCGATCGCGGCAGGCGCGAATGTATGTATGATGGGAAGCATGTTCGCAGGTTGTGATGAGAGTCCGGGAACTTTTGAATTGTATCAGGGAAGAAAATACAAAGTATATCGTGGCATGGGGTCTATCTCAGCGATGGAGAACGGCAGTAAAGACCGTTACTTCCAAAGTGACGCGAAAAAACTTGTTCCGGAAGGTGTGGAAGGACGAGTTGCATATAAAGGAAGCGTAGAAGATACGGTATTCCAGCTTATGGGAGGACTTCGTTCCGGTATGGGATACTGCGGAACCCCGGACATTGAATCTCTGAAGAAGAACGGGCGGTTTGTAAAGATTTCTTCCGCATCTCTGAAAGAAAGTCATCCGCATGATATTCATATTACAAAAGAGGCTCCGAATTACAGTGTAGATGAATAAGAAGATAATAAAAGAAGAAAAAGGTCTTGCGCAGCAGCGAAAGACCTTTTTTTGAATCATCTCGGAATTGTGAAAGGAGTTTTACAATTCTGCGTGCTCGATCACATAATTTTTAAATGCCTGTACTACGGGCGCCTGATATACGTTCTTTAATGTACACATATAAAATCTGCGTTCCCATGTCGGCTTCCTGATCTGGAGGATCTTTACCGGCATAGAATGAAGAACGTCCATATAAGGAACAACGGCAATTCCGAATCCGGCGCCGGCGAGACCTGCAACCCCCTGGTCTTCTTCCATGGAATATGCGATCTGTGGTCTTCCGCCGCACTGGTCAAAGAGTTTATCTATGACATATCTTAGTCCGCTTCGTTTGGAAAATACGATCTGCGGATATTCCAGCGTCTCTTTTAGGTCAATAGAGTCCCGGTTAGCCAGCGGGTGATCCAGAGGAACAACCAGGACCAGTTCCTGTCTGGCGATCGGAATAAATTCTATCAATGGTTCATTATCCATCATGGAACAGAAAGCAACATCATACCGGCGGTCTTTCAGCCCTTGCAGGATATCGGTGGTAAGTCCGGTGGAACTGTGGAAATAGAAATCAATCTTTTTATCTGCCTTATCTTCCAGAAATCCTCTGACAAAACCAGGAACCGTCTGTGTACTTAGGGTTCGAAGCATGGCAATATCAATACGTCCTTCTCCGCTTCCTGTCATCTGCAGTTTATTTATGCTGGAATCTAACATATCAAGGGCCTGTTCCACATCTGTAAGAAAGGCTTGTCCGCATTTGGTCAGCACCACATTGCGGCCTTCTTTTTCAAATAGTTTTACGCCCAGTTCTTTTTCCAGGGAAGCGATGGCATGGCTTAGGCTTGGCTGTGTGATCGCTAAGATCTCTGCGGCTTTTGTATAATGTTCCAGATGTGCCAGTGTGGCAAAATAACGAAGATGATACAGATTCATACAGGACTCCTTTATCTTTTGCATCAATATTGTGTGTAGTAAAGTTTAACATAAACTATAAACAAAATCTATGGATTCGGGTAATATTACCAATTTGTTTTTAATTTAACAATACATTATAATCAAATTATAATAAGTCAGATGAAATTGAGCCGGAAGAATGTTCAATTTATACAAAAGGAAGGAGCAAAATATTATGTCAAAGACAAACCCAATTACAATCAGTTCATGGACACTTGGAGATCAGTGCAGATTTGAGGATCGTGTTATCGCGGCAAAGGAAGCAGGATACGACGGGATCGGTCTTCGTGCAGAGACTTATGTAGATGCATTAAATGAAGGACTTCACGATGAAGATATCCTTGCCATCCTTAAGAAGCACGATATGAAAGTAACCGAGGTCGAGTATATCGTACAGTGGTGTGAAGAGAATCGTTCTTATGAGCAGAAATATAAAGAGCAGATGTGTTTCCACATGTGTGAGCTTTTTGGAGTTGGACATATCAACTGTGGTCTGATGGAAAATTATTCTGTAGAATATACAGCACAGAAGTTGAAAGAGTTATGCCAGAGAGCGGGAAAATACATTATCGGTGTTGAGCCAATGCCATACAGCGGAATCCCGGATCTTCAGAAAGGCTGGGAAGTAGTAAAAGCATCCGGATGTGAAAACGCGATGTTGATTCTTGATACATGGCACTGGGTACGTGCAGACCAGCCGTACGACATTTTAACAGAGGAGATCGCGAAGAAAGTAATCTCTATCCAGATCAATGATGCTTATGAAAGACCTTATGCAAAAAGCATCTTAAGAGATGAATCTATGCATGATCGTCTTGCGCCGGGAACGGGAGCGAAAGATACGGCAGGATTTGTAAAAATGATCAAAGACGCCGGAATCGATCCAAAGGTGATCGGGGTTGAGGTTATCTCTGATGAAATTCTTGGAAGAGGATTAAAAGAGGCGGCAGCATTTACATACGATAACACGGTAAAAGTTTTAAATGAAGTTTGGCCTGAGACTGTATAAGCAGCAGGAAATATGATCAGGAGAGAGGATAAGCCATGAAATTTAAATATATGTTTTCACCAATTCAGATTGGTCCAATGACCGTAAAGAACCGTTTTGTAGTTCCGCCGATGGGAAATAACTTCGCCAATACGGATGGGACATGGAGTGATCAGTCCGTGGCATATTATGGGGAACGTGCAAAAGGACAGTTCGGCCTTATTACGATAGAAGCATCTGTCGTACATCAGGGAGCGAAAGGAGGCCCCAGAAAACCGTGCCTCTACAATGATGACAGCATCGAGAGTTTAAAGCGGATCTGTGACGCGGCACATGCTGAGGGGGCTAAGATCTCCATCCAGCTGCAGAATGCAGGACCGGAAGGAAATGCGAAGAATGCGGGAGCGCCGATCGAGGCTGCCACAGCGATCAAAACAAAAGACGGGAAAGACATTCCAGTGGAAGTACCGACAGAGAAAGTATATGAACTTGTAAAAGGCTACGGAGCGGCAGCAGAGCGCGCCATGAGAGCGGGTGTGGACGCGGTAGAGATCCACATGGCACACGGCTACCTGGTGAATTCCTTCATGTCTCCAAGAACAAATAAGCGTATCGATGAGTTCGGTGGAAGTTTTGAGAACAGAATGAAATTCTCCCGTCTCATCATCGAAGAAGTAAAAGCCAGGACAGAGGGTAAGATCGCAGTGCTTGCACGTATCAACAGCACAGAGGATATGTTCGGTGGACTTGACAATCACGATATGTGTGCAGTTGCCGCGTATCTGGAGGACTGCGGACTGGATGGACTGCATGTATCCCGTGCCGTTCACCTGAAAGACGAGTATATGTGGGCACCTACGGGCATTCATGCAGGTTTTTCTTCCGAACTGGTAGAGAATATCAAAAAAAGTGTATCTATCCCGGTCATCACGGTAGGACGTCATACGGAGCCACAGTATGCAGAGCAGATGGTGAAACTTGGGAAAGCAGACCTGGTCGCATTCGGACGTCAGTCACTTGCGGATCCGCATCTGCCGTTAAAAGCGCAGGAGGAAAGATTAGAAGATATGACGCCATGTATTGCATGTCTGCAGGGCTGCGTTGCAAATATGTATGCAGGAAAACCAATCTGCTGTCTTGCAAACCCGGTATTAGGGCGTGAAGCAGAAGGGTGTCCGATGGCGGAGAAAGTGAAAAAAGTATATGTGATCGGCGGTGGTGTTGCAGGTATGTATGCAGCATATACAGCAAAGAAACGTGGTCATGACGTAACGTTATTCGAAGCAACCGATAAATTGGGCGGTAATATGAGACTGGCTGCGTACCCGCCGGGAAAAGGCGATATCACAAATATGATCAGAAGTTATATTGTGAAATGTGAAAAGGCCGGTGTGAAGATAAAGATGAATACAAAAGTGACAGCAGAAATGTTGAAAGAGGATACTCCAGATGCAGTGATCCTTGCAACAGGTTCTGAGACACTGATCCTTCCATTTATCAAAGGTATCAACAATCCGGATATCGTCCACGGAATTGACTGCCTGGATGGAAAATGGCCGGTAGGTCATAAAGTATTAGTTGTAGGCGGCGGCATGGTAGGAGCTGAAACAGCAGAATTTTTGGCAGAGCAGGGCCATGAAGTGTCTGTGATCGAGATGAGAGATACGATCGGACCAGACGTGATCCACGAGCACCGGGTATACTTAATGAAAGCATTTGAGGAGTATGGGATCGAGCAGATCACAAGTGCAGCAGTATCTGAGATCTTCTCTGACGGAGTAAGTTACAAGAATGCAGCGGACAGATCCGACGAGACACTTTACGAGGTAAGAGGATTTGACACGGTTGTACTTTCCATGGGCTTCAGTTCAAGATATACACACCGCGAAGGACAGGAAGTCATCTATGATTTTGCAGAGGAATTAAAGGCGATCGTTCCTGAGGTACATGTAGTAGGAGACGCTACAAGAGCAAGAAGAGCATTAGACGCAACAAAAGAAGCTTACGATGCAGCATTAAAATTATAAAAGATTGACCGGACGCCCCGGAGGCGTTCGGTTCAGGAGGGTAAAGAGATGGAAAAAAGAATTGACGGACGTACAGGTCTGCTTGCATTATTTGGAACACCGGTAGGACATTCCGGCTCACCGGCAATGTATAATTTCAGTTTTCAGCATGATGGCTTAAATTACGCTTACATGGCATTTGATGTAAATGTAGAGCAGATGCCAAAGGCATTTGAGACCATTAAACTTCTGAAGATGAGAGGCGGGAACTTTACCATGCCGTGTAAGAACATTGCAGCAGAGCTGGTAGATAAATTATCTCCGGCAGCAGAGATCATCGGAGCATGTAATGTGTTCGTAAATGAGGACGGCGTGATCACAGGACATATTACGGACGGTGTTGGCTTTGTCAAAAACCTTGAGTTAAATGGAGTCGATGTGAAAGATAAAAAGACAGTTGTTCTTGGAGCCGGCGGAGCGGCAACAGCGATCCAGGTACAGCTTGCCCTTGACGGTGCAAAAGAAGTGAAGATCTTTAATCCTAAGGATGAATTTTTCAAAAGGGCAGAATCAACGAAAGAAAAACTTGCAAAGCACTGTCCAGAATGTATAATAACCGTAGAGGACCTGGCGGACAAAGCTGCTTTGGAAGATGCGGTCAATCACTGTGACATTGTGATCAATGCGACGATCATGGGCATGAAACCTTATGAGGATATCACATTGATCGATAAATCTTTATTCCGCAAGGATCTGGTTGTTGCTGATACGGTATATAATCCAGAGAAGACAAAGATGATCCTTGAGGCGGAAGAGGCTGGCTGTAAAGCGATTGGCGGAGTCGGAATGCTTCAGCAGCAGGGCGCCGTAAACTATGAATTATTTGTAGGAAAGAAGATGCCTCTTGAAGAGTATCAGAAGTTTCAGGCAGAGCAGGCAAAATAATTTATTTACATACGAGGGAGAAGAAGAATGAAAGCAAAGAAATATTTGATGTCTATCATCTGTGTGTATATTTGTTATCTGACACATGGTATTCAGGCAATCATCTTAAGTCAGAATAATGTGAATTTTGCAACCCAGTGGGGATTTGACATGTCTAACCCGGAGTCCCAGGTATATGCGGCAGGACTGGCGGCGGTAAGTACCGCAGTGGCATGGACGGGATTTGGTAAGTTCATCAGCGTCTGGATCGGCGGAGAGATCTCTGACCGTGTGGGACGTAAGAAACTGATGATCGGCGGAGCAGCCCTCTATATCGTATGTTTTGCGGGATTCTTAATGACAACAAATGCACTGGTGGCTTCTGTCTGTGGTTTCCTTTCAGGTGTGGCAACGTCAGGCTTCTGGGATGCATCCGGTTATCCGGCGGTGCAGGAAGCGTATCCGGCAGCTCCGGGGTCAGCGCTTATCGGAATTAAGTTCTTCGTATCTTTATCCGGTATGGTATACCCGCTGTTCGTTGTGCAGATGGCGGCAACCGGCAACTGGAAGATGAATATCATCCTTCCGCTCGTGATGTCTTCCGTGTGTCTTGTACTTGCACTGATCGCTCCATTCGTATATGATGATCAGAAGAAAGCAGCGGCATCCGAGGGAAGCGGAGATAAGAAAGATGCAGTACAGGCTGAGATCGAGGCGGCAAAAGCGGCAATGGTCACCAAGCCGAACAAATTTGTTGTATTCCTGGTAATGTTTTACGCATTTCTCTGTATGGCGATCATGTACGGAGCACAGCAGTATACAAAAGCCTTCGGTCTTGCGGTATGTGGGCTGACGGAGATGCAGGCGGCAGGTATGACTTCCATCTACACAGTAGGTTCTATCTGTGCGGTTCTGTTCTGGGCATTTATGATGGCAAAATTAAAATGGAACCCACTGAAGGTCATCCTGATCGATTCTGTTTTTACAGCAGTTGCACTTGCAGGTGTATTGTTCATCCATCAGGTAGCGATCATCTATGTGGCGATCGCAATGCTTGGATTCTTTGCGGCAGGCGGAGCGCTTCAGACAGGACTTGCAGTCGTACAGTTATTTAATCCGGGTCCGAAGGGAAGAAATACAGGTATCTACTATACCTTTATGGGTGCGGCAAGTTACCTGATCCCGGTCGTAGCAGCGCAGCTTACAAAAGCTTCCGGAGAGGCAAACGCTGTTTACACATTGATGATCATGCTCCTGGTATTTGCAGTGCTGGCAATCGTAAGTTCCCTGTATCTGGTAACGCAGCATGTGAAGATCTTTGGAAAGAGCGCACTAAGTAAATAAAATATATATGTGACACAACACGGATAAAAGGGACTGTTGCTCCATAGGTGCCAGACATCTATCCTGCAACAGTTCCACTTCTTTAAGCAGAAAATGTTAAAAAATAGACATTCATAAAAATGAGAAAAAAGAGGAGGATACATAGGTAATGAGTTCGAAAAGAGCAAGAAGAGAGAATGAACTTCCATATATTCCCCTTGGACCTTTCCAGTGGAGGATTCCGGGAGTACATTACCGTATCGAGTATGTAGAATTTTTTCAGGGACTGATCTTAGGGGCGACAGCCCTTAGTTCGATCCCTTACCTGACGGATAATCTGGGACTTCCTTATGAACTGGCATGGAGTTGCGTTATTTTGGAAGTATTCATGTATATGCTGCATGGATGGCTGGGCGATCCGGTAGTTCCGGGATGGATCACACCGACGCTTCCATTTACCCTTGCATTTTTAGAGGGGTTTGAAAAAGGACCGGAGCGTATACAGGCAATGATCGCCATACAGTTATTGGTAGCATTTATATTTGTGTTTATGGGCATTACGAAACTTGCAGATAAGTTTGTGCGTCTGGTGCCCGCTTCCGTGAAAGGTGGAATATTGCTGGCTGCTCCGATAACAGTCATCCAGGGACAGCTTGCCGATGGAAGCCAGCTGATGACAGCGCCGGTGGCAACCCTTGCAGGTACATTTTTGCTGGCGTTCTTAAGTTTCTCTCCCTTTTGTGCGAAGAAAAGAGATAAATTTAAGATCCTTGATATCATGGCAAAATACGGGAACCTGTTTCCCTATCTGGTGGCGATGGTTATCGGTATCATACTCGGAGAACTTGCAACACCGGTGCTGGAACTGGGAACGGTTATCAGGATACCGGATTTTGGGGACATGTTCCATACAGTCAGCGTGTTTGCAGTAGGATTCCCGCCGCTTACGGTGTTTATCAGGGCATTGCCCCTTGCGCTGATCTGCTATGTGCTGGCATTTGGTGACTTTGTGACTTCAGAGACACTGGTAAAAGAAGCACAGGAGAGCCGCAATGATGAGTACATTGACTTTAATTCCAGCCGTTCGAACCTGATCAGCGGGCTCAGGAACCTGATCCTTGCGATATTCGCACCATTTCCGCCGCTGGCAGGACCGCTCTGGGTAGGGATGACTGTGTCTGTCGCTATGCGTTACAGAGAAGGAAAGAAAGCCATGAAATCGTTGATCGGGGGCATGAGTTCTTTCCGTATGGCTACATTTTTGAGTGTTATTTTGGTGCCGGTCGTATCCTTTATGAAACCGATCATGGGTGTCGGCTCAGCTATTACGCTGTTGTTCCAGGCGTATGTGTGCGCAAGGATCGGCATGGAATATTGTAAGACCAATACAGATAAAAGTATTGCCGGGGTTATGGCTGCAGTGCTTGCCTTCAAAGGCTCCGGATGGGCGCTGTTGGTAGGATTTGCCATGAATCTGTTATTGTCCAATATGGATTTCCAGAAGAAAAAACTGGGGATTGACGAATAAAAAAGAAGCAATATGCTTCTTTTTTATGTTAGAATAGGAAAAGAACCGGACATACGCAGGAAATTCCAGATGGAGAGTTTATGATAAGATGAGTGCAAAAAAATACAATGGAAGTAAAAAACGTCATTCAGGAAAAAGGAAGAAGACCAGCCAGAGAAATTTTAAGAGAAAGATGTGGCTGGGTTTTTTCGTGCTGCTCGTGATCACTGTGGCCGCAGGGGCGGTGAGGATCATGAAGCCTTCCTGGTTTACGAATGAGTATTTTGAACTTAATAGTGATGAGATTGATGCTTCGAGACCGGATATCGATGTGCAGCTTCTTACGGTGAACCCCTATTCAAGACCGGGAGAGGAGACAGAGAAGATCCGGGGCATCGTCATACATTATACTGCCAATCCCGGATCAACCGCGATGGAAAACAGGGATTATTTTGAGAATCTGAAAGATACAAAGACGACGGCGGTAAGCAGTAATTTTGTGGTGGGACTGGAAGGGGAGATCGTTCAGTGCGTGCCTACATGGGAGGTGGCGTATGCCTCCAATGAGCGCAATATAGATACCGTATCTATCGAATGCTGCCACCCGGACGAGAGCGGGAGATTTACCAGGGATACTTATAAGTCCATGGTACAGCTTACGGCGTGGCTCTGCATGAAGTTTGATCTGGATGAAGACGATGTCATTCGCCATTACGATGTGACGGGCAAGAATTGTCCAAAAGCCTTTGTGGAGGATGAAAAAGCGTGGAAAAAGTTTAAGAAGGATGTAGGAAAAGCGCTTAAGAAAGCATAAGGTCATAAAACGTGTCGTGGACATAAAAAGGACCTGCCGACAGTGGTACCGCTGTCGGCAGGTCCTTTTTGTAAACATCTGTGGCCGGGGAGGGATGTTGCAGACAGAACCGGGATATCTTAACGGAATCCGAGCCTGTCTAAAGTATTGAGCACCAGATGGCGGCCTGCGTCTGTACCATCTATGATGCGTCTTGCGCGCACAGAGTCACCGATATTTAATACTTCCACGTCTTCGCCTTCGAATCCTGCCTCGATTGCTTCCCAGACAGGGGCATAAGCCTTCATGCCAAGACATACGAAACCGTAGTCAAATGGAAGTTCTTCTTCTTTGCCGTCGTATGAGACTAAGAAGGAATGTGCATTTACTTTCTTAAGTGCAGTGTTTACCATCTGTCTTACCTGATGTTTTTCCATACATTCTTTCATACTGGAGGTAGAAGAAGCATCCAGTCCGTTTCCGATGGCAGGAAGCATCTCGATGATCGTTGTCTGCGCGCCCCGTGGTGCGAAAAATTCCACAACATCAAGTCCTACGGCGCCGCCACCGACGACAACTACTTTTTTGCCTGTCAGATCTTCCGGGTAGTTATCTACATTGTCGATCATGTCTTTGATAGAGTACACGTTTGCATCCTCGCGGTTCAGGTTCTCGTGAAGTCCTTCGATCGGTGGAAGGAGAGGAACGGAACCTGTGGAGTTTACGACCAGGTCGGGGTGGTAAGACTTGATCATATCGATATCTGCGTTTACACCGGTTACGATCTTTAAGTTTTCCAGTTTGGATGCGCGGTGTTTTAAGTAGGTTGGAAAGTCTGCAAGTCTTGTCTTTGCAGGGATCCTGGAGATCTCGACGGAAAGACCGCCAACCATAGATTCCTTTTCTAACAGTGTGACGTTACATCCGACTTCAGCGGCGGTGCAGGCGGCTTCCAGACCTGCGGTTCCGGCGCCTACGACGACAACATTGCATGGCTTTGATACCTTTGTTTTTTTGTACTTTTCACCATTTATAAGATCTGGATTGACCGTACAGCGGAGAGGCTTATTACCTCCGATACGGTTTCCCACACAACCTACATTGCAGGAAATACATTTGCGGATATCACATACATCTCCGTATCTGGCTTTGTTGCACCAGTCGGGATCTGCGATCAGCCCGCGTCCAAGTCCGATAAGGTCGGCGTCGCCTCTTGTAAGAATATCCTCTGCGATCTGTGGGTTACGGATATTTCCGATCGCAATGGTCGGTTTGCCGAATTTATCCCGGACAGCTTTTGCCATATAGGCTCTCCAGCCGTCTTCCAAGTAATTGGCGTCGATCTGATACTGGATGGTCGGGTTTAAAGCAGCGGATGTATCAAAAAGATCTACTTCGTCATTTAAAAATTCTAAATATTCCAGACAGTCTTCTACTGTATTACCGCCTTCTACCAGTTCGTCCACACTAAGACGAAGAGAGATCGGGACTCTCGGTCCGACGGCTTTTCTTACTTCATCAATGACCATGCGGCAGAAACGGGCGCGGTTCTCAGCACAGCCGCCAAATTCGTCTGTGCGGTCGTTCATGGTTGGTGATAAGAACTGGCTGATCAGATACGAGTGCCCGGCATGGATCTCGACCAGGTCAAATCCTGCGTTCACTGCACGTTTTGCCGCAGTTCCATAGTCTTTGGCAATGCTTTCCAGTTCTTCTCTTGTAAGCGGGCGAGGGATCTCTCCGCCCGGTTTCGATGGAAGGGTGGAAGCAGATACAGGCTGCATACCGATACGTGAACGCATGGCAGACGCCCCGGCATGGTTGAGCTGCACGCCCATGCATG
Organism: uncultured Dorea sp.; assembly: GCA_964406595.1. Taxonomy (GTDB): domain Bacteria; phylum Bacillota; class Clostridia; order Lachnospirales; family Lachnospiraceae; genus CAPEBR01. The sequence continues at coordinate 29,910 of CAYOSJ010000006.1, forward strand.
CCCCCTGTCTGTGACATGCTTCTGTCAGGTTGAAAAGTCGTGGGATGTAGCAGTCTTTGTCGATGCGAAGCTGCGTAGTTCCATTTGAACCTTCCGGGTACTTGATGCAGACATTTTCTACGATGATAAGACCGGTTCCGCCTTTGGCCCTCAGTTCATAGTATTTGATGTGCTCATCGCTTAATTCTCCGTCATGTCCTGCAAAGTCGCTGCCCATTGGCATCATAGCGACACGATTACGCATGGTCATTCCTCTTAAAGTTAAAGGGGAAAAAATGTGTGGGAAATTGTTTTTCATGTGAATGATCCTCCGTTTTTAACGTTCTTTTTATACTTAAATTATAATGGATTGTTAAAAGAAAGACTAATTCTTGTTTCAGGGAAAGTCCATAGATTTTGTCTATGGATTTTCCCTTGCGAAGCTTACAAAATATTGATATAATACACGCGTACGTTAGACATTTGGCGAAGGATGGCGAGGAGAGAAGATACATGAATGATTTAGAATTATTCAGGGAACAGCTGGGTTTATGTGATGACAGGATCATCGACGCCCTTGTGGAGAGAAATGCGATCATTGAGAAGATCATGGCGTATAAGGAAGAGCATGATATGCCGATCCTGCAGCCGCAGCAGGAAGCAAAGCAGAAGGCAAGGCTGGAAGAGAAACTTACGGATAATAAATATAAAGAGGAGATCTATGATGTATTCCGTCGTATCCTGCGCAATAGTAAGAGGATCCAGGCAAGAAAACTGTTCGGATATAATATTGTCCTGATCGGATTTATGGGGGCAGGAAAGACAACCATCTCCGATTACTTAAGTACCATGTTCGCGATGGATGTGGTAGAGATGGACCAGATGATCGCAGAGAGAGAACAGATGAGCATCCCGGATATTTTTGCAACCTATGGAGAAGAGTACTTTCGTGATCTGGAGACCGGTCTTCTGGTTGAGATGCAGGCAAAGAAAAATGTAGTCATCTCCTGTGGCGGCGGGGCGGCTCTCCGTGAACGCAACGTTGCGGAGATGAAGAAGAACGGAAGAGTGGTTCTTCTTACGGCAAGCCCGGAAGTGATCTATGAGCGTGTAAAAGACAGTGACGACAGACCGGTGCTTCATGGGCGCAAGAACGTGAAGGGAATCTCGGAATTAATGGAACAGCGCCGGGAGAGATACGAACTGGCGGCAGATATTGTGATTCATACAGACCATAAGACCGTTCTGGAAGTTTGTGAGGAACTGGTACAGCGTCTGACAGAAAAGGAAGAGAACAATGTTTAATACATTTTACCCGGATGAATATGTGGCATCCACTTATGTGATTGATTTTGAAAAATGGTATGAAAGCGGAGTGAGAGGACTGATCTTTGACATTGATAATACTTTAGTGCCTCATGGCGCGCCTGCGGATCATCGTGCGGTGAAACTTTTTGAGAAGCTTAAGGGTATTGGGTTTGATACGTGCCTGATCTCCAATAATCAGGAGCCGCGGGTGAAACCTTTTGCAGATCTTGTGGGAAGTAAATATGTGTATGACGCCCATAAGCCGTCTACGAAGAACTACAGGAAGGCGATGGAACTTATGGGGACGGATGTGGATACGACAATCTTTATCGGAGATCAGCTTTTTACGGATGTGTGGGGCGCGAAACGTACCGGGATCAGGAGTATTCTCGTGAAACCGATCCATCCGAAAGAGGAGATCCAGATCGTACTGAAGCGGTATCTGGAAAAAATCGTACTGTATTTTTATAAAAGAGACAGAAAACGTGGCGTGCTCTAAGTTATGAAGAACCTGAGAAAAAAAGGTTGAAAAAAGGCGCGATCTATTATAGAATGATTAAGATAAGACAACGAATGAAGCGCTATTCGGGCGCGGTTAAGGAGGATTTATACAATGGCAGACGCATATATTGAGAAAGGTGCCACTTACGAGATTGAAGGGAAAGTATTTGAGTGTCTCGAATTCTTACATGTAAAACCAGGAAAAGGTTCCGCATTTGTGCGTACGAAATTAAAAGACGTTATGAACGGCGGTGTGATCGAGAAAACGTTTAACCCGTCTAAGGACACATTGAAGAAAGCGTTTATTGAGAGAAAAGAGGCAGAATATCTGTATACAGACGGAGAGTTATTCCACTTTATGTATGGAGAAGAAGGCGGCTGGGATCAGTTCGCATTAGATGCTGATGTGGTAGGCGATTCTCTTAAGTTTGTAAAAGAGAATGAGAAAGTGAAGATGAAACTGTACGAAGGAAAAGTATTCTCTATCGAGCCTCCTCTTACAGTAGAGCTTGTGATCACAGAGTCTGAGCCGGGCGTGAAGGGAAATACGGCAACAGGCGCTACGAAGCCGGCGATCCTTGAGACAGGTGCACAGGTTATGGTTCCACTGTTTGTTGAGCAGGGAGAGACGATCAAGATCGATACACGTACAGGTGAGTATCTGTCCAGAGCATAGATTTAAGAAAATCATAAGAGAAATCAGATGAAAAAGTCTTGCGTTTTTTGCAGGGCTTTTTTATAATGTGTTCACCATAATATTTCCATAAAGATATTGTTGTCTGCAGAAAGGAGAAGGATGACTTATTATCAGTTTGTGCAGGCAATTGAACAGAGGCTTAAGCGTGAGGCAGAAGCCGATGTGTGTATCCATATTCATAAGGCACGTAAGTATAACGGAACCGTCAGGCAGGGGATCCTTTTTTCCGAGAAGGAAAGTAATGTCTCCCCGACGATTTACCTGGAAGAATATTACAGGCGTTTTAATCAGGGTGACACACTGGATGGGATCGTGCGGGAGATTCTGGCTCTGTACCATAAACTATGTGTCAGGAGATCCTGGATGGAAGCGTTCACAGGTCAATATGAACAAGTAAAGGATAAGATCATATATCGTGTGATCAACCGGAAAGCCAATGAGGAACTGCTGAAAGGAATGCCGTATATTTCTTATCTTGATCTTGCGATCGTCTTCTATGTACAGGTGAGAGAGGATGTTTGCGGAACGGCAGTCATGGCGGTTTTAAATGAACATCTGAAACTGTGGGGTGTTACGAAGGAACAGGTGTATGAGAGGGCGTGTGAGAATACGTGCCGCCTGATGCCTTGTGAGCTTCGTCCCATGAAGGAGATACTGACAGAACTTACCGGGGTGGAAGATGAGACGGGAGAGGAAGAAGAACTTTACATATTAAGTAATTCCAGCCGATGCTATGGAGCCGCTGCGATGCTCTATCCGGGCTGTCTTGCATGGGCAGGGGAGATCCTGGGAGGAGATTATTATGTCTTTCCCAGCAGTGTTCATGAAGTGATACTTATGAGGGAACGGGCGGATATGTGCAAATCATTTTTAGACAGGATGGTCCGTGAGATTAATGAGACGCAGGTGGAAGAGGAAGAAGTACTTTCTGACCGGGCATATTATTATGATGTGGCGCAGAAAAAGTTGAATATGTAGAAGAAAAAGTAAAGGAAATGTAAGAATTGTCGACAGCATTTCCTTTACTTTATATTGGAAATGTGTTAATATGACAAAGGTTGATCATGCACCCGTAGCTCAGGGGATAGAGCACCGCCCTCCGGAGGCGGGAGCGGCGGTTCGAATCCGCCCGGGTGTGTACCTTTAAAAGTGGAGTACTGATTGTGCGGAGGTAGCCTATGAAAAAGAGGTGGTTCGTCCCACTGCTGTTTGTAGTCGCACTTGGCATTGTGGGATTCGGTCTTACCGGAGAGAAAGCACAGGAAGTACAGAAGATGAATGAGGCGTCAGAAAGAGTCGTCAATACAGGCTGTGACACTGCAGAATTGAATCCGCTTCTTAAGGAGGCGTATCCCGGGATCTCCCGTATGATCCGCCGGAATTACAGCGATGCAGGGAAAGGCAGCGGATTTGTGGAGTCCTATGATAATCTCCGGGTATACACGAAGCGGGGAAGATATGCAGGATCTTATGTTGTATTTGTCCGATATGATATGAAGATCAAGGACATTTACACGAAGGTACCGGGGCTTGGGACACTTTATGTGGAGCGAAGTGGGACAGGCAGTGACTATGAGATAAAGGAAGCGGCGGGAGAAGAGGGACTTCAGGAATATGTGGCTCTCCTCAGTTCGCATGAGGACGTACAGGCGCTTTTTGAAGAGACGAATGCAGAGTTTGAGAAGGCTGTCGAGTCCGACGCGCTTCTGAAAGAAGCGCTTGTGGATCTTCAGGATGCTTATGAAGAACAGGTTGGCAGCAGATAGAATGAGAGAAGGAAAGGGACCAGGACTCTTGGGGGAGGCTGGTTCTTTTCGGTTGTCCGAGACGAAAGAGAAAGGGTGGAAGGATGAGAGGATACAGGGAAGCGGTGAAAAAAGCATTTCCATATACCATACCGGTGATGACCGGATACCTGTTTATTGGAATTGCATTTGGTGTGATGTATGCAGAGAAGGGATATTCCTTTTTCTGGGCAGTGCTGATGAGCCTTCTTGTGTATGCAGGATCGGGACAGTATCTGGCAGTGAATTTCTTTGTGCCGGGGATTTCTTTCCTGCATGTGATCTTTATGACATTGATGGTAAATATCCGGCATGTTTTCTATGGGATCTCTCTGCTTGAGAAATTTAACAATATGGGGAAGAAGCGGTGGTATATGATCTTTGGCCTGACCGATGAAACGTATTCTCTTTTGTGTACTACGAAGATACCGGAAGATGTGGATGAGGAGAAGTTTTTGTTTTGTATTTCGGTCCTGAATCAAAGTTACTGGGTCATCGGCTCCTTTCTGGGGGCAGTCGCGGGCATGGTGATCCCATTTAATTCTGAAGGAATTGATTTTGCCATGACGGCGCTGTTCGTTGTCATATTTGTGGAACAGTGGATGGAGAGGAAGAACCGGATACCGGAACTCCTTGGGATCGTAGCGGCAGTGCTGTGCCTTATAGTATTTGGCGCAGATAAATTTGTCCTGCCGACGATGTTAAGTATCGTATTTGTTCTGTTTGTGGGACGTGACAGATTGGAAAGGAAGGTAAATGAGTAATGCCGGTAAGTGCAGGATTATCATTTTTCATTATTTTGGCGGTGGCGGTTACGACATTTGCCACGAGAGTTGTCCCTTTTCTTATCTTTCCGAAGGGGAAAGAGATCCCCGGGGCAGTACAGTATATGGGAAGAGTGCTGACGCCGGCGATCATCGGAATGCTGGTGGTATATTGCCTGAGAAATACGCAGATCCTTACAGGCGCCCACGGGGTGCCGGAACTTCTGGCGGTGACAGTGACTGCCGGATTACATGTGTGGAAACGGAACAATCTGCTGAGTATCGGAGCAGGGACTGTTTTTTATATGGTCCTGATACAGATGTTTTTTTAGAAAAACGATGAAGATTTCAAGATTTGAACAAGGATTTATCACAATTTGAACACAACTTACAGGTAGACTTAGGGTAAGGATAAAGAAAGGGGATAATCTTATGGAGAATCAATATACTTATTATACACCGGAACAGGACGACAGAGGTGAGCAGAGCCCGAGGGAGCCGAAGAAGCGCGGGAAACTGCCAAAGTTCCTCCTTTTCTTATGTGGAGCGTTGGTGCTTGGGGCTGTGGCAGGCGCAGCATTTGAAGTCACCGGCCATGTAGTGGGAAGAGTGATCGGCACGGAGGATAAGACCGGAAATGAGGTCAAGAAGGCAGAGGCGCTGGAAACGGCAGATATTAAGACGGAGGCGGATGGGACCATTTCTACGAACATTACAGAGATCGCGCAGAATGCCATGCCGTCGGTTGTATCCATCACAAACCTGAGCATCCAGGAAGTGCAGAGTTTCTTCGGAGGCGTGAGCCAGCAGGAACTGACCAGTGCAGGCAGTGGAATTATCATTGATCAGACAGATACAGAACTTCTGGTCCTTACAAATAACCACGTGGTAGAGGGAAGTAAGACTCTGACGGTTTCCTTTATCGACGAGGAAAGTGTGGAAGCCAATATCAAAGGAGCGGACGCAGAAAGGGACCTTGCAGTTGTAGCGATCGATCTGAAGTCGATCAAGGATTCGACAATGAAGCAGATCAAGGTGGCGGCATTGGGAGATTCCACATCTCTTCAGGTGGGAGAGCCGGCGATCGCTATCGGAAATGCCCTTGGCTATGGACAATCTGTAACAACAGGAATTATCTCGGCAACAGACCGTACGATGGAAGGGATCGAGGGTGGACTGATCCAGACAGACGCGGCGATCAATCCGGGCAACAGTGGCGGCGCGCTTCTGAATGCAAAAGGAGAAGTTATCGGGATCAATACTGCCAAGATCGCAGTGAATGAAGTAGAAGGAATCGGATATGCGATCCCGGTCTCAGACGCAGGGGAAACGATCACGACGCTTATGAACCGTGAGACGAGAGCGAAAGTACCGGAAAATGAACAGGGCATGCTGGGAATTACGGGACTGGATGTAAATGGAGACAGCGCACAGATGTATAATATGCCATCGGGCGTATTTATCTCAGAGGTGGCAAAAGGAAGCGGTGCGGCAAAGGCAGGAATATCCAAAGGATCCATTATTACAAAATTTGACGGGATCACGATCGGAGATATGGCGGGATTAAAAGAGCAGCTTCAGTATTACCGGGCAGGAGAGACGGTGGAAGTGACCATACAGGTGCCGTCATCTGACGGAGAATACACCGAAGAAAAGGTAGAAGTTACACTTGGAAGAAATTCATAGAAGTGCTATAATGTACCTATATAAGGAGGTGCGGTTATGAGTACTTATGATGAGATCGTAAAAGTGGACAGGGAGATTGCGGAAGCGATTGAAGGGGAGTTTGAGAGGCAGAATTCTCATATTGAATTAATCGCATCCGAGAACTGGGTAAGCAAAGCAGTAATGGCATCAATGGGAAGTGTTCTGACCAATAAATATGCAGAAGGCTATCCGGCAAAGAGATATTATGGCGGATGTCAGTGTGTGGATGTGGTAGAGAATCTCGCAATAGAAAGGGCAAAAGAATTATTTGGATGTGACTATGCCAATGTGCAGCCACATTCAGGAGCGCAGGCAAATCTGGCTGCGTTCTTTGCCATATTAGAACCGGGAGATAAGATCCTGGGCATGAATCTGGATCATGGAGGACATCTGACTCACGGTTCGCCTGTGAATCTGTCGGGAAAATACTTTAAAGTGGCGTCTTATGGCGTGAATGATGATGGATTTATCGACTATGAGGCGACAAGAGAGATCGCTCTTAAGGAGAGACCAAAACTGATCATCGCAGGAGCCAGCGCTTATGCAAGAACGATTGATTTTAAGAGATTCCGTGAGATCGCGGACGAAGCCGGCGCTTATCTTATGGTAGATATGGCGCATATCGCAGGACTGGTGGCAACGGGACTTCATCCAAGCCCGATTCCTTATGCGGATGTGGTGACAACGACGACTCATAAGACGCTTCGTGGCCCACGGGGCGGTATGATCCTGTGGAATGAAAAGGCGAATGAGAGATTCAATTTCAATAAAGCCGTCTTTCCGGGAACCCAGGGAGGACCACTTGAGCATGTGATCGCAGGTAAGGCAGTCTGTTTTAAGGAGGCATTGCAGCCGGAGTTCAAAGAATATCAGGAACAGATCATTAAAAATGCACAGGCGTTGTGCGGAGGGCTGCTGGACAGAGGCGTTCAGATCGTATCTGGCGGAACGGACAATCATTTGATGCTTGTAGACTTGAGCAAAGAAGACGTGACAGGGAAAGAACTTGAGAAACTTCTTGATGAGGCACATATTACCTGTAATAAGAATACAATTCCGAATGAACCACGTTCTCCAATGGTTACAAGTGGTGTGAGACTTGGGACGCCGGCAGTAACAACCCGTGGAATGAGAGAAGCGGATATGGATAAGATTGCGGAGTGCATTGCTCTTGTCATTAAAAGTAAGGACAACGTACAGAAAGCAAGAAAGATGGTAAAGGAATTGACAGACAAGTATCCGTTACAATAAAAGACGTATTTTTTTCAGAAAAAAGAATGAATTATGTACAACGAGGAGGAAGAAACACCAATGAAATGTCCAGTATGCGGCGAAACATTGCGCCCGGGAAAGAAGGATCCGAACTATCTGCTGTGTTACACATGTAAGAAGAAATACAAAGTACCGCAGAAGAAAGTGGAGGCTCAAAAAGAAAAAGATCAGAAATATTCTAACATTCCACCAAAAGCAGTGAGAGACAAACGCGAGCGTGAGATGAAGAAGGCGTATGATGATCTTCTGTCTATCGAAGAGGAAAAGCCCAGATCAAGAAAGGCAAAGAGATATGAAGAGCCGGAAGACGATCTATACGATGATGACTATGATTATGATGATGAGGGCGTATCTAAACTGCCGATCATCATTTTGGGAGTAGCGATCGTTGTTGTTGCAGGGATTATTGCATTTATGCTTTTGAGATAACATAAAAAGAGTTCGGAAAATAAAAGATCATTTTCCGGACTCTTTTCATATCAGATAGCGGATGGTATTTCTATAGATCAAATTCAGGATTCACGGCATAGAAATTCTTGCTGTCCAGACGATCCTGTACGATGCGTAAGGACTCACCGAAGAGTAGTTATGTAAGCATACGAAAACAAACGACAAATAAACAGGTAAACAGCTACTCTCCAGAACATCAGCACTCGATAAGGGTGCTTTTTTCTTTGGAGCGTAATTGGGAAAGGAGACGTATGAACAAACTATTCTTGGAACACTATATGCACACAGCTCCGGAAGGAACGGAGCAGAAATATATATTTTTGACAGATGACAGGGAGATTGCATTTAATATCATTGCTACCGGTTACAAGGCGATTTTGATTTTGGAGCAGGAAGACGGTTATTATAATGTGGATAGTTTTATTGCATATATGGGTGAAATTATGCTAACAGGAACTTATCAAAGCGAATATTGCTATATTCCGGCTTGTTTCGAAAAAAGGATCAATGATACATTGGAACAATATTTCCAACAAAATCTGATGAAGTATCATCAGGGATGGAGGTTATTTAAAAACAAGGAATATCTCGGGAAAACAGAATACCAGCCGGGATTAAAATCCATTCTTTCGGATTTTATCAAGCGATTTGAAGGCAGGCAGAATGAACCGCCGGATTTAAATCGGTTTCATAAATTTAATGAACAGGGAAAACGCATTGGCATATTTGACATGGAGATTGTGGACTATCTGATACAGACGGTTCCTTTTTTTAGTTCGCCCAGCATGGGCGTAATCTAATCGGTGCAAGTCCGTAAAGTGCCCTGATAGTGGGAAACTTACAGCCAATGGCAAGGGTGTCCATCGTGAGGTGGAATCTGAAGGAAGCCGGATGGCAAACCTCTGGTCTGACGGACAGAAATCACATATAAGGCTTGGTATATCGGGTAAGACTGCCAGACAAGTTGAAGCCCAATAACTATCCGAAGATATACTGGGTAAATGTGGCAGATAGGTGGAGGGAAAGATTACGCACCTTAACTGGGGAGGTCTGTATGGTACGCTTTGCAGAGTGATACAATATTTACTCCTTAGTAACCCATGTTGTAAGGCATGGCTGAACATACAGAAGTCAGTTCAAGTCGTAGTACCGAAGAAGTCTATGAAAGTAGATGGAGGAAAGGGCTTGACGGTTGGGATAAGACAGACGCTATTTATCTGATACTTGAAGATAGCAGTTGCTCGAAAGAGGTTACTTATCTGAGGGTAGGTTGGAAACTGAGAGTAAAGGATAAGAACGCTTAGAGTTAGGAATAGATAGTGCAAGGCATAGGCACATCTTTGAACAACCGAACCGCCGCTTGCGGAACCGCATGAGCGGTGGTGTGAGAGGACGGGGGTTAGTCACCCCCTCCTACTCGATTGCTCGGAAATACTCCATATCTTTATGAAAATGGTTGTTATCACGAAAATAACAATGGGATTCAACTGAAGTCAAAGATTCAGAAATTGATTTTCCGGGATTGTATTAAGGCGACGACGATTCAGAGCATTTACAATCTTCTGGTGTCACAGCCACAGGTTCAAAAACGATTCTCGGATTTGAATAATCAGCCGTCTCATTGGATTAACTTCCAGAATGGATATTTTGATGTGATGAATTGGACAATAACAGAGCATGATGCAAAGTATCTGATGATTAATCAGATTCCCTTTTCCTTTCATCCGGAACAGACTGAAATAATTCTGACCGGAGGGGAAACCATCCGAAAATATCTGGTTTCTTCTATCCCGGATAAAACTGATCAGGAAATGTTTTGGCAATATCTTGGTTATTGCATGACCACAGACACTCAATTCCAGAAGTTCTTAATGATAAAAGGAAAAGGCGGTACTGGTAAATCTGTTATGGTTTCTTTTGCACAACGGCTCATTGGTGCAGAGAATTATGTCAGTATGTCTTTGCAGAATCTGAATGAACGCTTCTATCCAACCGGATTATTTGGAAAGCTGCTGAATGCCTGTGCAGATATTCCCAGCACTGCAATGGAACGGGTGGATGTAATTAAAAAAGCGGTTGGGGAAGATACGCTTCTCTATGAGAAGAAAGGACAAGACCCTACCCAGTTCAACAGTTATGCGAAATTATTGTTTTCCGCAAATGAGCTTCCGCTGAATCTGGATGATAAGACAAACGCCTATTATCGTCGCCTTCTTGTTTTGGATATGGATCATGTGATCTCAGAAAAAGAAAAGGATTCACAGTTAAAGGAGAAAATGTATCAGGAAGCGGATTACGGGATTCATATGGCGATGCGGCATTGAAGAAACTGTATGAGGAGCAGCATTTTGTTGGGAGTAATCATAGCAAAGAGTGTATTGAAAACCTGTATCGTTCTGCGGACAGCGTGAAAGCATTTACAGACGATATGCTGTGCCATAAGAAAAATGAGAAGATGAAACGAAGTGATGTCTATAAAATGTATGCGGATTATTGTGAAGAGAACGGACGAACCCCTCATGGGAAATCACAGTTCTGGAAATATATGGGTGATAAGGGCTATAGCGTGAAACGCTATTCTGACGGTGCGTATTACTTTAAAGATACCGCACCGAAAGAAAACGAATTTACGGAAATAGACGATACGATAGAAAATCCGTTTGAACAAATTTATCTATCCTCGTTTCCGGAAAAAGACAAAAATGATAAAAATGACAAAATGAAAGAGGAACTTCTTGAAAATGGAGCTTGATGAAAAACGGATGGAACCATCAGCCTGTCATTTCTATCATTTTGTCATAACTGAATATGACCGCAGAGGTCAGATGAATTTGATATGCAGCACAGCGAACACATTGATCCGGAACGCAAAAAGGAAAACCTTTATTGGGATTGCTACCATGGGATTTCTGTAGATGGAAAACCGGTAGAGATGACCTTTGAACAGGTAGAAGAAAAATTCTATGAGGAAATCTTTGCAGATTTTATCAAAGGACAAAATGCCCGCAATGTAAAGAATTGCCATCCGGAACGGAATAGAACAGCTAAAGATTTACTGAATGATAAAAGAACCTGTCCGGAAGAAACGATTTATCAGATTGGCAATATTGATTCGTCAGTTAACTATTTTGATCTATATTGCATCTGTCAGGAATTCTTTGATTTTATCGAAAGATTGTTTGGTAAAAACGTAAAAATTATCGATTGGGCATTGCATGTAGATGAAGGAACCCCTCATATTCACGAACGTCATGTGTTTGTGTGGGAAAATCAATATGGAGAACTGTGTCCCAAACAGGAAAAGGCATTGGAAGAAATAGGATTTGAACTGCCTGATCCATCAAAAAAGCAGGGAAAGAATAATAATCGTAAGATGGCTTTTGATGATAATATGAGACACCATTTTATTATGAAATGCCATAAATTTGGAATTGAGGTGGAATCAGAAGCTATTTATGGTGGCAGACAATATCTGGAAAAACAGGATTATATCATTCAGAAACAACAGGAGAAAATTGCGGAGAAAGAATTGAAAATCAAAGAACTGGAAGAAAAGATTCTGGATTCGGAAACATTGATTCGAGAAGTTTCTGTTGTTGCCTATGAAAAAGCAGTCGAAGTTGTTTCTGACAAAGTAAGGGAGGAAGCATTGAATACAACAGAGGAACAGATTGAGATTTATAAAGAATGGCTGTCCAGTTCAGACAGAAAGGCTTCAGAGAAAGTGCGGAATTATGCAATCTCTCAGATGGAAAGCCTTGGAAAGAATGTCAGGAGTGCTATTCGAAAACTATCCAGTCGATTGGAAGAAATCTTCAGGAAACCGGAGATCAGAAAGGAAGTGACGGAGCAGATAGAGAAAAAATCCAGGGCTTCGATACTGGAGCGATTGCAAGAAAAACAGAGAATAATCAAAGAAACGGAAAAACGAGTCCTGTCAGAAAAAAATATGTGGATAGGGATTCTTTGTAATTATCAGATAAACTTTTTTGGGCTTATTTTATTTGAAATTCTTTGATTGAAAATCTGTATCATTTGTTAGAAGGATATAGTATAATAGACATGATTGTAAGCAGTTTATGGATCAAAACTGAACTATAAGAATGAGAAAAGTACTTTGTGGAGGAAGTCATGTGTAAAAAGAAAATTGCTATAAAATTATTTGCAGTAACAGCTGCACTTTCCATTGCATTATCAGGGTGTGCGTCAAGTTCGCCAACGCCATCCAAGGATAATGATTCATTTGTTTCGGAAAACACAGAATTGGATAGTTCTGCAGAACAGGATGACGAAGATTTAGAGACGAAAGAAACATCGGAAATCGAGGATATAGATATGGATCTTTTGGAAGAAGAAATACCAGAAGATGATTTGTCTCCTACCCAACGGAATTCAATTAACATGTTAAATTACATGTCTACTTTGACTCAGAAAGTAAATGAATCAAGTGGTAATCAGATGATCTTGGAAGAACTATATTCTTCATTAGTTAGTGATATGTATCCTAATGCTGTTGACACAAAAACACAGGCACAGATTACAAGTCTTATGGATACGATTGCTAATTATCAGATGATTACAGAGAAACGGAACCGT